>NZ_PVXQ01000024.1 GCF_002995745.1 Clostridium vincentii | reverse complement strand
ATGATCCAGATTTATTTAAATCACTATTTCCATGGAGTAATCTTCCTGCTGAATGCTATTTAAATAAAAAGGATTGAAAATAAGCGGTTAATGACTGTCAACGTGACGAGTTATTAACCGCTTACTTAATAAAGGCTAATGAAAAAGGCTGGACTTCAAGCTTTATACTTTCTCTCTTTGCTGCTTTCGCTATAGCCCTTATACTATTTATTATTATAGAACTAAAGGTTAAGGAGCCCATGCTTCCACTTAGTTTATTTAAATCCGTACAATTTACTAACGGCTCAATTTCTCTATTCTTACTGGGGCTTGGTATGATGTCTGGTTCCTTTTTTCTATCTTTTTTCCTAATTCAGGTTAAAGGATTAAATCAATTGTCAGCAGGACTTATTATTTCAACTATGTCCTTATGTTCAATGATTTTTTCAATATTAGCTGCTATTTTGACAAAAAAATTAGGAAGCAGATTTCTTAGTGCATTGGGACTTCTTTTGCTGTGTGCCTCCTGCTACTTAAATAGTTCTCTTACTCAAAATTCTTCAAATACAGAGATTATTTTAAGATTAATTGTTGCTGGTGCTGGTACGGGCCTTAGTATGGCAACACTAATAGGTTCTACAATTGCTAACGTTCCTGTAGATAAAATAGGAATAGCTTCTGGAATAAGTAACATGACAAGAACACTTGGAACTGTACTTGGAGTTGCCTTATTTTTAACTATATTTACATCAAATATGACTACCCAGATATCTGATGCCAAAGACTCTGCTGTGGAAACAATACAGAAGGACATTGTATTTGATAATGAAACCAAGCTACAGATGATTTCTTCTATAAAAGCAGGTAGTGATAAAAGCGTTAGTCTTTCAGAAATATTAAACACAATTGATAAAGAAGAAACTGCTGTACTAGCATCTTCTACAGCGATGGCTGAAAATAAAATCAAAGAAAGTTTTGAAGCTCAAAAGGAAGAAATAAAAAAAATAGTACCTAATATCCAAGATACCTTTTTGACCTATACTGTTAAAGCTTTTAGTTTTACATTTAAAATGAGCGCTGTAATTCTTTTGCCAGGTATATTTTTTGCATTATTCAGTGATAAGAAGAGAAATCCTGATATGAAAAATAAGCAGTTTATTAAACCGTAAATAATAAAACTTCAATGGATGCTAATAAAGTATCTGTTGGAGTTTTATTTGTAAGAAACTTAATGTACTAATAGAGTAGTATGTTAAGTTTCTTTTTTATGTTAATAGTAAAACTTTATTTCAAATAAATACAATAATCATTGAAATAATATTTTAAGTATAGTATAATATAATCAAAGGGAGGAGAGCAGTTTATGGAAATCGATTTAGATATTTTAGATACAGAAAAGATTAATGCTAATAGTCTTAATATTGATAAACTAGGAACCTTAGATATATTAAAACTAATAAATGATGAAGATAAAACAATAGCAAAAGCAGTAGAGAAGCAACTTGATAATATACAATTAGCTGTTGATAAAATTTATAAAAAGCTAAAAAATGGAGGAAGACTAATATACATAGGAGCAGGAACTTCTGGTAGACTTGGAGTTTTGGATGCCGTAGAATGTTCACCAACTTATGGAGTTGAAGATACTTTCGTGCAAGGAATTATAGCAGGTGGAAATGATGCTATGTTTAAGGCAAAAGAAGGGGCAGAGGATTCTAAGGAATTAGCTTATGAAGATTTAAAAAAAGTACAACTTAATGAAAACGATGCAATAGTTGGAATTGCAGCCTCAGGAAGAACCCCTTATGTTATTGGAGCTTTGGGGTATGCAAAAACCATTGGAGCTACTACAGTTTCAATATGTTGTGTGAAAAATGGAGCTATATCTAAGCTTTCAGAAGTAGCAATTGAAGTTTTAGTTGGGCCTGAAGTTGTGACTGGTTCAACAAGGATGAAATCTGGGACAGCACAAAAGATGATATTAAATATGATTTCAACAACAGTTATGATAAAGCTTGGTAAGGTTTATAGGAATCTTATGATAGATGTTAAAGCAACAAATGAAAAGCTAGTTGAAAGAGCAAAAAGCATAATAATAGATTGTACAAGCTGTACTAGAGAGCAAGCAGAAAAGGCATTTATAGAAAGTAATAAGGATGTTAAAGTAGCTATTTTTATGATTCTTTCAAATAATAATATGGAAGAAAGCGTAATGATATTAAATAAGAATAATGGAAGAATAAGAGATGCTTTGGGAACAGTTAAGCAGTTGAGCAGTTGATAGTTGAGGAGGGAATGTTATGAGTAAAGTTGTTAAGAAGAATATGGCAATGGGAAAAACTGATTATGATATCCCAACTTTTAGTTTTAAGAGTGCATTTGTTTTGGTTGCAGCAGGGGCTTTAGCAACTTTCATTGTACCATTTTTACTGTCTTTAGTTGGAATTGATAGAGATATATCTATAGTTTTAGGAAGCGGAATAATTTTAGGTGGTGCCTTAGCCTATAGTAGATTTTTTATTGAAACCAAAAGAGGGAAATGTAAAAAGTTTTGGTACACATATTTAGGATTTGGAGTAATATTTTTAATCATATCTTTTTTCTGGGTATACCTAGGAAGTTATATATAAATCAAAATATATAGGAGGTTAATATTATGTTAGAGAAAATTACTAATTTTTTAGACAAGAGACTTTCAGAGCCAATGGGGAGATTAGCAGGACAGAGACATCTTCATGCAGTACGTGACGGAATAATTGCCACATTACCATTAATTATAGTTGGATCATTATTTCTTATAATCGCAAATCCACCATTACCTGAGACTTGGGGAGTATCTATTTTCTTAAAAGCAAATGCAGCAACCATACTTTTACCTTATCGTATGACAATGTACATAATGACCATATATGCTACCTGGGGTATTGGCTATAGTTTAGCTAGATCTTATGATTTAGATGGAGTTACAGGTGGAATATTATCTGCAATTGCATTTATGTTAACTATTGTGCCACAAGCTGTAGAGGGCTTAGGTTTTGTAATACCAATGAAAAACCTAGGTGGAGCCGGAATGTTTGTAGGTATAATTGTATCTATATTCGCAGTTGAAGTTTTAAGATTTACAACAACTAAGGGATTTAGAATTAAAATGCCAGAGGAAGTACCACCAGCTGTTGCAAGGTCTTTTGAAGCATTAACACCAACAGCATTAATAATATTTGTAATTGGATCAATATCTTATTTCTTGAATTTCAATTGGCATACAGCTATTCAAACTGTAATGACACCATTAGTTTCAGCTACAGATAGTTTGCCATCAGTTATAATATTAGTATTCTTAACTACATTCTTCTGGAGTTTTGGTATCCATGGTATGTCTATAATAGGATCTCTTGCAAGACCTATATGGCTACAAATCTTGGATGCTAATACAGCAGCAGCCGCTGCAGGAAATGCAATACCTGGAATAGGAGCTGAACCTTTTTATCAATGGTTTATATGGATTGGTGGTTCAGGTTGTACTATAGGACTTGCAATATTGCTTGCAGTAATTACAAAATCTAAATATGCTAGAACTTTAGGAAAAAGTGCACTTGCACCAAGTATATTTAATATAAATGAACCATTAATATATGGAGCACCAATAGTGCTTAACCCAATACTTATAATACCTTTTGTAATAACTCCTATTGTATGCGGAATAATAGCATGGTTTGCAACAAGTGCTGGACTAGTTAATCCGGTAACAGTAATAGCACCATGGACATTGCCAGGACCTATTGGAGCATTTTTAGCAACTGGTGGAGATTGGAGAGCTATAGTCTTAAGCTTAGGATTAATAGTATTATCTGTAATAATATACTTTCCCTTTGTTAAGATGTACGACAAGAAATTAGTCTTAGAAGAGCAAAAAGAGGTATGATAGAGAAATAAAAGTAGAAGTATAATAATGAAAGGATGATAAAAATGAGGAAATTAGGAATATCAATTTATGAAGAACAATCTACAGAAAAAGAAATATTTGATTATATTGATAAAGCACAGAAATATGGTTTTAGTAGAATATTCTCTTGTCTTTTATCTGTAACCGATTCAAAAGAGATTATTATAAAGAAATTTAAAAAAATTAATCATTATGCCCATGAAAAGGGGTTTGAGATAATAGTAGATGTTAATCCTAGAGTTTTTAAGGATTTAGACATAAGTTATGGAGATTTATCATTTTTCAAGGAAATAGAAGCAGATGGAGTAAGATTAGATCAAGGATTTTCAGGTTCAGAAGAAGCTCTTATGAGTTTTAATCCTCAGGGGCTAAAGATCGAAATTAATATGAGTAATGATACAAATTATATTGATACAATAATGAATTATATGCCTAATAAATATAACTTAATAGCTTGTCATAACTTTTATCCTCATAGATATAGTGGGTTAAATTATGAGCATTTTATAAAATGTACACAAAGGTTTAAGAAATATGGACTTAGAACAGCTGCATTTGTATCCAGTAACAATAAAGATACTTTCGGACCTTGGCCAGTTAGAGAAGGATTACCTACACTTGAGATTCATAGGAATTTACCAATAGAGGTTCAAGTTAAACATCTTATAGCAATAGGGGATATAGATGATATAATTATTTCAAATTGTTATCCTACAGAGGACGAACTTAAGAAAATTTCAGATATGAGAAAAGATATGGTAACTTTTGATATAACTCTTGAGAAGGATATACCTGAAGTTGAGAAAAAGATATTATTTGATGAGATGCATTTTAATAGAGGAGATTTCTCAGATAATATAATTAGATCAACACAAAGTAGACTTAAGTATAAAGGTCATAATTTCAAAGTATTTAATACACCCGAAATAATTAGACGTGGTGATATTGTAATAGAAAGTAGTGAATATGGGCATTATGCAGGAGAAGTTGAAATAGCAGTTAGGGATATGAAGAATAATGGAAAATCAAATGTTGTAGCTAGAATTAGAGAAGATGAAATATTCTTACTTGACTTGATTAAGCCTTGGCAGAAATTCAACTTTAATGAGATAAAGTAAAAATACGGAGGAAAAAAATATGTACTATATTGGCGTAGATGGAGGAGGAACAAAGACAAGTTTCTCGCTTATGGATAGAGAAGAAAATATCATTGAAACTATTGAGCGAGGAGCTTGCCATCATAATCAAGTAGGACTTAGAGGAATGGGTAGAATTATTCAGGAAGGCATAGAGAGTTTAATAAAAAGCAATTCAATAAGTAAAAATGCTATAAATTGTGTTTGCCTTGGTCTTGCTGGATATGGGAAAGTTGAAAAGATAAATAGAGAAATAGATAAAGCATTGAAAGAAATATCAAGTGGCATAAATTATGTTGTTTATAGTGATGTCCATATTGCTCGTGCTGGAGCTTTGAATAAAGAGGATGGCATAGTAATTATCTCTGGAACAGGATCTATAGCTTATGCAATAAACAATGGAGAAAATAGAAGAGCAGGGGGCTGGGGGCATTCCATTGGAGATGAAGGTTCTGCCTATTGGATTGGGAAAAAGACTATAGAATATTTCTCTAAAGAAGCTGATGGAAGGTTTGAAAAAGGCCCTTTATATTATCTTATGAAAGAGGAATTGAAGATTGATAATGATTATGACTTAATTGTATATGTAAATAATGAAATTAGAAATAGTAGACGAGAAATTGCTAAACTTTCTAAGATTTGTACTGAAGCAGCTAAACAAGGAGATCAGAATGCTATAAAGATTTTTAAGGAAGCAGCATTTGAATTAGCAGCTCTTGTAAATACATTAATAAAGGATTTTCATGGAGAACAGGTTAATGTATCTTATATTGGAGGAGTATTTAAGGCAGGCGATTTAATATTAGGGCCCCTTACAGATTATTTGGATAAAAGGGCAAAGCTTAGAGCACCTAAATTTTCTCCTGATGTAGGAGCTTGTCTTATTGCTAAGTTTGGAAAGGAAGATGAATCATGTACTGTATTGGATTAATGTCTGGAACCTCTTTAGATGGTGTAGATGCGGCTTTAGTAGATATAGAAGGCAGCGAATTTGAGACAAAGGTTAAACTTGTGAAATTTAATACTTATGAGATGCCAAAGGAGATAAAAGCTGAGATAAAAAGAGCATGTTCAGTTGAAGAATCTTCAGTGGAGCTTATATGTAGTTTGAATTTTAAGCTTGGTTATTTGTTTAGCAAGGCTGTTCAACATATATGTGAAGAGGCTAAAGTCTCTGTTGAAAAAATTGATTTTGTAGCATCGCATGGACAAACTATTTATCATATACCTAAAGGCAAGGGAAGTATAATTCCATCGACTTTGCAAATTGGTGAGCCAAGTGTAATTGCATATGAGAATAATTTAAAGGTTATTTCTAATTTTAGAACTATGGACATGGCTGCAGGCGGTGAAGGAGCCCCTTTAGTTCCCTATAGTGAATATATATTATATGGAGGACGTGGGGAAACTATTGCATTTCAGAATATAGGTGGAATAGGAAATGTTACAGTTATTCCAGCAAAAAGAAATATTGATGAAATATTTGCCTTTGATACAGGCCCTGGTAATATGATTATTGATGAGGTTTGTAGTAGACTTTTTAATGTAAGTTATGATAAGAATGGTGATATTGCAAAAACAGGTAATATTAATGAAGGGATGTTAAAGAACTTAATGGACCATCCTTATTTAAAGAAGACACCTCCAAAGACTACAGGACGAGAAGATTTTGGTGAGGACTTTGTGAAAAATCTTCTTGAAAAGTTTAAGGATATTAAGCCTGAGGATATTGTAAAGACAGTTACTGCCTACACAGCATTCTCAATAGTTGATAGTTATAAGAAATTTGTTTTGCCAAAGACTAAGCTAGATAAGGTCTTGCTAGCTGGTGGAGGCACACATAATAAGGTTTTAATACAATTAATTAAAGATGGACTTAAAGGAATAGATGTATTCACTCAAGATGAGATAGGATATTCATCAGATGCAAAAGAGGCAATAGCCTTTGCTATATTAGGAAATGAGACTTTAAATAAGAAGACCTCAAATGTAGCAGCAGCAACAGGAGCAAAACGAAATGTCATACTTGGCAACATAAGCTTGCCGCCCTTTGGGGGCAGTTGATAGTTGAAAATTGATAGTTGAAAGTTGAGAGTTGGGAGGCACCCTTTGGGCGAATTGAGAGTTGAAAATTGAGAGTTTGGATTTTTTAATTTTAAACTAAAAAAGCCACTTTACCTATAATATTTAGAGGTAAAGTGGCTTTCTTCTGGTTAATGGGAAATGATGTTATATATAATTTTCAACTTTCAATTCCCCGCAAGGGGCGCCCAACGGGTGTCAACTTTCAACTTACTTACTATAACCTGTAGGATTAGCTTTGTGCCAATTCCAAGCACTGCTTATTATAGTTTCAAGTTGGTTGAATTCGGGTGTCCAGCCTAGTTCTTTAACAGCTCTTTCAGAAGTTGCTATTAAAGTTGCTGGATCTCCGGCACGTCTTGGAGCAATTTCGGCTGGAATTTCATGGCCAGTTACCTTTCTTGCTACATCAACTACCTCTTTAACAGAGAAGCCAGTACCATTACCAAGATTATAAGCTGTACTATCTCCACCATTCTTTAATCTTTTAAGTGCTAAAGAATGTGCTTTAGCTAAATCAGTAACATGAACATAATCTCGGACACAGGTTCCATCCTCTGTATCGTAATCATCTCCAAAAAGCATTATTTTATCTCTTTGACCTAAAGCTACCTGTAAAATTAAAGGAATTAGATGTGATTCAGGAGAATGATCTTCACCAATCTTACCATTAATATGAGCACCAGCTGCATTAAAATATCTTAGAGCAGTGTACTTAATTCCATAGGCACTATCACACCATCTTAAAATCTTCTCAACTAAAAGTTTAGATTCTCCATAGGGATTAGTTGGAATAGTATCATTGTCCTCAGAAATTGGAATAACTTTTGGTTCTCCATAAGTAGCAGCAGTTGATGAGAAGACGATGTACTTAACATTATGCTCCCTCATAGATTCCAAAAGACTTATTGTACCGTATACATTATTGTTAAAATATTTCAAAGGTTCTGTCATACTCTCACCAACTAATGAATAGGCAGCGAAATCTATAACTGAATCAATATTATTTTCTGTAAAAACCTTATTTAAAATTTCCTTATCTCTTAGATCCCCGATATAAAGCTTACCCCCTAAAAGAGCATCTTTGTGACCTTTCTCTAAGTTATCTAAGATAACAACGTCTTCATTATTTTCCAAAAGCTCAGCTACCATATGACTTCCTATGTAGCCAGCCCCTCCACAAACTAAAATTGCCATGACTTCTCCTCCTGTATTTTAAATTTATTTTGTCTCTCTACATTATATATACAAATTATAAATTATGGCAAGTACGATAAGAAGAAAAGAAGTTAATTCTATTAGTCAATCTCATTTGTATATTATTTCAAATAAAGATATACTAAAGGATATAGTAATATAAAAATAGGAGGTTTTTTAATGAATAAACGCAGGTTTTTGAACATTTTTCTTCTTTGTTTAGGTGGAATATTTTTAGCATTGGGACCGAAATTTGGAACTTTTGCTTATGTTATTTCATCTGTATCATTTATTGTTTGGGCAATGCTATTTGTTGGAAAAGGTAAAAATCACACTATGAAATGAAATCGGAATCCTTAATCATATTGAAATAGTTGAATAAATAACTTTAATGTATACTTATTGTAAGGTTTATATATTTCAGCTTCGTAGTTTTCATTTTCTACAGTTCTGCCGCCTTTGGTGTAATATTTAATTTTTCATAGCAAGTCGTTCGTTTTGTTTCTTTAGCTTCAGATTTTCTTCTGAATCTATCTTCGTTATATCGCTTTCTTGTAATTCTCATGCAGACACACAACCTTTCTCTTAAATATAGTTTGATATTTAAACTTGTATTGTGTCCACTTTTTTATACTAACATTAAAAGAAAAGAAGTTAATAAGATAATTAATTAAGAAGTTATAGGAAACATCAGGGTTTGAGGATAATATTTAGAATATGCTTTGAAAATGTGGATTAATATGAGTTGAAAATTGAAAGTTGAAATTTAGAATTCCAAAAATCTCGAAGAGATTTTATCCATTAACTTTCAACTCCCCTGAAAGGGACGCCCAAGGGTGTCCACAGGGACGCCCTTTGGGTGTCAACTTTCAATTTTCAACTGTGGCGAAGCCACTTATTATTTGTCTCCCTCTAATTTATTATCAGGCATAATATTATACTCTTCATAATCAGGTGCCATCATAGTGTCAGCATGAGCCATCATATTGTTATCATCAGGCAAAATATTAGTGCCTTCATCAACTAAACTTTCAGTGTAATCAAATTCTTGGCAAGCTATATTATTTGCTGCAATGTCATCTATAGCAGGATTAGGAAGCATAGTTGAACTTCCATCTGAAGCATAGCTTCTTAGCTCTTTATTTTGTGGATAAGAATTTGTCCTAACCTTTGGTAGGTATATGTGTGTCTTAGTCATAAATAATTCCTCCTTTGTGTTCTTCAATATAGTTTCTGCAAAAGTATAAAAATAATACAAGTAGTTTGAAATGAATTTGAAATATTTGAGAATATGAGTTCGTACAAATGGTAATAATTATAATATAATAGCTATTTAAATAAAATAAGAATAATGATAAAATAAAGTTATAGTATGAGTAATATAAATAAGGAAGTGATTTAAGCATGGAGAAAGAAATTTTGGACATTTTAAAATCAATACAAGAAGGCCAAAAAGAAATTGTAACTAGAATTGATAATTTAGAAGATGGTCAAAAAAGAATTGTAACTAGATTTGATGATGTTGTAACTAGAATTGATAATTTAGAAGGTGGTCAAAAAAGAATTGAAAAGAAACTTGATGCGGTAGTTGAACAAACGGCTGATTTAACTGAATTTAAAACATCAGTATTAAATAGATTAGAAAACTTAAAAGATGTTGAGATAGTAACTAAGGAAAATTGCTATGAAATAGCTAGAATTAAAGCAGTTAAATAGATATAAGAAAAGGATCATATCGCATTATTAAATGCGATATGATTCTTTTTAGTTAGCTCTTTCTCTAATTAATCATATTCATAATATTACACTCTTCATATCCAAATGGATTAGTATCCGTATCGTCGGATAAAACATTAGTGACTTCATCATAAGGGATTTCATTTGGAGCAGAATTTGTTAGTTTATTTTCTTCACTATATAATTCTAGTGTAACCTTTGGTATGTATATGTTTGTTTTAATCATAAGTAATTCCTCCTTTATATTCTTAGATATAGTTTCTGCGAAAGTATAGAAATAATACAAGCAGATTTACAATGTAAAGAATTTATGTTCTTATAAATGGCAATAATTATATTATAGTAATCTATTTTGGTATATAGATAGTTATTTAGGTGAAGATATTTGATATGAATAAAGTAATTAAATTAAAGATTAAATATGATATAAGGACATGTTTTCCTATTCAATTTAATGTTAAAATAAAGTATAGTTATTTATAAATTTTATTATGTATGTGAGACATAATAAAATATGAGGTTATGGAATGGAGGGATGAGAGGTTATGGAGCTTGATATATTTTCGCTAGTTGAAAATGATGAAATTGAATGTAAGAAAGCTGCAGGGGGATTGCCTAAAGATCTATGGGAGACTTATTCAGCTTTTGCAAATACTAATGGTGGAAGAATTCTTCTTGGGGTGAAGGAAGAGAAGGGAAAATTTTATCCTGTTGGAGTAGAAAACTCTGAAAATATTATTAAGGACTTATGGGACAATTTAAATAATTCTAAAAAAGTGAGTTCTAATATATTAAGTAACAATTCTGTTGAGGTTAGAGCAATTGAGGACAAAACAATAGTAATAATAAATGTACCAAAGGCAGATAGAAGACAAAGACCAGTATATATCGGTGAAAATCCATTTAATAGAGAATCTAAAAGTTTGGGAACATTTAGAAGAAATTATTCTGGGGATTATAAGTGCTCTAGTGAAGAGATAAAAAGAATGCTAGCAGATCAAGGGGAGACATCACAAGATAGTGTTATTATAGATGGATTTGGAATAGAAGACCTAAATATTGATACTGTAAATAGTTTCAGAAATAGATTAGGCGCGTTAAAATCACAACATCCATGGCTATCATTAGATAATAAAACTTTTCTTTATAAAATAGGCGCTTATGGAAAAGATAGAAAATCAGGAAAAGAAGGAATAACTGCAGCTGGTCTTTTGATGTTTGGAGAAGAAAGATCCATTATAGATGAATTTCCTAAGTATTTTCTAGATTATAGAGAGAAAATTTCAGATGAAGTTAGATGGGATTATAGAGTTATATCATCTGACGGAACATGGTCTGGAAATTTATTTGATTTTTATTTTAAGATTATAAATAAAGTAACGGATAATTTAAACATACCGTTTAGAACTATTGATGGAATAAGACAAGAAGATACAAGAGTTCATAAGGCCGTTAGAGAAGCAGTTGCAAATACAATTATACATTCAGATTATAGACTACCAAGAGGAATTGTGATTGAAAAAGGAAAAACTTATTTTAAATTTTTTAATCCGGGAAATCTACGAATAACAAGAGAAGAAGCCCTTAAAGGTGGAATTAGTGATCCAAGAAATGAAAATATTTTTAAGATGTTTAATTTATTAGGAGTTGGTGAGAGAGCTGGTTCAGGCCTTGAAAATATTCATTTAGCATGGAGAGAACAAAAGTGGATAGTTCCTGATTTAGAAGAAAGCTATAATCCAGATAGTATTACACTTACTTTAAAAACAACATCAATATTACCTGAAAAAAGTATTAAAAAACTTAAATCAGGGCTTAAAGAAAAATATTCAAAATTAAGTAAAGATGAAGTAATGGCTTTAGTAGCTGCAGAGCAAGAGGAATATGTAACTAATAATAGATTACAACAGCTATTAGACACTCATACAGTAAATAGTAATAAGATACTATCCTCATTAGTAGATAAAGGATTTTTGGAAACAGATGGTGTTGGAAGAGGAACTAAATATCATCTTTGTAGTATGTTTAATATTGATACTTTAAGTGATACAAAGAATGATAAGGCTAAACTAGACTTTGATGTGATATTGGATGATGATGAAACTAGGATTCTTAACTACATAGTTAAGAATGGATTTATTACTAATTTACTTTGTAGAACAGAATTACATTTAAAAAAACATAAAAGTGTAAGGCTATTCAATAGTCTTATGAAGAAAGAAAAAATAGAAAAATTAGGTGATGGTAATAAGGTAAAGTATGCACTAAAAAATAGATGACCGACGAAAGGCGACGAAGACCGACGAAAGGCGACGAAGAGCAAGCTCAAGGCAAGCCTCTCACAATAGCCCTCACAGGAGTACTTTCAAATGGCATATATTACTCAGTTATAGATGAAACTAAAGACTTAATTCCTGCTAACGTTCTAATTGGATTAGCCAAAGTCATTCGCAGTATATAGAAGTTACAAATGGTAATAACCTAACAGATGTGATTGGCTGGGTATTGAAACAACAAACACAGGTTGAAGCAATTCTTAATGAATATAGTATTAAGCTTACAGAACTTCACTAAATATAGATTTAGTGGAGTTTTTCATTTTTGATTAGAAATTTATGGATTGTCTATACTTAAAAAAATAAAATAGTTGCCCACTTTTACTTGACTCAATCAAATAATACAAGTAGTTTTAAATGTATTTATAAGTTATAATTTAATGTAATTAAAGAGGTGAGTGCATCATGTATAAAGAAGAATTAAAAAAGAATCTTGAGAGCATGGATGATAAGATAATTAGTGTAATTCAATTTGGAAGTTATGGAACCTGTGATTGGGTGAAAGATAGAAGCGACATTGATGTGGCTATAGTTGTGCAACCAAAAATTACTTTTGAAGATACTTTAAATATGGAAGATAACCTAGAAGATTTATTGAAAGAATGTTAAAAATTGATGAGCAATATACTCATTTTGGAAGGATTATAGATGAGTCTTTAATTCCTGAACTTGAAATATAGAAACAAATAACAAAATTTATTTTATAAAAGATATTACATCTCCTAGGATGTAGTATCTTTTTTATTTTCTCTTAAAATCCAATCAAAAGGAAAAATTTGTAGAAATTTAATAGAAAAAAGTTATTGTATTTACTGCGATATTATTAAGTAAAGCATATATATCTTATGTAGATATAATAATAAAAAAATAAATTCTAGGAGGATTATTATGATAGAAAGAAAAGTTGTAAAATTAAGAGTTGATATGTATGACAATATAAAATTAAAAATAATTGATACAAGGCCTGAAAGGGATCTTATTCAGTATATTTGGAGTAGACTTATAAATTTAGCTGGCAAGGTTAATCGAGAAGGCGATTTATATATGTCAAAAAACCTTCCATATACTATTGAAACTTTAGCAATAGAATTTAATAGAGACTGTAGGCAAATTAAGTTAGCCTTAGATACATTTATAGAATTAGAAATGGTTGAACTTAATGAAGTTAATGTTTATAGAGTTAAGAATTTTGCAAAACATCAAAATATTAAGGTGAAAGAAAAAATAAGTCAAGATGAAGTTGAAGTTATTAAAACCCAGGCTAAAGAAAATTTAGAAAGTACTAGTAGTAGCATTAACAAAGTTGATAATATGAGTAAGGATAGGCCTAGTATTAAGGTGAAAGACAATATTTCTTTACGTTTGGAAACTAAGAAAAATACGACAATAAATAAAAAGAAGAAAAAAGAGAAGATCTTTGATTTCACTAAGAGAGAAGATGATCAAGGTAATGATACAACTGGTTTTCAGGATTATGATGAGAAAAAACCTTTAGGTAAAGATGAGACTGTAGTCGCTTCGTGGTCTTTTTGATAGAACTATCAATACTGTAGAACCTTTTTTAATTTACATTAAAAAGTAGGGCTTTAATCAACTATTTATGTTATAATAAAAAGTCGTATAAAGAGGTAATTATAGTTATATAATAACTACATAAATTTGGCGGCTAAAGTCATATAAATTGATAATTACATTAGAGGAGGAATTAACTTTGTCTGATTATATAAATGAAATTAAAAAGAGAAGAACCTTTGCAATAATCTCTCATCCAGATGCAGGTAAGACTACATTAACGGAGAAGTTTTTATTATATGGAGGAGCTATAAGACTTGCAGGATCAGTTAAGGGAAGAAAAGCAACTAAACATGCAGTTTCTGACTGGATGGAAATAGAAAAGCAAAGAGGTATATCTGTTACTTCATCAGTACTACAATTTAATTATAAGGGTCATTGTATCAACATATTAGATACACCAGGACATCAAGATTTCTCAGAGGATACATATAGAACACTTATGGCAGCAGATTCAGCAGTAATGGTTATGGATGCAGCTAAGGGCGTGGAGGATCAAACTAGAAAATTATTTCAAGTTTGTGCTTTAAGAGAAATTCCTATATTCACCTTAATAAATAAGATGGATAGAGATGCAGAAGATCCATTTAAGTTACTTGATGATATAGAGAAGGAACTAGGAATAAAAACTTATCCAATGAACTGGCCAATAGGTTCAGGTAAGGATTTTAAGGGAATATATGAAAGAGATAATAAAAGAATCTTAGCATTTAACGCTGGACATCATGGGCAAACTCAAGTTGCAGTTATAGAGGGTGATCTTAAAGATGAAAAGTTTGGGGACATATTAGGACAGGATCTTCATAAAAAATTAATTGAAGACGTTGAACTTTTAGATATGGCTGGAGATGACTTTCATGTAGAGCAGATAAGAAATGGAGAACTTACACCAGTATTCTTTGGTTCTGCCTTTACTAACTTTGGAGTTGAGCCATTTCTTGAGCATTTCTTAGAGATGACAACATCACCTCTTCCAAGAGATTCAAGTGTTGGAGAGATAGATCCTTATGATGAGAAATTTTCAGCTTTTGTATTTAAGATTCAAGCTAATATGAATAAGGCACATAGAGATAGAATTGCCTTTATGAGAATTTGTTCAGGTAAGTTTAAGAAGGGTATGGAAGTTATGCATATGCAAGGGGGCAAGAAGCTAAAGCTTGCACAACCTCAACAATTCATGGCTCAAGATCGAGAGATTATTGAAGAGGCATATGCAGGAGATATTATTGGAGTATTTGATCCAGGTATATTTTCAATAGGAGATACTCTTTGCTCGCCATCAAAGAAATTCAAATTCGCAGGAATCCCATCTTTTGCACCAGAACATTTTGCAAGAGTTAGGCCTGAGGATACAATGAAGAGAAAGCAATTTATTAAGGGTGTAACTCAAATTGCTCAAGAAGGAGGCATCCAGGTATTTAAGGAGCTTCACATTGGCATGGAGGAGATTATAGTCGGAGTTGTTGGTGTTCTTCAATTTGAAGTTTTAGAATACAGACTTAATAATGAATATAATGTTGAAATTAAAATGGATAGACTTTCTTATAGATATATTAGATGGATTGAAGATGAGGATTTAGACCCAAGTACTTTAAATCTTACATCAGATACAAGAAAGGTAAAAGATCTAAAAGATAGAAACCTCTTAATATTCCAAAATGATTGGGGAATTAGTTGGGCATTAGATCATAATAAGGGACTTGTGTTATCTAGTATAAGTAAAACAGAATAATTTTAAAAGCTCCATCTCTATGATAAATAGGGGTGGAGCTTTTATGTTTTGTTTTATAAATATAAGATTATTTGAAATACTTTCGTATTTCCTCTAAAGATTTCATATCAAAGATATCAGTGCCTATTACTTCAATAATGCCTTCAGGTAATTCCATTATCTTTTTCTTATACTCTGCTGGGACATAGTCAAATTTCTTGGTTAGCTGCCTTATCAAAAGCTCAGATTTCCCTTTGCCTATACCTCTTTCTAAACCTTTTTCCAAACCTCTCTCCATGCCATCTTCCATTCCCTCGGCATAAATCATTTTTCCGACATCGGTCATACTAACTACCTCCTTAAATCTCTTTTTAGCTTCTTCATCTCCAAATTTATCGAACAAGGCGTATAAAAGAGTTATACATTTATTCTTCTCAATAGCTAATTTTATATTATTAGCAACTTCTATACTTTCCAGGGTGATCTCACTTTTGCTTTTCTTGCTACTCATCAAAGGTATAAAACTTAAAGACATTATATCCTGTTCTGTAAGTGTTATATCATTTTCTACCTTATGTCTTATATAATCTAACTTACTATCACCATCAAGACTTTTCATATAAAATGCTTCTACATTATAGTTTATTGTTCCACAATTTAAATATGTAATTGTATTTTTTATGTCTGATGAATATACTACCACAGTTCTTATTTTCTTTTTATGCTTAAAATACAAGGATGCATCATAATATAAAAATCGTGATATATCGTCTTTCTTATCAGTAGTTTGAAATTCAAAATGAAGATAATCACCAGAATCTGTGTAAAACAAATAATCCATAACGTTTGTTTTTATATCTATATTTTTTATTTCAGTCTCAGCGGGTGCTATAATTTTTTCGTCCAAATCGAAAAACTCTGCAGCACCTTCTTTAAAGACCTCCATAGCCCTTTTGAATACAGCATCCTCAACTTTATTATAATCCATATAATCGCTCCTTCCAATAGGTATATTATTATTTTATCCCAAAGAGTGATTATATATACAAATGTATGTTCGTTATATTATGAGATGATTGCACATAAGATTAAAATGGAATTTTTTCTGTCAGTAACTTATTAAAAAGTGATATAATTATTAAAAGTAAAGGTTTAAGGGGTGTGAGTTTTTGTGAGTCCGAATAATAAAGGCTTATTTTCAGGTGCAGTAATGTCTAGGGATAAGGTAGTAGTAAAAATAGAGAAAAATAATATAATTGAGATGGACAAAGAACTTGCTCCTCTATATATTATTAGAACTAGTGACTTTGAAGGCTGGCTAAGGATGCGAAGCATAGATTTGCATAGAACAAATTCAAGATTGTTAAAAAAGGTATTAAGATTAAATACTAGTGATGAAATAGAAATTGTCTTAACTGCAAATGCAGCAACAATAACAGATACCTATTGGGTTAAAGAGAAGGGATCCACTCTTCTATATAAGGATATAATATTTACTAAAGATACCTTTAGTGATTTAGCTTTATATGGTGATCCAAATGCATTTTCATTAGGGAGGCAGCCTACTCCAGAGCTAACCAATATAGGAAGCTATGAGAAGTGCTGGAAGATGAAAAGAGGACAGTGGTATATGTATAAGCAAGGTTCAGAATTTGAAAGATTTTCTGAGGTTTTTGCTTATGAACTTGGAAATAAGCTTGGATTTAATATGGCAAAGTATGATATGTGGGATAAATATGTAGTCTCTGAGGATTTTACAAATAATGGTCAGGTTAATTATGAACCTATGCATTCAATAATGTTAGATAATGAAGATTATATGGATAATATTAATATTATTAAAGAAATGGGGTCTAGATTAGTTAAGGAATATTTAGATATTATATTCTTAGATACAATAATAATGAATGTAGATAGACATACCTTTAATTATGGTTTATTAAGGGATGTAAACACAGGTGCAATATTAAGCTTAGCCCCTAATTTTGATAATAACCTCTCTTTGATATCTAGAGGATACGCTAAAAGCCAAGAAAGAAATGATTTAATGGTAAAGTTATTTTTAGAAGTCAAGAAAAATGTAGAATATAAAATACCAATTTTGACTAAAGAGCTAGTTGAAGATATAGCAAAGCAGGTTAAGGCTAAAGTTCATGTTGAGATTGATATTAATTATATAGTGAACTTTTGTATGAATGCATATTATAAAATAAAATAATTTTAGTAGGGGAGGCGCTTTAAGCTTCTCCTTTTTTACGTTGATTTAAGAGAGCAAATTGTACAGAATATGGATTTAGCTGTTGAGTTGTAAAAAAAAGCAAGAAAAACCAAAGAAATATAAAGTAATTTGTTAACAAAGGATAAAAATCATGCTATACTAAGACAGTAATTATATAAACAAAAAAACAAATGAATTAATTTTGATGGAGGGAACTCGATGGATCAAGAGGAAATAAAAATTGGAGATATGATAGATGCTCTTAAAAGCAGATGGCAAATGATAGTGGGAATTGCACTAGTTGCAACCATATTAGCTACTGTAGTATCTTTCTTTTTAATTAAACCAAAATATGAAGCAAGTACTAAATTATTTATAGGTAAAGAAACTAGTGATGCTAGTAAGGAAAGTACATACAGCAGTAGTGATGTTCAAATGTATCAAAACTTGCTTAAGACCTATGTAGATGTAATAAAAACTAATGATTTAGTTAGCAGTGCAATATCTGGAAAAGATATCAGTACAAGTTCAGAAGCCATAAAGAGCGGTCTAAAGGTTGAGGCAATAGCAAGTACTCAAATACTTAAGATATCTTATACAAGTACAGATAGAAATGAAAGCAAAGAAGTTATAGAGGCAGTAACAACTCAGTTCATTGCAACATCAACTGAACTAATTGGTAATGCAAATGTAAAGGTAGTAGAGAGTGTTGTACTTCCAGAAAATCCAGTTAGTCCTAATAAGAAGATGAACATTGCCATAGCAGCAATACTTGGACTTATGATGGGAATAGGATTAGCATTATTACTTGAATTTATGGATAATACCTTTAAGGATAAGGAACAAGCTGAAGATATATTAGGATTACCTGTTTTAGGAAGTATTCCTAATGAAGAGTAGATTGATTAAAAGGAGAAATGTATGTTTATAGTAGAGAGTAAACCAAAATCAATATCAGCGGAAAGCTATAGAACATTAAGAACTAATATACAATATTCATCCTTTGATAAGGAGATTAGAACTATAGTCGTTACAAGCTCAGAGCCAGGGGAAGGGAAGTCTACCACTGCTGGAAATCTAGCTTTAGCCTTTTCGCAAGCTGAGAAAAAGACTATAATAATAGATTGCGATTTAAGGAAACCATCAATGCATAAGAACTTTAGAATTTCTAATTTAATAGGTCTCTCAGATGTAATTATTGGCAAAGAAAAAATTCATGAGGCAGTACATCAATATAATAAGAATTTAAGTGTGTTAACCTCTGGAAAACTTCCTCCTAATCCATCTGAGATGTTAGGCTCTAGGGCTATGACGAGTTTGTTAGAAATATTGAAGGAAAGTTATGACATAATAATATTAGATTCAGCTCCATTACATGCTGTTACTGACGCTCAGATTCTATCAACTAAGGCCGATGGAACTATAATAGTCGTTAGAGCAGAAAGAACTAAAAAGGATTCAGTCCTTCAAGCAAAAGCTTTGCTTGATAAGGTTGGAGGAACTATCCTTGGGGTAGTACTCAACGGAGTAGAGAATAGCAGGAAGAAATATTACTATTATTATGGTAGTGAGGGTAAAGAAGGGAAGGAATAGATATGATAGATATTCATTCGCATATTTTGCCTGGAATTGATGATGGTTCAAAAGATATAGGGATGAGCTTAGACATGCTAAGAAATGCGGTGATGGATGGCACTACAGAAATAGTTGCTACTCCTCACTTTTGCAGAGGTTATGGAGAAACCACCTATGAAGAAGTGAAAAAGATAGTTAATGACTTTAATGTTTTGATTAAGAGCGAAAATATAAATATTGATATACATTATGGCCAGGAAGTTTATTATTCAGAGAGTATTATCGAAGATTATAAATCCGGGCTTATTGGTTGTATAAATGATTCTAGATATTTACTCTTTGAGCTTCCTATGAAAAGATTTGATAAAGAAACCTTTGATATTCTCTATGAACTTCAGATGATGGATATAGTTCCAGTTTTGGCTCATCCAGAGAGGTATAGACCTATAATAGACAAGCCTTCTTATATTAATAAGTTTACTCAAGAAGGAATTTTACTCCAAATGAATTCAGGAAGTATCAAAGGATCCTTTGGGGCTGAAGTTAAAAAAACTGCAAATATTTTGCTAGAGCATGGAATATATAATTTTATTGGGTCTGATGCTCATAATAATGGTAATAGATGTACAGGAATATCTGAGGGGATAGAGATTTCAACTAAGAAAAATAAAATTTATCGAAAAGTTTTTAAGGATAGTGCTAAAAAACTGATTAAGAATATAGAAATAGGTTTTAGTGGAGAAAAAATTAAAGAAAAAAAAGGTTTCTTCTTTTTTAAATAAATTCAAATAATGGGGCACAGAAAAATTTGATAAGGGGGAAAAATAGTGGGAAACAGAAAGCAAAAGAAAATTATATTAGTATTAATGGATTATATTTTAATAAATTTAGCGTATTTTATTGCTATCTATTTTAGATTTAAGTATGAAAATGTAAGCTTAGCAGAAATTGTTAATATATTTAGTGGTGATATTGTTAGGATAACTGGTATAGCCGTAATCTATGTGGTGATGTTTGCAATTTATAGGCAATATAAAAGTATATGGACTGTAGCAAGTATTCAAGAATTTTCATCAGGAGTTCTAGCAGTAGTAACTGGTGGGATAATAGTAGTAGCAATTTCTTTTGTTGATAAAAATAGTATTTCTCTTATGGTAACTTTAATGGCTGGGGTTATTATTATGCTATCTTGCAATGGCATGAGGATTGGTTGGAGACTTATACGAAGGACAATTTTATATATTGAAACAGAGAAAAGTGGCAATTATAAAAAGGTTCTTTTAGTTGGAGCTGGAGGTGCAGGTGCCTTAGTTGTTAGTGAGTTTAAAAAAAATCCAAGATTTAAGAAGAAAGTTATATCTATTGTTGATGATAATAAGGAAAAGAGAGGAACTTACCTTGCAGGGGTTAAGGTAGAGGGCAATAGACATGAAATTCCAAGGCTTGTTCAAAATAAGAATATTGACGAGATAATAATCGCAATTGCGCAGCTTGGAGAAGAAGACTTAAAAGGGATTATAGATATATGCAAAACGACAAAAGCACAGATTAAGATAATGCCAGGATTATCTGATGTTATAGACGGAAAGTTTAATTTAAACAAGATTAGGGATGTAGATGTCGAAGATTTACTAGGCAGAGAACCTATTAAATTAGATTTTGAAGGTATTTCAGATTACTTAGAAAATAAAGTGATAATGGTAACTGGTGGTGGCGGATCTATTGGTTCTGAGTTATGCAGGCAAATAGTTAAGTTTAACCCTAAAGAGCTTATTATTTTTGATATATATGAGAATAATGCATATGATCTTCAAAATGAATTACTTCGAAATAATGAAGGCCTTAATCTAAGGACCTTAATAGGTTCAGTTCGAGATAGAAATAGACTTAAGAGTATATTTAGCAAATATAAACCAGAGATAATTTTCCATGCAGCAGCGCATAAACATGTTCCTCTTATGGAAGATAGTCCAATGGAGGCTATAAAAAATAATGTAGTTGGAACTTTAAATGTAGCTGAACTTGCTAGTGAATATGGAGTAGAAAGATTTGTATTAATTTCTACAGACAAAGCTGTTAATCCTACTAATGTAATGGGAGCTACTAAGAGGATTTGTGAAACTATAGTACAAGCTATTAATAGAGAAAGTGAAACTGAATTCGTGGCTGTTAGATTTGGTAATGTATTAGGCTCAAATGGATCAGTAGTACCTTTATTTAAAAAGCAGATTGCTAGTGGTGGGCCAGTAACCTTGACACATAAAGATATAACTAGATATTTCATGACTATTC
The DNA here is from genome assembly GCF_002995745.1 of Clostridium vincentii. Taxonomy (GTDB): domain Bacteria; phylum Bacillota; class Clostridia; order Clostridiales; family Clostridiaceae; genus Clostridium; species Clostridium vincentii. The sequence goes on along the minus strand of NZ_PVXQ01000024.1, from coordinate 28,150 downwards.
CAGAAGCATCTCAGCTTGTGCTACAGTCAGGAGCTCTTGCGAATGGGGGAGAAATATTTATTCTTGATATGGGTAAACCTGTTAAAATATATGATTTAGCTGAGAATCTAATTAGGCTTTCAGGATATGAACCTAATGTAGAGATTGAAATTGCAGTTACAGGATTAAGACCTGGAGAAAAACTTTATGAGGAATTATTAATGGATGAGGAAGGGCTAACGGCGACAACTCATAGAAAGATATTCATAGGTAAACCTGGTGATTTTGAATTGCCTGTTGTAAAGCAGCAAATAAATGAGTTAGTAGATGTAATTAGATTTGGAAATGATGAGAGATTAAGAGAGAAAATTAGGGAAGTTGTTCCTAGTTATAAGTTCATGGAAGATAATGTGGAGAGTCTTATGTTAACGCATGAGTAGGAGGTTTTTTAGATGTATTTGATAATAAAAAGAGGGATTGATTTCATTTTTGCGTTAGTAGGTTTAATAATTCTTTCACCACTATTTTTAATTTTGATTATTGCTACTAAGATTGAATCCAAGGGACCGGTGCTGTTTAAACAAAAGCGAGTTGGTATTCATAAGACATATTTTAATATACTAAAATTTAGAACTATGCGAATAGATACGCCTAAGGATACGCCAACCCATCTCCTTGAGAATTCAGATCAGTTCATAACAAAGGTTGGTAAGTTCTTAAGAAAGACAAGCCTTGATGAGTTACCACAGATTATAAATATTATTTGTGGCAGCATGTCAATTATCGGGCCACGCCCTTGTCTTTGGAATCAATATGACCTGATAGATGAACGTGATAAATATGGAGCAAATGATATTCCACCAGGACTTACAGGCTGGGCTCAAATTAATGGTAGGGATGAACTGCCAATTGAAGTGAAGGCGGAGCTTGATGGTGAGTATGTGGAAAGAATGAGCTTTGGGATGGATGTTAAATGTTTTTTTGGAACTATAACTTCTGTGCTAAAACACGATGGAGTTGTTGAAGGTGGCTGGGGTGAGATGGAAAAAGCTAGGGCAGAAGCTGCGGCTGGAAGGGAATCTGGGTATGAGGAGAATATGAAGTTATGAAGAGAATACTTATAACAGGTGCCAATAGTTATATTGGCACTTCATTTGAGAGATGGGTAGAACAATGGCCAGATAAATACTCAGTTGATACTGTTGATATGAAAGATGGATCATGGAAAGAAAAAGATTTTTCTGAATATGATGTTGTTTTTCATGTGGCGGGGATTGCTCATATCAAAGAAACACCTGAGAATAAAGACCTGTACTATAAAGTCAACTGCGATTTGGCAGTAGAAGTAGCTAAAGCTTTCAAGGTTGTAACTGAAGAAACAAAGTCAAAAAGACATTTTATCTTTCTGAGTTCAATGAGTGTTTATGGGATAAATACAGGTGTTATAACTAAAGCCAAACAACCAAGCCCTATAAGTAACTATGGTAAGTCGAAGCTACAGGCGGAGGGACTTATCAAAGAATTAGAAAGTGAAAACTTTATTATATCAATATTAAGACCTCCAATGGTATATGGAAATGGATGTAAAGGTAATTACGTAGCGCTATCCAAATTAGCTAAAAATTTGCCTGTATTCCCAGAGTTTGAAAATCAGCGTAGTATGATTCATATAGATAACCTAAATGAATTTGTAAGGCTATTGCTAGAGGATGGGACAAGTGGACTTTTCTTCCCTCAGAATAAAGAATATGTAAAAACAAGTGAGATGGTTAAAGCTATTGCTATGGCAAATAATAAAACCTCTCATACAACCAGAATTTTTAATCCATTGCTTAAATTAGCTTGTAAAAATGTTGGAATTGTTAAGAAGGCTTTTGGTAGTTTAATATATGAACATGATATGTCGGGTAACTATGAATATTGTGTTTGCGAATTTGAAGAATCTATTTTAAAAACGGAAAAATAAATAGGAGGCAGGAATAAAAATGAGTAGAGTACTGATAACTGGTGGAGCAGGATTTATAGGAAATTCTATAATTGATCATTTAAATAAAGAAGGAAAGCATAAAATTGTTGTCCTAGATAATTTCTCTGAACAAATACATGGTGATAATTATGAGGAGTCTTACCTTTATCAAAATATTAAGGATAAGGCAGAAATTATAAGAGGAGATGTCAGAAATAGGGCAGATGTTGAAAAGGCACTGAAAGGTGTAGATTACATTATTCATTTAGCGGCAGAGACTGGAACAGGTCAATCTATGTATGAAATTAATAAATATACAGATGTCAATATAATGGGAACATCAAACATACTAGATGTAATACTTAATAATAAATTAAATATTAAAAAGATAATACTTTCTTCCTCTCGCTCAGTGTATGGAGAAGGTATGTATTTTTGTAAGGACCATGGCATAGTAGTACCAGGATCAAGAGAAGTTGAGGATATGAAATTAGGAAATTTCGAAACAAAGTGTCCTATTTGTGGGGAAAATGTTGAATTACGTGACACCACAGAAGAGTGCAACCTTAATCCCATTTCTTATTATGCATATACAAAACTATCACAGGAGAAGATGCTCGAGACTATGAGCCCAATTCTGGGAATACCGTACACCATTTTTAGATACCAAAATGTATACGGAGCTGGACAGTCACTAAGCAATCCTTATACAGGAATACTTTCAATATTCTCTAAAATGCTATTACAAAACAAAACACTTAATATTTTTGAGGATGGTAAGGAAAGCCGAGACTTTGTTCATGTTAGTGATGTAGCTTCTATTACGTGTAATGCAATTGAGAATTCTGCAACAGATTATCAACATATTAATGTCGGTAGTGGTAAAATTGTATCTGTTATTAAAGTGGCAGAAGTATTGAAGAAATTTTATTCATCAACATCTAAGATTAACATTAGTGGAGATTTTAGAAAAGGTGATATAAGACATAATATCGCAGACATTAGCAGGGCGAAAAACTTATGTGGATTTATACCTGCTTTTAATTTTGAAAAAGGAATGGAAGAATTCACTGCTTGGGTTATAGCTGAAAATAGCGAAAATAAGCTATTAGTTTCAGATGGTAAATTTGAACGTTCTTTAGAAGAAATGAAAGCAACTGGTATGTTGATTCAGAAATAGAGGTTGGAAACATGATGAATTCATTTAACAAGGATAAAAAAGAAAAGCGAATATTATTTATTTGCTCACCGTATTTTGGCTATTATAAGCATATTATTAATGAATTAGAATCACAAGGATATGTAGTTGATTATTATAATGATAGGCCAAGTGAAAATGGGTTTGTCAAAGGAATGGTTAAAATTAAAAGAAACTTAATAGATTCTTTGGTCGATAAGTATTTTAAAAATATTATCCATGAGACAATGAACAAAGAATATAATGTGGTTTTCATTATGAACTGTAAAGTCTTTACAGCTAAAATGATTAGACGTTTAAGAGATATTCAACAATCTGCACGATTTGTTTTTTATATGTGGGATTCATTAGCCCTTTATCCTAATGCAAAAGAATTATTGCCGATTTTTGATAAGGCATTTTCCTTTGATTCAGAGGATTGCAAAAAGATGGAAGAGTTAGAATTACTTCCACTTTTTTATACTAAGCCATATGAAGAAATTGGTACAGAGGCATTGAAAGATAAATATAAAGATAGAGAATACGATATCATAAGTGTATGTACCACTCATCCAAATAGATATAAAATATTAAGCCAATTACTACCATATTTAAAGACCGAAGGGCTAAAAGTTTACTCGTATATGTTTATAAATAAACTACAGTATTTATATAACAAAGTCTTTGTTAAGGAGTTTAAAAAAGCTAAGAGGCTTGAGTTTCAGTTTGAATCTCTGCCGGAGAAGGAAATGCTAAGCGTTATCAGAAATTCTAGGGTAGTATTTGACCTTCAGCATAATAAGCAAAGTGGTCTAACTATGCGAACAATTGAGACACTTGGAGCTAAAAGGAAGCTAATTACGTATAACGCTAATATTAAACAATATGACTTTTATACAAAAGAAAATATACTTCTTTTAAACGATGGAAATTGGGACAAGATGATTGAGTTTATTAAAAAAGAGTATGTCCCAATTGACGAAGAAATGTATAAAAAGTACAGCTTACATAGTTGGCTTAAAAAGATTATTGATAGTATTTTATAGAAAAGGATTGTATGGAAGATAGGAGATGATGAATTGAATATTGTAAAATACTTTTGGGGATTAAGAGCTGTTGTATATAAATTTAGATTTGAAAAGATAGGTAGATTATCATATATAGGAAAACCCATTATTTTAGAGGGTACTAAGAGAGTGAAAATTGGAAGTAGAGTTCGTATTTATCCAGGAGTTCGTATTGAAACTCATGGAAAAGAAGCTGGAATAACTATTGAAGATAATGTAGCTATAGGGCAGAATTTCCATATAACATCAAGTGATTCTGACTTGAAGATAGGTAAAGATACTACTATTTTAGGAAATGTTTTTATTACTAATATTGACCATGATTATAGACAAATAGGTGTTCATATTTTGAAACAGAAATATTTGACTAAAGAAACTAGAATTGGACAAAATTGCTTCATTGGATATGGAGCTGCTATACAGGCGGGTACGATTCTTGGTAAGCAATGTATTGTGGGGGCTAATTCTGTAGTACGAGGTAAGTTTCCTGACTATTGCATTATTGTAGGTGCTCCAGCCAAAGTGGTAAAAAAATATAATCATGATACGGGTGAATGGGAAAAGATTAAAAAATGATTGGAGAAATAGTAAGATGTCTAAAGAGTTAGGACTAAAGAAAATATCAGTTATAATTCCAATGTATAACAGCAAGGATACTATTATTAGTACCCTTAATTCTATAAAAAATCAAACCGCTTTTGAGCAAATATTAGAGATTATAGTTGTTAATGATGGTTCGACAGATAATTCTTTTGAAGTGGTCAACAAATATATAATAGAGTACAAAGAAATGCCTATTGTTGTTATTGATAAACCAAATGGGGGTGTTTCGTTTGCACGCAATATAGGTATGAAAGTTGCTAAAGGGGAATGGATTGCACTTCTTGACGCAGATGATGACTGGCTTCCTGAAAAAATCCAAATACAAATGAAGACTATACAAGAACACCCTGAGATTGATTTTTTGGGTGGAGATATTGATAATAGAGGATTGAAAATACTGTGGAGACAGATTAATGGATTATATGAAGCTAATGTAAAAGATCTATGTTTAAAAATGTTTCCTCAAACGTCAGTTGCAATATTTAGAAAAAATATTTTCGAACAAATTGGTGGGTATGATGAGAATCAGAAATATGCTGAAGATGGTAATTATTTCTTAAAAATATGCACTTCTTATAATTACTATTATCTGCCGGTAAAAATGGTGTTTTACGGTGGTGGTAAGCCAGGATTTGGGTTTAGTGGTCTTTCTGCTAATTTAAAAAAGATGTACGAAGGAACTATAAAAAATATTAAAGAGCTAAAGAGAGATTCGGTAATTAGCAATAGATTTTATGTGTTTTTGAGAGGTTTTTATTGGGCGAAGTATATAAGACGAATATTAATTGTAATACTTCGAAAATTTTAATGATGTTGGTGAACTATAAAAGTTATGAAATAATAAAAAATTCTAAGCTACGCTTAATTATAAAAGATAAAACATGCAGGTATATTGAGCGAAGTTTAAACAGGAGAATAAAATGTTAAAAATAAAAGTGTTACAAGTAGTAGGGCAACTCACAATAGGTGGACAAGAAATGATGGTAATGAATTTTTGCCGATTCATAACTAAGGAAGAAATAGAATTTGACTTTTTAGTATATGGAGATAAAGTTGGAGAATTTGAGAAAGAAGCAAAATTAATGGGGGGGAAGGTTATACATGCACCTTCATTAAATGAAGTTGGATATCGTGAATTTAAGCATAGAATAAAAAAAATCATGGAAGAAAATGGTCCATATAATGCTATACATAGTCATACTTCATTTAATAGTGGGTTTATTATGAAGGTTGCAAAGGAAAAAGGCATTCCAATTAGAATAACTCATTCACATACCACAAAACCAGGGAAAAAATCCACAGTGGTTTTTAAACTATATACAAACTTTATGAGAAGATGGATAATAAATAATTCAACACATTTATTAGCATGTGGAAATGAAGCTGGTAATTATCTATATAGTGAAGATGTATTCAAGAAAAAAGGAATAATTATAAAAAATGGAATTAATGTAAAGAGGTTTACGCCTAATTCTCAAGTAAGAGATGAAATGCGAAAGAAATTTGATGTTGAAAACAAATTTGTAATTGGACATGTTGGTCGAATGAGTGTAGAGAAAAATCACATCTTTTTAATTAATATTTTTAAAGAGATTCATAAAAGAGACTCGAATGCTGTTTTGATACTTGTAGGAACTGGTCCATTATACGATGAATTAAAAAGTAAAGTAATTAAATTGGAGATAGAAAAAAACGTGATATTTACTGGGCAACGAGCGGATATTCCTGAGATATTGCAGCTTATGGACATTTTTGTGTTCCCATCGATTTATGAAGGCCTACCAGTGAGTGTTGTTGAAGCACAAGCAACAGGATTACCATGCATCGTTTCAAAAAATGTTACATCAGAGATAAAAGTAACAGAATTAGTAAAATTTATGGACTTAAAAACTGCAGAAAAAATCTGGGCTGATGTTATATTGGAAAAGAGGCATTTTCCTAGAATGGATATTACAGAAGAAATTGAGAAATCAGGGTATGGCATTCAAGGCATTTGTAAACAGTTAGAGAACTTATATTGTAAAGGAGAACTTAAATGAAGATTAGTAAAATGAAAATATACACTCTATTAGCGTATTTTATGATAATAATTGCTACTCTGATTTTTATAAATATCATTAGAGAATATGATTATAAAATTTGGCTACAATATATGGGGTGGTATGTGATTTTTCACATGATAGTGTCTTTATTTTGTTTATATCTATCAAAAGTTAAGCTCTTTAGCCTTAGTGGATTCTTTGTGGGTTTCTCATATATATTTCATTTCGGACAAATAATGATTTTAGCTATTTCAGAAAATTATCAATTTACTATTCTCAATTATTCAAGGTGGTTGAACAGTGAATGGTTTAAGGATGCAATTGAATTATCTCTATTAGTTATTATGATGGTTGTACTTGGAATGCTACTATCACCGATACCCAGTAGTAAAAAATCCTTTCGAGTATTAGAAGAATCAGATAACCTTTATAAGAAAATGGGTTGGATTATATTAATTATTTCACTACCAGTAAGATTTATTATAGATTTTCAAGCAATTAGAACATCTGCTCAAGCTGGATATCTCGCTGTGTTTGAACTGGAGTTTAGCGGAGTAGCATATCAAATTGCTTCTTTTTATGTCATAGGTATTGTATTTTTGTTGATAGCATATAGAAAAAATATAAAGAAGGCTAATTTAATATTTATAATTACATGTGCTTATAATGCAATTTCAATGCTATCTGGTGGAAGAGGCCGAGCAATGATTAACATTCTTTTAGTAATATACATTTTCTTTACGGTAGTAAAGAAAATTCGAGTTAGGCAGGTCGTGACCTTTTTTCTTATTGGGTATGTGGTGATTATGGTGCTTAATGCGCTTACAACATTAAGAACCGAGGGTATATCATCGGTAAATCAGTTGTTTGTAGCAATAAGAACAAGTGAAAACAATCCGTTTTTAAGAATTTTAGAGGAATTTGGTGGGACTATATATACGGTATATCAATCGATACTTTATGTTCCGAATCAACTAGATTACTCATTTGGTGCAACATATCTTTATAGTTTATCTCAAATATTTCTAAATTTCAATGGATTACTAAATGATGTTGGGATTGCCGCTTCATTTAGTAAAAATATTAGTGACGGTTCTCCAATGGGAGGGAGTTATATAGGAGAGCTATACTATAACTTCGGCTATTTTTCTATTATGGGTGGTTTATTTATAGGCGTATTTGTAAATAAGATTTCTCTAAAGATAGAACAATGTATAAATGATTGTGATTTCTATAAATTATCCTTTTATTTAATGCTATTTGTTAATATAATTTGGTGGGTAAGGGCAGCATTTATGGACTTGACTAGGGCATTTGTTTGGGGAGCAATATTAATATGGGTTACTCATTATTTGGCGAGAAAGGTAATTTTTTCGGAGAAGAAAAATTAAAGTGCGAAAGCTTTTACTGAAAGGAAAAATATGCAAAATTATAGTTAAAACAGAATAATATTACTTAATTATATTGTTATAATTATATTTTAATGATCACAGAAAAATAGCAGCTCTACCTTGAAAGGAATATCAGCATTTTTGAATGTTGGTATAATTATAAGTAACTAGGAGGATAGATAAATGAAAATTCCAAAGGTGACAGTTTTAATGTCTGTGTATAATACGAAAGAGGAATACCTTAGAGAATCGATAGAAAGTATATTGACTCAGACACTAACAGATTTTGAATTCCTTATTTATGACGATGCATCCACAGATGGGTCGAATTTTATTGTTAGTGAGTATGCTGCGAAGGATAACAGAATAGTACATTTAAGAAACGTACAAAATATTGGATTAACTAGAACTTTAAATAATGGCCTTGAGAGAGCTAAGGGAAAATATGTGGCCAGAATGGATGCAGATGATATTAGTCTACCAACTAGGCTGAATAAGCAAATCGAATTTATGGAATGCAATCAGGAAATTATTGCTTTAGGGACTGCATGTTATATAAAAAATGAGAACAAGATAATGAAACGTAAAATTAAAAGTACAAATCCACAATATATAAAAGCAAGTTTGTTTTTTGGGAACACTAGCCTTGTTCATTCTAGCATGATGCTAAGAAGAGATTTTTTTACAACGCATAAAATTTACTATAACAATGATATAAAGAGATCCCAAGACTATGACTTATGGGTAAGGGCGACAAGACTAGGGGACATAACCGCTATTAAAGAGCCTTTAGTTGAATATCGTATTAGTAATGATCAAATATCTTCTTATGCAAAGGAAGATCAACAAAATTTCAAACATGATATTTGCATTAGTCAACTTTCAGACATAGGAATATCACCTGATATTAAACAGTGTGATAATCACATTAAATTGTGTGATAGAAATCCTGATTTTGAAGTTGGAATAATGAATGATTGGATAAGCAAACTTATTACTCAGAATAAAGAAACGGAGATATTTAAAGAAAGCTTATTTAAGACTATTTTATATAAAACTTATTTTATAGTTTTAGCAAAAGGAATTCTTAAGTATCATTGTAGCAATAGCTCACTTTTTAATAAAAGTAAGGCTTTGCTTGAATGTGTATATTTGGCACCAAGAATTTTATCTAACGCAATTTCATCAAAACTCTGAGAAGAGTTCTTTAAAATGACAAGTATGTCAATAAGACATATTGAGAAAGGAAGTCAAGAATGAAATCAAGGTATGTAATAAAAAATAGTTTTTATGCCATTTTATTTCAGCTTATTGTTACGATTTTTGGATTCATAACACCAAGATTAATAATAATGTACTATGGTTCTGAAATAAATGGTCTTACTTCATCCATAAATCAAGTTATTAGATGCCTCAATTTGTTAGAGGCAGGATTGGCTGGAGCAGCTGTATATGAATTATATAAATATATGTTAGTAAAAGATTATAGTGAAATAAACAGTATTGTTAGTTATGCAAACCGCTACTACAAAAAAATCGGTGCCATATTTTCAACTGGTATTTTAATTACCGCACCCATTTATACATTTTTTATAGTTGATACGGAACTAAATAAATATTTAGTACTTGCTATATTCTTGATTTTAGGGCTTACAGGTGCTATGGAATTTTTTATTATGGCGAAATGCAGAATTATACTTATGGCTGATCAAAAGAGTTACATTATATCAGTAGCAATGATAGGTAGCACAATACTATACAATGTAATAGCAATAATACTAATATATATGAAGGTTAATATCGTATTGGTTTATACTTTTTCTTTAATGGTTAATATCGGTCGCGGTATAATATTGAATATTTGTGTTAAGAAGATATATAATGACAAAATATACTTTAAAGAAAAACAAAATAAAGTAGTTTTGAAGAAACAAAAGTATGTTTTTATACACGAAATTTTTTATACAATAAACACAACAATGCCACTATTGGCAATAAATGTTTTTTACGATTTAACTATAGCAAGTATTTATGCCATTTATAATATCACGATAGCGTTGATAAATGCAGTATTAGCAACAGTTTATCAATCAGTAACGTCTAGCTACGGAAATATGGTAATAGAAAATAATATAGATAAGGAGAATAGAGTATTTTCTATTTTTCAATTTTGGTATCTTTTCGGATCAGCTTGGTTATTAACAACAGCGGCTTTCTTGATTACTCCTTTTGTTGATTTATATACTAGAAATTATACATCACTTGACTATAATATGCCGCTAATGGGAAATATGCTGGTGATTTTCGGGGCAGCAAACTGCATTCGTGTTATTTTTTCAATTCCCATCTCTACACATGGCTTTTTTAAAGAAACGGCTAAGTATGCAGTTGTTTCAACTATCATTAGTGTTATAGCTGTTGTTATATGTGGAAATATAGCGGCACCCTTAGTTCTAGTTGGACCAACTTTAGCATTTATAATTAATGCATACATGCAAAAGAATTATCAAAAGCAAAAAATAAAAGGATTTAAAAATGGAATGGTAACTAAGAATTTCGCTTTATTGATAGTGCTTGTTGTATTTGCAGGAATAATATCGTCAATGTTAGAATTGAAATTTACATCAATTATATCTTTCCTTTTGACAAGTTCTGTACTTTGTATTTTAATTGGAGTTATAATATTTACCATATACAGTATTGTAAATAGGAAAGAATTAAATATTTACATAAATTATTTGCTTAGCGTTTTTAAGAAAAAAGGTTAATTATATAAACAAATAGTTTAGTTTTGAAAAAGAAAAGTAATATTTATTTTAAATTAGAATAAGGAGCTTGATAATGAAAAGTCAAAAATCAGTTGTAATTTTTTGGGACCCAAGTTTATATTTTTTCCCCAAACTTAGCTCAATAATATTTAAAGCGTTTAATATTCCACGGAACAAGCTCTTGAGGTTGATTTTTCATATCTCTTTTAGATTTAATCTACCTATAGTACAATTATTTTATGGTGATTGGAAGAACGAAATTAAAGATGCTGATATAGTTGTATTATTTGAGTGGGGATATAACAAACAAATCGAAAGCTATATTAGAAATGTTAATAAACATTGCAAAGTACATTTGTACTATTGGAATATAGTTGATGACAATAATAAGGTATTACTTGAAAAATTTTCAGAACATAACCATATCTGGACAACCGACAAGAATGATTGTAAAAAATATAATTTACGATATAATAGTCTTTTTTTTACTAAGAGAATGAATCTGCCTTTAAAAACTATTGATTGGGATATTATTTTCGTGGGTATAGAGAAAAATAGAGGTGAATATCTAGTCGAATTGAAAGAGAAAATGTTAGTAAATAATATGAAGTGTAAGTTTCATATTGTTAAAAATCAAAGAAGATCTAATAATGATGAACTTGATCAACACATGTCAATCCAATATGTTGATTATGCAACATACTTAGATATGGTTTCTAGAAGTAAAGCTATATTGGATATTGTTAGACCAGGACAGATAGCATTAACTCAAAGAAGTATGGAATCAATATTCTTTAGAAAAAAAATGGTAACGAATAGTGAGGACATAAAGAATTATGATTTTTACAACCAGAACAATATTTTTGTTATATCAAATAATATTAATGATATTAATTTTGAAAGTCTATATAATTTTTTAAATACACCATATGTTGAAATTGAGCAGAGTATTATAGATAGCTATGATTATGAGGGATGGATTAAAAGGTTTCTAGACAATTAAGATAACATAGTGAGAATAAATTTATTGGTTTCTAAAAATCATCTACACATTTAGGCAATATTCATGATGGAGGAAAAGATATGATAAAAAAGGCAATTAGACGTATTAAAACAATAATGCATCATAATGTTTATAATGGGTTTAAAGCCATAGATGGAGGGTACATACATGAATCATGCATATTTCAGAACAAGCAATATATTACTTTTGGTAAAGATGTAGGTATTGGAGCCAATAGCCGATTATTAGTATGGGATAGCTATCAAGGGAAAGGAATATCTACCCCTATAGAGCTGAATATTGGAAAAAAATTTAGCGCCACAAGAAATTTGACTATCCAATGTGCAGGGAAAATAAATATTGGCGACAATGTTCTCATAGCAAGCGATGTGTTTATATGTAATGAGAATCATGGAATTAATCCATTAATTGATAATTATCTTGATCAACCATTAATTGTGAAAGATATAACTATTGGTAATGGAGTTTGGATTGGTGAGAAGGTATGTGTTCTTCCAGGAGTTAGCATTGGTAATAAAGTCATAATTGGCGCAGGTTCAGTGGTTACAAAAGATATCCCAGATTATTGTATTGCTGTTGGAAATCCAGCTAAGGTAATTAAGATATGGAATTTTGAAATTGGTATATGGGTAAATGTTTAGACCGTAATAGGAGATTATGACGAAAATCTATGGTAAGTAATTATAGAAGGGTTGTATACAGAATGATTAATAAATACAAGCAAGGAGGAAAGAATATGAGCACTCAAAATATTTGTACTAACTCGTTTAAAATAGCAGTAGCAGGAACTGGTTATGTTGGCCTAGTGGCAGGCGTATGTTTTGCCGAAGCGGGGCATCAGGTTATTTGCGTAGATATTGATGAAAATAAAGTAAATCTAATGAAAGATGGTATCTCTCCAATTTATGAAGCCGATTTGGAAGTCTTGATGCAGAAGAATTATGCAGCAGGTAGGCTTCAGTACACTACTGATTACATATCAGCCTACAAAGAAGCCGATGCTATCTTTATAGGAGTTGGAACTCCAGAGCAGCCAGATGGTTCTGCCAATCTAAGTTATATAGCAACCGTTGCAAGGCAGATAGCTGAAACAATAGAAAAGGACTGTCTCGTGGTGGTAAAATCCACAGTGCCTGTGGGTACCAACGACAAAGTGGAGCAGTTTATAAAAGATTTTCTGCCACATGATGGGGAAGTTTGTACAGGAAACGGAAGTGGTGCTGGTAAAAAGATTAGAGTAGAAGTTGCATCTAACCCTGAATTTTTAGCTCAAGGAACAGCAGTTCATGATACCCTTCATGCTGCAAGAATAATTATAGGAACTGAAAGCAAATGGGCAGAAGATATACTAAAGAAAATATATAAGCCTTTTAATCTTCCTATAGTATCTGTTACTAGAAGGTCAGCAGAGATGATAAAGTATGCATCAAATGACTTTCTTGCACTTAAAATATCTTATATGAATGATATCGCTAACCTTTGCGAGTTAATAGGTGCTAATATTCAAGATGTAGCTAAAGGCATGAGCTTTGATGAGCGTATTGGAAGAAATTTTTTAAATGCGGGTATCGGTTATGGTGGTTCATGTTTTCCTAAGGATACAAAAGCTCTTGAATATATTGCAAGACAAAATGGTTATGAGCTTAGAACAATTAAAGCTGCCATTGATGTAAATAAAGATCAAAAGACCATGTTATATAAGAAAGCTTGCAGACGTCTTATTACATTTAATGGTCTAAAAGTAGCAGTTCTCGGACTTACATTTAAACCAGGAACAGACGATTTAAGAGAGGCACCATCTCTTGAAAATGTACCTTTAATATTGGAGCAAGGGGCAGAAGTTTATGCTTATGATCCTGTAGGAAAGGAGAATTTTAGAAGACTATACCCAGAAGGTAAAAATGGACAAGGAAGTATAAAGTATGTTGATAATATAGAAGAAGCTTTAAAAGAAGCTAATGTCTGCTTTATATTTACCGAGTGGGGTGAGATTAAAGATATGAAACCAGAGGATTACACAAAGCTTATGAGAACACCTTTGGTCTACGATGGAAGAAATTTATATGGAATAGAAGAGATGAAAAAATCAGGGGTAGAGTATTATTCTATCGGAAGATAAGGACATCTATTTTAAAGGAGGCAGGAAATTGAGTTATAAACATTTAGATACAAGTAAAAATTATCTAATTACCGGAGCAGCAGGGTTCATAGGATATTATCTATCCAAGAAGCTCTTGGAACAGGGCTGTAAGGTGATTGGGATTGATAATATAAATGATTATTATGATGTGAATCTTAAGTATGCTCGTTTGGAACTACTTAAACCATTTGAAAAGTTTACTTTCATTAAAGGAGATATCTCAGATAAAGTTATGATGATGAAGATTTTTGAAGAGTACAAGCCTCATATTGTGGTAAATTTAGCAGCCCAAGCTGGTGTTAGGTATTCCATAGAGAATCCAGATGTATATATACAAAGTAATATCATCGGTTTCTTTAACATCCTTGAAGCCTGTAGATTTTATCCCGTAGATCACCTTGTGTATGCATCCTCTAGTTCTGTTTATGGTTCAAATAAAAAAGTACCCTTCGAAGAATCAGATTTTGTGGACCATCCCGTATCTCTTTATGCAGCCACTAAAAAATCTAATGAACTGATGGCTCATACCTATAGCCATCTTTATAATATTCCAGCTACAGGACTTAGGTTCTTTACAGTTTATGGTCCTATGGGAAGACCGGATATGGCGTATTTTGGTTTTACAAATAAGTATTTTGCAGGGAAACCCATTAAGATATTTAACAATGGGGATTTTAAACATGACCTATACAGAGATTTTACATACGTAGATGATATTGTAGAGGGAATTGAAAGACTCCTTAGTAATCCTCCTGTGGAAGAAATTCCTAATAAAGTATTTAACATTGGAAACAACAGTCCTGAAAGGTTGATGACATTTATAGAAACTTTGGAAAATACATTAAGCAAGGCTACTGGGAGAAAGGTAGTCTTTGACAAGGTATTTGAACCTATGAAACCAGGGGATGTACCTGCAACCTATGCATCAACGGACTTACTGCAAGAAGCTGTAGGCTTTAAACCATCCATATCCATTGAGGAAGGGCTTCAGAAGTTTGCGGATTGGTATGTGGAGTATTATGGGATGGAATAAAGGCAGTATTAATACTCAGCGAAAGGAGAAATAAAGTATATGAACATATTAGTTACCGGAGGTGCCGGATATATAGGCTCACATACATGCGTTGCGTTGCTTGAAGCGGGACACACAGTTATTGTTGCAGATAATCTTTGCAACAGTAAGGCTGAGACTATAGATAAAATAAAACAGATAACGAATAAAGAAATTACTTTCTATCAGATAGACGTGACTAATGAGAAAGCTTTGGATACGATCTTCTCCGATAACCTAATTGATGGAATTATTCATTTTGCTGGTCTTAAAGCAGTAGGAGAGTCTGTAGAGAAGCCTTTGGAATATTACTATAATAATTTAGTTTCTACAATGGTATTATCGAAAGCCTGCAGAAAGTATGGTGTTAAAAATTTTGTTTTTAGCTCTTCAGCTACTGTGTATGGAGATAATACTGTACCTTTTGTTGAGACTATAAAACTTATGCCTACCACTAACCCCTATGGAGAAACTAAAGCTATGAGTGAACGAATTCTTACAGATATTGCCAAAGCAAATCCAGACTGGGCTGTGGTACTTCTTCGGTATTTTAATCCTGTGGGAGCTCATGAGTGCGGATTAATTGGTGAAGCCCCTAATGGTACCCCTAACAATTTGATGCCGTATATCACTAAGGTTGCAAAAGGAGAACTTAAGAAACTCCGTATTTTTGGAAATGACTATCCAACAGTTGATGGTACTGGAGTTAGAGATTATATTCATGTTATGGACCTTGCTGAAGGACATGTGGCAGCACTAAATAATCTTACTGAAGGGGTACATATTTATAACTTAGGAACTGGTCAAGGTACATCAGTATTGCAATTAGTAAAGGCCTTTGAAGAGGCAAATGCTATTGAAGTACCTTATGAAGTCGTAGAAAGGAGACCTGGCGATATTGCCGCCTGCTATGCTGATACTTCCAAAGCGTCCATTGAACTACAATGTGTAGCTAAACGAGATTTGCTAGCAATGTGCAGGGATGCATGGCGGTTTGAGAAGGAGTCTCTTGGAAGAAAAGATGAGAACTAAGGTGTGAAGTGTTACTGTTGATTTAAGATAATGATATTAAATTAGCTTTGTGTCTATGAGAAAATTTTCAACTTATTATTTTTAAGTTGAATTATTTGTATTCTAATATGTTTGTTTTTCAATAGTTAATTAAATACTAATAAAGTTAGTAGTAGTGTAAAAAATCACAGTTATATATTATTTTAAATAAGATAGAAGGAGTAAGGATATATGAAAAAAATATTAGTTACAGGTGCCAATGGATATATTGGGCGACATATTGTAAAAACGTTACTAAATTGTGGATATAATGTGGATGCTTGTGATTTTAGATTTGACGGAGTAGATGAAAGAGCTAATAAAATATATACACCCATATTTAATGGAGATGAAGATATATATGATAAACTGGGAAAACCAGACATATGTATACATATGGCATGGAGAAACGGCTTTGTTCATAATTCAGAAACTCATATTGAAGATTTAAATAATCATTATACATTTTTGAAAAATATGATTACTGGAGGACTGAAGCATTTATCTGTTATGGGTACAATGCATGAGGTTGGATATTGGGAAGGACCTATTGATGAAAATTCACCAACTAACCCTTCTTCATTATATGGTATAGCTAAGAATAGTCTAAGGCAGGCTATTGAGTTGATGATAAAAGATAACAATATAGTTTTACAATGGTTAAGAGCATACTATATAACTGGTGATGATTTAAAAAGCAACTCTATATTTTCTAAAATAACTAAAATGGAAATGGAAGGCAAAGAGAAATTCCCATTTACTACTGGTAAAAATAAATATGATTTTATAAGCGTTGAAGAGTTATCAGAGCAAATAGTTGCTGCATCTACACAAACCGAAGTCGGTGGTATAATTAATTGCTGCTCTGGAAACCCAATTTCACTTGCAGAAAAGGTTGAAGAATTTATTGAAAAAAATAATTTTAAAATAAAATTACAATATGGTGCATTTCCTGATAGAAAATATGATTCATTAGCTGTATGGGGAGATAATAATAAAATACAGAGCATACTTGGAGTGAACCCTAAAGAGTAGACACCTATCTATATTCTTAGTAGTTTCCATCAATTAGAGTATCGGTACTAGATTACACAAAAATACTGTTAGCAAAGGGAGACGTTTGTACCCCACTGACACCTTAGAGATCTCAAAAATGACCAGATAAGCATTCAATTAGAGTAAAAGTTAATGGAATGAAGCGATAGCTTGGCAAAATGAGATAGTTGATGTGGATTTATTAGAAGTTAAGTTGGACGGAAAAGTTCTAGAATTCTGAAAAGACTAAACAAAAAAACTTGGCGGCAGCTAGAGGAAACCACCGAAATTCATTTTGGTAGTTTTCTTGTCGTTAAAAATCATTTCACTATTAAAAACGATAGAGCAATCCCAAATAGTAAGACCGTAAGAGATAAACTCATTAAAAAAGATTCTACTGAAACGACGAAAAAACGGGAATCTATTGTAGATCCATACAAAGAGCACATAAATGTTGAAATAAATAAGGGCATTAAAACAAAAAGAATATATCATGACTTAGTTAGATATTATAGATATTCAGGTAGTTATGGCACCATAAAAAAATGAACTGTACCCTGTCATTAGACAGTGGAAATGATATAAATTGAATTAAATAGCTAAATTCCAAAGGGCTAAGGACATTTATTTCAGCGTTATCGTTTGTTTTTATATTTGCGATACTTTAAAACTATAATATATTCAAGAACAAATTATTAGTAAAAATAGGTACCCGTTCATACTCTTGTTATTTGCTACATGTTATATTTGCTTTTTATATTTTAGAATACATATCAAAGAAACTTAATTTTATTGTATTTAATGACAGTAATACTTACATATTTCTTAGTAGGATTGATGTATAAATTCATTGAACTTAAGGGCGTAAAAGTTGGTGAAAATATAATAAAGTTAATAAATAAAAAACCTGTAAACTTAAATATTGATGTACAAAATAATACACAATATGAAAAAAATACGAACTAACTATAAACAAACAATAGACCTGAAAAGCGACAAATGTAGACTTAGCAAGTGTAGTAAGTGGTAGTTCAAAAGGGTTTTATGCAACGTTAGCTTTATTATAATCCAGATTTTCAAAGGGCACTACTGGAATATATATAGCTTTGGCAGATGGAAAATGGTACTATTGGAAAAGGAAAAATATAATAGAAAATTGTGTGGTAATATCATATCAACAAGGCGGTGGTGGTACAAACAAAAGCTTATAGTTGATAATTGTATTATTAAAACTAAGCTAGGAGATGCAATATGCAGTGGTTTTTGAAGAGGCAAAACATAGGGCATGAGGAGCATATGATGAAGCACAAGATACAATTTTTACTCTTTACAATAATGTAGCTTGGTCAGATGAAAAGAAAGCAAAGTGTTTAAGAGTGGATACTCATTTAGAGATAGATAAAGTTAAGTGGGTATGTTGCAATTGGAGTAAATAGTTTTGGAAATAATATTGCAGGGTTAAATGCGTAACAGTTTAAATTATAGAGTAAAGGTGGGGAAATATAAAATGATACAGTCTAAAAAAGATTATCTTCTTTATCTTGAAGCTGATAGAATTGCAATGGATATTAAAAGAAGAAAGCCGAGACTTTTTAGCGATGAAGCTTGGAAATTTGTTCGAATACTGAGAAAAACTGAATATTTAACAAACTGCAAAAATATTTGTTTTAGAAGAATGAGATTACTATGTAGTAGATATCTACTACATAATTTAGGCATGAAATCAGATTTTACAATAGCCATTAACATATTTGGACCAGGGTTAGCGATATTTCATCATGGTACTATTATTGTTAATGATACAGTTAAGGTTGGACGCAATTGCCAGTTATATAATGGCACTAACATAGCATTAAATGTAGAAATTGGAGATAATGTATTTATCGGGCCAGGAGCAAAGCTTCTTGTTGGAGTTAAAATAGCGGATGGAATAAGAATAGGGGCAAATGCAGTTGTTACTAAAGATTTTTTAGAACCAAACGTAACTATAACTGGAGTACCAGCAAAAATTGTTTCTACTAAAGGAAGTAATAATATTAAGGGATTCGAACTTGCACAAAATGCTGTTGTGCAATAGGAGAAAAATACGACAGAAGTAAGTGATTTAAAAACAACTAAAACAGACACAACTTATACAGTTGCTCAATTGTTATTAAAAAGGAATATAGCAACTGAAATTGGAATGAGGGATTTAACACAAGAAGTTAAGACTAACATGACAGGTGGTAGTGTTGCGGTAGTTGGGATAAATTCAACGGGAGAATTCAATATAAAAAATAATTCTATTGAATATTTTAGGCATTATAAAGATGGACAATTCCCAATATTATTGCAGGTGAATCCTAAAAACCTTTTTGATTATAAGAGTGTTACTATTGGAGGCTTTAAATATTATTCTGATGGAATAGTTCAGGCTAATTCGGCATACTGTTATTCACCTTTGATCTCTTGTATTCCAAGTACAGGATATAGATTAAGTTATTACAATGGAGTTACTCAGATTGCTGAAAGTGGTGCTCATATTTGTTATTATGATATAAATAAAGTTTATATTTCGGGGATATCAACAGGAAGTGTAAATGGTTTTACAACTCCTTCAAATTGTTACTTCATTGTAGTATCAATACCAATTATAAGTAAAAGTAATGGTGCAATGCTGGAAAAAGGAACGGCAATAACCCCATTTTTAAACCATGCCAATAATATCTCAACGACTGATTATATCCCTAATTATGCATTGATACGCAATAGCTTAAATCAATATGAAACTCTAAAAAAGTTATATGAAAATAAAGTAATAATTGAGCAGAAAAATAATATAGCACTAGCTAATACAAACACGCTTACATCTGATTATGCTCTAAATTTAGATAATAGAGGTATATAGATTAAATTCACAAAAACAACTAATACAATTTTACAATTAATAACCTTACCCGATGAATGTACAAAGTATGGTTCGTGTTTTAGGATAATGTTAAATAAATTACAAATTTATAAGTCTATTAAAGCAACTGGTGAAGCTATTGTTTTATTGCAAGAGTATGATATGGGCTTCACTGTAGATTCAATTGATATTTGTACTATTGAGATTGAAAAAATAGGTAGAGGATTAAATATAACAGTTCATAATGCTGACTTCACTAAATACTTTACCATATTTAGGGAAGCTACCCCAAAAGGATTTATTAGTTATCCTTTGCACACTTATGGTTTTGACCAAGGAACCTTGCAAGGTAAAACTGTAATTGCTGCTGTAGGTGGAGATATAAAGATATTATCTTTTACTCAATATTTACATGCTAAGAAATATCCTAAATTATATATTATTGGTGACTCAATAACAGAAGCCTTTGGGGTAAATTACAACGAGGGCTTTAGCTCTTTAATACAACAAAGGCTAGGGGTTAATGATTGTGTCATAAGTGGTGTTGCTGGAGCTTCTTTAACTTCTGCATTTACAAGAATGCAACAAGATCTAAATTCAATTCAGCCAACTAATTGTTTAATGTTCTTAGGTACTAATTATCAATCTGATTATGCCACAAAGATAGCTGAAATTAAAACATATCTATTCAATAAGGGTATTGAATTATATATATGTACAGTACCAACACAAAAGGATGTTAGTGACTATATTAAAACTTTAACAGGAGTTACCATAATAGATTTATACAATGCTTTTAATACAAATGATGTAATTAATCAAGATTATTATACTAATACAGATACATTAGGAAATGTAAGTTATGATGTTCATCCAAATGGAGTAGGTCATGCAAAGATAATTTCATTAGTTAAGCAGAGTGCTAAAGAAATACTAGTTTAATACATGGGAAGATGTAAAAATATATGCTAATATATAGATATTGTATAAATGTTAAAAGGGGAATGAAATAAATGCTCAAAAAAATATCAAAACTATTAGCAAAAATCAAACAAATTTGCACCATTCCTAGTGAAAAAGACCAAACAGAAGATGAGTGGATTGACATGCAATGGTAGAAATAAAGAAGCCGTATAGGTACTTTAAGAAGAGGGTGTTTTTTGGTGAATGAAAATAAAGGTACAAGAGATAAAAAAATTGATGTCATTAAAGGCATAGCCATAATATTAGTTATAATAGGTCATAGTATTCAAGTATCAAAAGGTAGTACCTATATGACAGGCTTATTTTATGAAAACCCAGTGTTTTCAATTATTTATAGTTTTCACATGCCATTATTAGTGGTTATTTATTTTTCTTTAGTATTAATAAATACAGTTCAAAAACATTGATAATTCGCAAAATACAGACGATAGTAGTTCCTATTCTATTTTGGGCGTTATTAACCAAAGTTCTAATGGTAATATTTAATGGGGAAGCTTTTACAGTAAAAAGCTTCATATTACAAGTATTAAGTTCACTTTGGTTTTTGTGGGCTGTATTCTATAGTTCAATTGGTTTAATTATAGGAAATAAATTATTCAAGGATAATATTTTATTTCATGTAGTGGTGGTATTAGGGTTAATGCTACTTCCGAATATGTTAAGTAAAGATTTATATGGTTTCATGTACCCATATTTCGCAATCGGATATTATGCGAATAAACATAAAATTGATATTAAATCATATAACATTAAGATTATTTCAGCTACATATATAATAATGATGCTGTTTTGGGACAAAAATAAGTATATTTATACAACTGGATTGTCCTTTTATAATTCTAAAAACGTATTTAATACTATTGGAATAGATATATACAGATGGGTAATTGGTTTATTAGGATCAATAATAGTTATATGGGTAGTGGGTATAATATATGATAGATATAATAGCGAGAAACTTGATGTTATCAGGAATATAGGGGTTGAATCTTTAGGTATTTATATATTAAATATATACATATCAAATTATCTACTAGTTAAAATAAATATTTTTGAATCTCTAAATGAAGCAATCTATACTATAATATGCTTTATTATGAGTTTAATAATTACTATAGTTAGTATTCAAATTATAAACATCATAAAAAAATCAAAGGTGTTAAACAGACTTTCCCTAGGAGGAAGGTAGATTAACAATAGACTTATATGGCGACCAAGACGGAAGTAAATAAAGTGACTGTCATTGGCTAGTGGACAATCTATTTCAAAACCTTAAAAAAACTAGCCACTGAATAACTACTAAAGTGGATGTGTTGGAGACCTTGTAACTTTTAGTAAGAATGGAGTAATAGGTCTATAAGCAAGTTTGATATTTTAATGATACCAGCTCCAACACTTGAAAATGTATAAAACAAAAAAAATTTTTATGCCAATTTATAAATTAACACTATTGGAAAAGGTGCATCTTAGGCGTGCAATAATCTTAAGAAGATATAAACAACAATAGAGATGTAGACATTTATGACCTAGTTAATGTGTAAAAGAAATTATAATTAAATATAAAAGGAATAAGTTGTTTTAAAGGCAGATATAAAAGTGTGATTTTAGTACAACTTATTTATATATATGTTTAAGAAAGAATTGTACTTAGGTCAATATTTTGGGCACAAAAAGTTAATAAAATTAGCAAGTGGGTCGCTGAGCACCCCAGAACGGTAACTGTGAAAGCAAGCTCAAGGCAAGCCTCTCGCAATAGTCCCCGGGGGATATTACAAAGATGATTCGAATCTTAGCACTTCACTAAATTATAGGTTTAGTGGAGTTTTTTATCTTAATAAACATGTGGAATTAGAGTAGTGTAAAGGGAAAATCAATATGGTATAATTAAACAATGGTGTCATGCCCCCCGGGGGTCATTTACGTCAATGATAACAAGGGGCTGATAAATTGAAGAAAATCATTATATTTTCATGCATAATATGGATGGGATTTATATTTTATATGTCAAGTAATAATAGAGAAACATCCCATGCAAAAAGTAATAAAATAGTCAATTTTATTGAAAGTAAATTAATACAGGAAGATACTATTAAGGCGCAGAAAGTGAGAGAAAAAGAATTAGACTATATAGTTAGAAAAAGTGCTCATGCATTTATTTATATTGTACTAGCATTTTTTGTAAGTGGCATATTATTTGCCTTTAATAAAAAAGGCAAGAATTCAATAATTTATATCCTATTTATTTGTTTGCTCTATGCTGTAATTGATGAGTATCACCAATCTTTTATAGCAAATAGGACCTCTTCAGTTGGAGATGTTTTAATAGATTTCGGAGGAGTTTTAATAGGAGTAACATTTTTCTATCTAGCTTATTATCAAATATATGAAAGATATAGAAGGTATGCAATTAATAAGGCGCTAAAAGCGCCAAAGTACAAGCATTCTCATAAGCTCAAGGCAAGCCTCTCGCAATAGTCCCCGGGGGATATTACAAAGATGATTCGAATCTTAGCACTTCACTAAATTATAGGTTTAGTGAAGTTTTTCATTTTTGATTAGAAATTTATGAATTGTCTATACTTAAAAAAATAAAATGTTTAAAAAAGAGATACTCAATAGAAACGACTAATAAATGGAGTTATAGAAATTTTATGGTTTTAGTTAGAGTAGTGTAAAGGGAAAATCAATGTGATATAATAAAATTAATTAAACAAATAAAGAATTGTAGAATTACAAGGAAGTGAGTAAATTTGGCAAAGAAACATGATTTTGATGCAGCATGGAAATCAATTTTGGAAGCATTTGAAGTAGAAATAGTAGAATTGCTTTTTCCAGAGATATTTAATAATGTAGATTGGGAGTTAGGAACGGAGTCATTAGATAAAGATTTACAAGAAATACAAAAAGATATATTTGATAGAGATAGTAGTGAAAAAGTAATATCTGATAAAATAATAAAAGTGAGATTAAAAGATAAAAAAAGCAAGATACTATTCATACATGTAGAAGTACAAAGCTATAGCAGCGAACATGAAGTTTTCGGAGAAAGAATGTTCAGATACTTTTATAGGATATGGGATAAATTTAGATATAAAAATAAAGATAAGTCAGAAATAGTAGCTGCAGCAATATATACTTATAAAGGTGAGCGAGGAAAAGATAAAAGATATGTATATAAATTACCAGAGATAGAAAGCGAAATATTAACATATAATTATAAAACTATTGATGTAGAAAAAATAAAACTTGAAAAAATTAATGATAACAACCCATTAAAAATAGTCTTTAAGATGGCAAAAAGTTTATTAGAAACAGGTGTAAGAGATGAAGACATATATGAGGCAAAAATAAAATTAGCAGAAGAATTAAAAAGTTATGATAAAGTTAAAAATAATGATCAGATAAGGGCATTAGTAGATTTTTTGGAATACTTATTTTTAATTCAGGATCAGGAGTTAGAAAATAAATATGAAGAATATAAAAAGGCAAGTGGAGGTGCATTTAAATTGAGTATAGACGAGATTAGAAAGTTGCATTACAAGGAAGAAGGAAGAGAAGAAGGAAGAGAAGAAGGAAGAGAAGAAGGAAGAGAAGAAGGAAGAGAAGAAGGCGAAATAAAAAAAGCTATTGAAATGGCTAAAACAATGATATTAGATGGGGAGCAAAATGAAAAAATAAAAAGATATACTAAGTTGGAAAACACGGTAATAGATGAATTAAGGAAAAAACTATCTAATTAGCAAGTTCAAAGCAAGCCTTTCGCAATAGCCCCCCGAAGGGTTCATTACAAAAAAACACCAAGTAAATAGTTTAACTATTTATTTGGTGTTTTTTTGATTAGATTTAATTGTTTATGTTAAAAATCATATAAAGGGAGTTGAAGAATGTGACGAACAAGAAAAGAGAAAGTTACCCAGGGGCCGCTTTTCACATAACAGCCCGTGGGAACCGTAGGTAGCAAGCTCAAGGCAAGCCTCTCGCAATATACCCCGGGGGTAATTACAAAGACAATAAGAACTTCACTAAATATAGTTTTAGTGAAGTTTTTCATTTCTGATTAGAAATTAGTGAATCATCTATACTTAAAATAATAAAACGCATTAGTAAAGAGATATTCAATATAAACGACTACAAAATGGAGTGATAGAAGTTTTGTAGTTTTTATGAAAAGATGTTTAAAAATAAAAAAGATGATATAATACTATTATATTAGGTAATACTATATAATATTAAAATGAAAACAATAAGAATGGAGATATAAGATAAATGCATATTTATTTAGATATGAATATTTATAACAGAGTTTTTGATGATCAATCACAACTTAGAATTAAGTTTGAAACAATGGCAATTGATATTATTTTTGAATTGATAGAAAAGGAACAATATCAGTTGTGTTGGTCCTTTATGCTAGATGATGAGAATAATAAAAATCCATTTTCATATAGAAGAAGTTCTATAAAGACTATTTCAAGCATATGTAAAATCAATATTGAACCAAATGATGAAATATTAAAAATAGGTAAATTTATAATGGCTAGTTCTAATACAAAACCTAAAGATGCACTTCACTTAGCTTGTGCAGTATATTTTAAGTGTGACTATTTTATAACATGTGATGATAAATTTATAAAAACCGTGATAAAAAACAATGTAAGGTTAGAAGAGGTAATTGGTAAAATAAAATTAATGAATCCTATAGATTTTGTTAGAGGGGAGATGAGTATAGATGTTATTGAATGAAAAAAGTAAATATAATGATAAGGAAATAATTGAAAAAGGCTCTAGTGTATTAATAAAAGAATTGGGGTATTCTGGATTTATAAGGTTTATACGACAAGTAGAAAATAACGGAAGTGAGGATTATTTAAGCATACAACAAGAAATTTATAAAGATATGAACATTGATGAAATATACAAACAGGCAAAAGATAATTAACAAGCTCCACCAAGTCAACGTATAAATTACAAGCCTTTCGAAATATTCTCCGGAGGCTATTAACAAAATATTAATAAAATTCAAAAATAAGTAAAGAAATAGCTAATCCAAGAACTTCACTAAATGTAGATTTAGTGAAGTGTTTTTTTCTAGTAAAGGCATTCATAAAAAATATTCTATATGATATAATGACAGTAATGTAATGGAGGTATTGATATGAATGAAATACTACAACAAATACTTAATGAATTAAAAGATCTTAAAGAAGGTCAAGTTAGAATTGAAAAAAAATTAGGGTCCGTTCATAAACATACAGCTAAAATAACAGAAGAGATAACCGGAACTAATATGAAAATTGATAAAATATCGGATGATGTAGATTTTCTTAAACATAAAGAGCATCAAACAGAAGAAGATTTATTTAAATTAAAGAAGAACTTGCATATTATAAAGTAGGGAGTACTTCTTTCAGTCATCTACAAGGGTGACTGGCCTCTCTTGAAAAATAGCGAATCTAGACGAAAATGTAACCTTGAAATTTCCAAGTACAATCACTTCACTAAATACAATTTTTGCGAAGTCATTAAAATTAACCGTTTCAAGCTATTTGTAAACTATAAAAAACATAGAAAGATGGTTTTTGAGTTTAGTATATATAAGGAATTAAATAAAAAGGCAAGCTCAAGGCAAGCCTCTCGCAATATCCCCCGAGGGTAATTACAAAAAGAATAAGAACTTCACTAAATAATAAATTTAGTGAAGTTTTTTTTGGTTTAGGTATATGTGGAACAAAATCTAATTTTCTGATAAAATAAAGGTATAGAGATATGAATATAATTAAGGATAACAGTCAAAGGTAAATATAGAGGATGTGATAGTAATGCGTAAGAAAAAAGGAAACATAATAGATGATAATTTTATAATGTCCCCTAAATATGATTTTGTTTTCAAGTATATATTTGGAAATGAAAAGCATAAAGATCTATTAATAGCACTACTAAGCGATATATTAGTTATTTCAGAGGAAGAGTTTGATGGAATAGAAATAATAAATAATGAATTGATAAAAGAATTCAAAGAGGATAGAAAAGGAATATTAGATGTAAGGGTAAGAACTAAGCTAGGAAAGCAAATAGATGTTGAAATACAAATACTACCAACAGAGTACATGGCAGAACGAACCATGTTTTATTGGAGTAAGATGTACACAAGTCAAATAAAGCCAGGAGATACATATGATAAACTAAAGAAATGTGTAACCATAAATATTGAAGATTTCAAATGTACGCCAATAAAGAAGTTGTACTCTAGTTATCATCTTACAGAAGATGAAAGCGGATATAGATTGACTGATATACTTGAGGTGCACTTCTTAGAAATACCGAAGCTATTCGATAAAGATATTGAAAGAGATGAAAATGATCCAATAGTTCAATGGATGGAATTCCTAGATGCAAAATCGAAAGGAGTGATAGAAATGTTAGCAGAAAAGAATAAGGATATAAAGAAAGCTTATGACTTACTACAAATAATTAGTAAAGATGAAAAAGCTAGAATATTATATGAATCTAGGCAAGCAGAAATCAGCGACCAATTGACTAGGATAAAATCTGCTGAGGAAAAGGGGAGAGAAAAAGGAAAGCTAGAAGGAAAGATAGAAGATGCTATAAGTTTTTTACAACTAGGAGTAAATGAAGAAATAGTAGCTAGAGGAACAGGTCTATCGGTAGAAAAAGTACTAGAGATAAAAAAGAGTATGCTTAACTAAGTTTATAGCAAGCGGAGTCCTTTCAGTCCAGTCTTCCGCAAGGGTGACAGTCAGCTGAAAAATGCAAGTACAAGCCACTTCACTAAATGTATGTTTAGTGGAGTTTTTTTTCTGCTGAGCAAGCTCAAGGCAAGCCTCTCACTAGGACCCCTGGGTACGCCAAGCAAGGGCGTAAAAGATAATAAAAGCAATGTTTTTATTATCACTATATAGCAGGTGGAAATCCTGCATGATAAAGGTTAGCAACCAGTCATTAGTTAGTCTTGGGCTTATTATGGT
>NZ_PVXQ01000023.1 GCF_002995745.1 Clostridium vincentii | reverse complement strand
TATGTGGATTAAAAGGATTTGGAGATATTAGTTACAATTAAGAGTAAAAATGCTTAAGGGAAGTTATAAATATATACTGTAAAATAATGGATAATAAAATAGTTGCCCACTTTTACTTGACTCAATCGAAAATGGCAGGATATTTGCATAATATCAGTATAGTTGTTAGAATTTATTCATAATGGTAAAGTATTACCAAGAACTACTGAATTATAGTAGCGTAGAGAGATAAATCTTATAATAAAATAGTTAAATATATTTAAATACATAAAGGTAGGTTTGATTATGAAATATTCAGGTATAATTTTTGATTTTAATGGGACTTTATTTTTTGATTCAGATAAACATGAAGAAGCATGGAGAATTTTTTCGAAAAAATTACGTGGAAATTCTTTAAATGAGGAAGAAGTAGAAAAAGTAATGCATGGAAGAACAAACAAATCATTAATAGAGTATTTATTAGGTAGCTCAATAGATGATGAAAAGCTATTCACGTTAGGTGAGGAGAAAGAGCAAATTTATAGAGAAATGTGTATAAAGGACAAAGCAAACTTTAAGTTAGCACCTGGTGTTATTGAATTTTTAGATTATTTAAAGAAAAAACAAATACCTTTTACCATAGCTACTGCATCAGGGAAAACAAATTTATTATTTTATATGGAAACTTTAAATCTTAATAAATGGTTTGACTTAGATAAAATAGTTTTTGATGATGGTTCATTTTTAGGTAAACCAGAACCTGATATTTATTTGAAAGCTGCAGCTAAAATAGGTATTAAGCCAGAAGATTGTATTGTAGTTGAAGATGCAGTTTCTGGAATAGAATCAGCCTATAGAGCTAATATTGGTAAAATTATTGCTATCGGACCTAAAGATAAACATGAGAATTTAAAAAAACTGAAAGGCGTAGACTGCGTGATTAGTGATTTTAAAGAGTTTGATAGAAATATATTAGATATTAACAACTAAAATTACTTGTTAAGGAGGGAATTTTAATGAGTTTTATTAATATTATTATTCCATTATCTTTTATTGTAATTATTATAAAGCACATAATATATAGGAAAGCATTAATAATGCCAACAAGAAAAACTTATCCGGAAATTATTACTGCATTGTTTAGTGTGATTATTTTCATTTGTATTATATATTTCTATGCGAATACTTGGATTCATTATGTAACAGGTGTATTAGGTATTTTTATGTTTATTAGCATATTAATTAAACAAGGGATTAATTCAAAAGGTTTCAGATCAATGTATAGATATCAACCCATTATATTATGGAATGAAATTGAAAAAGTTGTGATAATTAAGTCAAAGGATATAAAGGTTACATTAGAAGGTGGCTTTATGGAGCAAACATTCCATTTTAAAAAAGATGATTACGATAAAGTTATTACTATTCTAAAAGAAAATTTGCCTAAACAAGCGCAAATAAAACCAATCTATAATGCAAAACATTGGTTTTGAAAATATAAAAGGGGAGAGTGTTCCAATGTACTGTTTATCTAAAGAAGATATGTATAGAATTAATCCGATTTTTGATAATTGGAATGAAACAATGATATGGTCATGTTTGCAAGGGTATATGGGAACTGCTTGGACTGATGATGTTAAGAATCCAAAGTCGGCACAGATTATTGTAGGTGATTTCTGCTTTTTTGATGGTATTCCAAGTTTAGATTTGGTGAAAAATATTCCCGATTACTACCGCGCACCGTGTATCTTAATGGTTCCTGGTAGTGATGAATGGGGAACTTTGATTGAACAGGAATATAAAGATAACTACCACAAATTTATGCGTTATGCATTTAAAAAGGAATCTAGAATATTTAACACAGAAAGATTACAGTCATATATTAAGAAACTTTCGGTAGAATATAAAATCCAAAGGGTAGATGAAAAAATATTTAATAATGTTAAAAGGGAACAATGGTCAAAGGATTTATGTTCTCAATTTTCAAGTTATAATGAATATAAAAAAATAGGACTTGGATTTGTTATAACACATAATTCAGATATTGTTTGTGGGGCGTCATCTTATACGGTATATAATGAAGGAATAGAAATTGAAATAGACACAAAAGAGGAATATCGCAGAAAAGGTCTCGCTCTTGCATGTGCTTCAAAACTAATTCTTGAATGTCTGAAGAAAAATATTTATCCTAGCTGGGATTCTGCAAATAAAGAATCTGCAGCTTTGGCTAAAAAATTAGGCTATAATTTTGAAAGTGAATATAGCACATATGAGATAACTAA
This sequence comes from Clostridium vincentii, assembly GCF_002995745.1. Lineage (GTDB taxonomy): Bacteria > Bacillota > Clostridia > Clostridiales > Clostridiaceae > Clostridium > Clostridium vincentii. Next base: position 56,413 of record NZ_PVXQ01000023.1, on the reverse strand, counting down.
TTTTAGACAAGATCATTAATATTATGTGCTAATTAATGTATAATATACAAATAGAAGCTAATGAGAAATCGGAGGTGAGTACAAGTGAATCCAGCAATTTGGGTTTCTTTATTTATGCCACTGTTAATATATTATGTGGTATTCGGAGGAAAGAAAAAGGAATGGCAAAAATATATAATTAGAAAAATAAAAAATACGAAAGAAGGACGAATAGAAATGAATAAGATAATTAACAATTTTATTGGAAAAGAGTGTCTGATTTATACATTTCAAACTCAACTTACAGGAGTAATTGAATCTTTAGAAGATAACTGGATTAGTGTAAGAACAGAGGATTCTTGTGAAATAGTAAATATTGACTATATAAGCCGTATTCGTGAATTCCCTAAGAATAAAAAAGGAAAGAAAAAGTCATTTGTGCTTGATTAAATGTAGACCTTTAAAAGTTTTGTTAATAGAAATAAAGAGATGGAGAAAAAGATAGATATTATTTTGAACGGGGGAAAAAGAAATGAATTTAGATGAATTAAGAATTGATATTGCAAAAAGAGGAAAAAAGGGAATACATTTTATTATTGCATCTGTAATTATTTGGTGTGCAGTGCTTGTTATATCATTACTGCCAACAGAAGATATTCTAACGAAAAATTTATTAACATTTTGTTTTACAGCACCTCTTCCGCCGATTGCATATATGATTTCAAAGATAATAAAAGCAGAGTTTTCAACAAATGATAATCCTTTAAATAAGTTGGGAATTTTATTCTCCTGTAATCAATTTCTATATCTATTAATTGCTATGTGGATATATCCCACAGTGCCAGATAAAATGGTAATGGTTTTGGCAATTATCTTCGGAGCACACTTACTACCTTTCGGATGGTTATATAAATCAAAAGCATATTCGGTAATGTCTATACTTATATCTTTTACTGCAATAACTATTGGTATTATATTTAATGCTGTTGTAGTTTCAATAGTTATGGTAGTAATTGAAAGTATATTCTGTATATGGTTAATGCTTGAAAATAAATCATTAAATATGAAAGCATAAGTATAAAAAAGTTGAGTATGAATACACAATTATAAGGGAATGCAAAGTAAAAATTACTTATATTAGTCCGATAAAGGATTTAAGGAGAAGCGTTTTAATGGATAAGGGTTTATACAAAAAAATTATGTATATAAATGAGTTTTCATTTTTCTTCGGGTGGACAATAATATTTCTTTTAGGTGCAGATAAACCACCACCAATTGGGTTTCTTTGGCTTGTTCTTTTAACTGGTTTTCTTGATGGTATCCAATTTTTATATCTAAAAATATTTCTGCCCAAATTATTTTGTTCAGCTAATAAACTTTTTATAAAAAATTTAATGTTTTTTAGTTTTGGAGGCTTAGCTGTTGGATTATTAGTAATGATTATAAATTTTGAACAATCATTAACTTTAGGCTTATTAAACAACTCAATTTTGTTGATAGTCCTTACAATCGTAGGACTATTATACGGAATTTACTTTTATTGGTTTAATAGTATATTAATACGATGGATAAAATAAGCATAATGTGAAGTTGAGTTACTTCACAATCTTCTTAGATTGAGTAATACTAGCAGGGCGTTATAAATTTATGATTGTTACATATATGTTAATTTTCATATGAATTAAAGGGGATTAAAATAATGGTATCAAATACAACGTTGGAGCAATTGCAATTATTTGAACACATAGATAATAATGGTGCTATTTTGTTATCAAATAACAATTTAACAATGGATGGGAATGTTCATATTTTCATAACAAATGATAGTTTAAATAAATGGATGCTTGAACATAAAGATGAAATAGAAAATAAAAAAATCACTCATTATACTGATAGGTTAGGCAAAGCATTAGATTATGTTATTCAGAATGAAAATGTAAAAGGGCTTATTATTGATGGATTAGTCCCAATATCTTTATATATAACACATAAAGACTTACAACCATTAAAAGATTTGGTTGATAGTTTTTGTATTATGTATGCTTGTATATGTAATAAAATTGAGAAATATGAAACTTCAAAACTAATGGCTAATAAAGAAATATATTTTATCGGAAAGATGATAACATTTCAAAAAGGGGATTCCTTTGGAGTTGAAACTATAAAAAGAAAAGAAAATGATATAGAGTATGAGTCAATAAAGGTTTTTTTAACGGGTGAACACGCACAAAAATTTAATGGGAATAATAGAGATATAACAAAGTGTAGGCTATATGATTTGGCTTGGTTTTATCAAGGAATATTTCAAATTATTATAGAACCACATTGTAATTATTGGGTGGAGCTTAAACCAGAGGACATAATTAAAAAGTGTTAAGTATCAACCATTTGTTGTGGCAGGGCAAATATATATAATGATTATCCCGTAGTTAGTCACAATATTCATAAACTAAGTGGCAAAGGTAGATTATTATTTTTAAGGAGGAATAGTAATGAATGATAGAAGTAAAATTTTTAAAGTATCTGCAATCATAGCAAGTTTGCTTACTGTTCTGTGTTTGGTATTCAACATAATTATTAGTATTATAAAAGGTTTTACAATATATCCCTACCTAGTTTTGTTAATAGCCTTCATAAGTTGTGGAGGCCTATGGAAAATGTACGTAGATGCAAAGAATATATAAGGGGGAAATTTTTATAATGAAATTGAAATATACAAAGTTTCAAATTGCTTTAGAAATAATAGCTTTGCTACTTATAATATGGATGATTATTTTTATTTGTACCCAGTGGAATAAACTTCCTGATCAAATACCGGCACATTACAATGCCATGGGGGAACCTAATAGATGGGGCGATAAAATTGAAATCATTATAGCACCAATTATTTCTATTTTACTCTATGCAACCATTACTATTGCGTCTTTTTTTCCAAAGACTTGGAATGTACCTGTTAGAGTAACAGACTCAAACAAAGAAGTAGTATATAGATATACAAGGAACTTACTAATTCTTATAAAAGTTGAAGTTATAGGAATGTTTTTTTACACAACTTATTACACTGCAACTTCACAATCTTTGTCAGCTTATTCTATGCCTGTACTGCTGTTTATTATATTAGGTACACCAATATATTTTATTATACGAATTTGTAGAATAGAGAAAAAGAAATGGTATGATAATAGATAATAGATTTGAGGTGATTTTATGTCTAAATCCTGTGTTACTGAAAATGCTTTAGCTGCTTCTTTAAAGCTACTGATGAAACAAAATTCAATAAATAAAATATCTGTAAAGATGGTTACTGATACATGTGGAGTTACAAGACATACGTTTTATAATCATTTTCATGATATTTATGAATTACTTGGATGGATATTTGAAAATGAAGTTATTGATGAACATTGTAGCTTATCAAATTGGAAGAATGGGTTGTTTATTGCACTTCAATATACATTAGATAATAAAGCAATTTGTATTAATACCTATAAATCATTAGGACGTGAACATCTTGAAATATTTTTATGCAAAACATTTAATAAAGTACTAGAAGGTGTTATAACGGATATGACCCCAGAGATGAATGTTGATGAAAAAATAAAGAAGGAAGTCGCAGTATTTTTTTCATCAGCAATAACAGGAGAGTTTTTAGGTTGGATAAAGAATGGTTTAAAAGAAGAAAAAGAAGATATTGCCGATAGGATTGAGAGAATGTTGGATGGTACCATACTAAGGATTATGGAAGTTAATAATAAATAAATTACACACTTTATAGCATCTGTGAAAAATTTTCACAGATGCTTTTTTTTGTTCATTGAATAGTATTTTGATAAAAAGTAAAGTAAGTATAACAAACAACAACATATTATTTGTTTAAAGAAAGGAAGGGTATTTTATGAATAACTATCAAAGAATAAATCCAATTGCACTAAAGAATATTGATAAAAGAAAAGCGTATCTAATTGGAGGCGGAATAGGATCATTATCTGCTGCAGCATTTTCAATCAGGGATGCGCACATGTCTGGAAAGAATATTCATATAATCGAACAACTTGATATTCTTGGAGGATCAATGGATGGATCTGGAATGCCTGAAGACGGGTATACAGCAAGAGGAGGAAGAGAAATTGAGGAGCATTTTGAATGCTTTATGGAGCTGTATAGTTTCATTCCATCTTTGAATGATAAAAATAGAAGCGTATTAGATGAATTTCGTGAGCTTAACTTAGAAGAACCAATTGAATCCCATTGTAGATTAGTACAGAATCAAGGAGAAAAGGCTGATTTCTCAAGTTTTGGATTATCAAAGAAGAATGCAATGGAACTTGCAAAACTTCATATGTTAACAGAGGGCGCACTTGAAGCAACTACAATAGAACAATTTTTTGATCCTAGCTTCTTTGAAACAAACTTTTGGTATTTTTGGGCATCAATGTTTGCTTTTGAAAAATGGCATAGTGTAGTTGAAGTTAAACGTTATATGGAAAGATTCATGCATTTAATTGGTGGTATGAATAAATTAAAGGGTATACTTCATACTGAGTACAACCAATATGATTCGTTAATTCTCCCACTTATTACATGGCTTAAGGAACAAGATGTATGCTTCGATAACGGATGCAAGGTTTCAGATATTGATTTTGACTTTTCAAATAATGAAAAGAGAGCTACAGCAATTCACTATACTAAAGAGAGAAAAAATGAAATCATTAGTGTAAAGAAAGATGATATCGTATTATTTACAAATGGTTCTATGACAGAGAATACAACAAGAGGTGACATTGAGAATCCTGCTATTTTAAATAGGTCAGAGGATAAAGGATGCTTTAGCGTATGGGAAAAACTAGCTAAGAAATCCACAGACTTTGGTCATCCAGAAAAATTCTGTGGTGATATTGATAAGTCAAAATGGTTATCATTTACTGTGACATTAAAAGATGATGATATTGTTTTCCCTTATATTTATAATCTTACAGGTGATAAGCCTGGTATAGGTGGACTTGTTACTATAAAGGATTCAAGCTGGTTTATGAGTTGGGTTGTACCAAAACATCCGCATTTTATTAATCAGCCTGATAACGTAAAGGTACTTTGGGCATATGCATTAAAGCTGGATACTCCAGGTGATTATGTGGACAAGACATTATCAGATTGTACAGGTCGTGAGATGTTTGAGGAACTTCTTTATCATATGGGACTAAAGGACAAAATTTCTGAAATTCTTTCACATACAGTAAATGTAATTCCTAGCATGATGCCGTATATTACTTCACAATTTATGCCTCGTATAGCAGAGGACAGACCTAATGTGATTCCAAAAGGAAGTAAGAATTTTGGCTTTTTAGGACAATATACAGAAGTGCCTGAAGATTGCGTATTTACAGTAGAATATTCGGTAAGAACTGCAATGACGGCTGTATATGGATTAATGGATTTAGGAAAACAAGTAGATCCTGTATATCCAAGTCAGTATGATATCCGTGTTTTAACAAATGCAGCGAAGACATGTCTTGGGATTGATAAAATTTCATTAAAGGATATACAATTGGGTGAATTATTAAAAAATACAGAACTTCTAAAATTATTATAATATCTAGAAAACAATCAAATGTTTTATTTGATTGTTTTTTTATTATTTATAGTACCTGTGGAGGTAAAACAAATGAATATGCTATAATATTTGTAGTACTAATTTGTTATTTAAAAACATAACAATTCAGGTTGTAAAGGATTGCTTATTTAAGTAACTTATATTTCTTTTGATAGGAAAGGGAGGACTTATGATAATAGACAGTATTATTTTTGATTTAGATGGAACTATGTGGGACCCAACAGAGAGTATTATAGATTTATGGAATGAAACTATAAGTAAATATGATGAGGTGAAAAATAAATTAACAGTTGATGATATGAAAAGTATTATGGGGCTTGTAATGCAGGATGTTGCTTTAAAGTTTTTTCCATATCTAGAAGAAGAAAATAGACTTGAAATAATTGAAGATTGTTATGAAAATGAATGTAATTATTTAGAAAAATATGGCGCAATTCTATATGATAAGTTAGAGGATACTTTAAAGGAATTGGCTGAAAAATATAAGTTATTTATTGTTAGTAACTGCCAGTGTGGATATATAGAGGCATTTTATAAATCACATAGATTAGATGAATATTTTGTAGACTATGAAAGTTCAGGAAGAACAGGATTAACTAAAGGTGAAAATATAAACCTAATAATACAGAGAAATAATTTAATTAATCCAATATATGTTGGTGATACTGCAGGGGATTTAAAAGCAGCAAGATTTTCTGGCATACCTTTTATTTATGCAAGTTATGGTTTTGGAGAAGTTGAAGAATATGATTATAGTCTTAATAGTTTTGATGAGATTTTAAAGTTTGTGGCAGGAAAAGAGTAGCAAAATAATAATTCGCAAAAGATTAATAAATAAAAATGAGGGAAAAGTTTTTATGATATTTTATTTTTCAGCCACTGGTAATTCATTATATATATCAAAAAAGTTACATGAAGATCAAGGTAAAGAATTGATAAATATAGCACACGCTTTTAATAATAACAGATTTTGTTATGAATTAGAGAAAGATGAAAAGGTTGGATTTGTTTTCCTAGTATTTTTTCTGTTGTTATGCCTAATAATTATGTTTTAATGTCTGATATTCCAAGTGAGAGAAAACAGCAGAAACTTTTGAGTAACTCTAAAATAAAGGTTGAAGAAATAATTCAGCATTTAAAAAGAGCGGATAGGGGTAATTATTCCACTAATAAGGGCTTTTTGCCAAGTATCATGACACCATTAGTATATCCAATGTACAAATTAAGTTGTAAGACTAAAAAATTCTATGTTACAGATAAATGTATAGGATGTAGTTTATGTGAAAGGATCTGTCCATCTAAGGTTATTGAAATGAATGATGAAAAGCCAAAATGGACACAAGAAAAATGTGCCCACTGCCTAGCCGGCATTAGTAGATGCCCAGCGAAGGCTATTGAATATGGTAAATCAACTAAAAGGCGTGGACGTTATATAAATACTAAAGTTAACTTTATGATTTAATCTATTTAGGTAATTCATAAGAGTAGGAAATTAGGTAGTAATTAAGGGGGATAAAATGATTAATTGTAAAGATTTAAATGAGGTAAGAGAAAACATAGATAGAATTGACAATGAAATAGTAAAATTAATTTCTGAGAGAAGTTCCTATGTTAAACAAGCAGCTAATTTTAAAAAAGATGCTGAAGACGTAAAAGCACCACAACGTGTAGAAATGGTTATTGCCAAAGTACGTAAATTAGCAGAAGAATCTAATGTAAGCCCTGATATTGTAGAAGGAATCTATCGTGAAATGATAAGTTCTTTTATAAATATTGAATTGCAGGAACACGGTAATTTAGAATCGAAAGTTGTGAGATGATAGCAACGTCATATTAATATACTGCTAGGCAACTACACGATAATAGGAGGATATTTTATGAATCTATTGAGTGGTTATAATTTGGATTTAAACATACAACTAAAAGTATTAGAAGATATTATCCTTTCAAATAAAATTTTAAATGAAGTGCTGGTAAGAACCAACTCATTGAATATTGAAAACTACTACATAGGTGCTGGATGCATTGCACAAACTGTTTGGAATTATCTATCTAATAAGCCATTAGACTATGGGATTAGTGATATTGACTTTTTTTACTTTGATAATAGTAGCTTAGAATCTTCAGAAGAAGATAAAGTTATTAGAGCTGCGGAAGAACTTTATTCTGATCTAAAGATTAAAGTTGATGTAAAAAATCAAGCAAGAGTACATTTATGGTATGAAGGACATTTTGGATATCCAATAGATCCTTATATAAATCTAGAATCTGCTATTAATACATGGCCGACAACAGCTACAGCAATAGGCATTAGAATAGGTTTGAATAATGAGTTTAAGGTTTATGCACCATTTGGATTGAATGATTTATTTGGAAAAACAGTACGAGCAAATAAGACAAGAATAACGGAAGATATATATAATAAAAAGGTAGTAAAATGGCTTTCAAAATGGCCTGATTTAAAGATAATATCATGGAATAACTAATAATTGAATATGATTTAGAATATCCTTAGATTGAGCCACGCTGGTATAGTAACAACTAAAGCTGCAGAAGAATTGTTAGCAAATGGTAAAGCTGACCTTATTAGTGTAGGTAGGGCGATTTTTACTGATTCTAACTGGGCGAAAAATGCTATTGAAAGTTTAAGATAGTTTTCTATTAAACACCATAAAAATCACCTCCTATACATATTAAATATATGTATAGGAGGTGATTTTTATAGAACTATATATAATTTAACTTAAGAACATATTCTTCTTAAGTTTATTTAGAGCTAGGTTCTTCTTGTTAACTGCAGTTGAGTAGTTTATTTTTCTTGATTTTGCATAGTCCTTAATAGAATTTTTAGAGGCAATAACAAAATTTATTATATCCTTTTCTTCATTAGATAAAGAACTAATAGCAAACTCTAAATTTTCAGAGTTATCATTAGAAATTAAAGTATCGTCAATGCCTTTTATATTGCAAGTAAGGCTGTTTTCTAAAATATCTGTATAGATAAGAGTCTTAGCTCCATCAGTAGAGGCTTTTTTTAGAGATTTCCTTACCAGAAAATATACTGTATTCTTTATGGCATTAGTAGCATACGCAACAAATCTATGAGTGTCTTTATTATAGTATGTTAAACATTTAAATAAAGTTTCATAACATTCATTCCGTAAATCATCAAATTCATATCCATGAATAAAGGTTTTATTTGAAAGATTTATTATTAAGGGCATAAATTCCTTTACTAAATGTTCTTTTGCTATTTTACTTCCGTCTTTGGACCGCAAAACTAGATCTTCGATTTCATTATAATTCACAAAAACACCTCTTTCATATATTATATATGCAAAATTGACATATATAGTAAGTTTGGGTGAGAAATAAAAAATTTTTTTTAATTACACAGAAGGCAAATGCGATAGAAGCTGACAAATATAAAAAAATATTGAACAAATTTCCAAGAGGTTTCATATATATAAATTATCAATGGATGTTTTTTGGAAATTAATTTTCAAATCTTGACAAAATCTAAAAAAAGCATTATAGTTCGAATATAAGTTTAAACAAGGGTGTTTAAAGAATTTAATTCTTTAAACGCTTTTTTCGTTAATCTAGAGAAAATATAATATTTTTATAAATAGGAAATAATAAAGGACAATGGTGTCAAATATTAATTTGATTCATTGTCCTTTTTTTGTTTGTATGAAAGAGAAAAGCAGACAATATTTCCAAAGTAATAATTATATTGTAATGAGATGTTTAGTAAAAAAGAGGTGAGATTAAATATTGAAAAGTGAAGTATATAGCATAGGAGTTGATATTGGCACATCAACAACTGAAGTTATAGTTAGTAGACTAAGGATTAAAAACATTTTAAGTCTATCATTGGTTGAGGAAACAGTGATTGAAGATAAAGAAATAATATATAAAAGTCCTATTATATTTACTCCACTTCTAGATGATGTGACTATAAATTTTGTAAAGATTAAAGATATTGTTCTAGAAGCACTTAAACTTAGTAAAGTGAAAAAAAGTGATATATCTACAGGGGCAGTAATTATAACAGGAGAAACTGCAAGAAAAGAAAATGCTAGTGAAGTGTCTAAAAATCTTTCAGAGTATTTAGGAGATTTTGTTGTAGCAACTGCTGGACCTAAACTTGAATCATTACTTGCAGGATATGGTTCTGGTGCTTGTGATATGTCAAAGAAATTTAGTAGGAAGATAATAAATCTTGATATTGGAGGTGGGACAACTAATATTGCTATATTTAACTGTGGTGAATGTGAGCAAACTTTTGCGTTAGACATTGGAGGAAGGCTTATAAAGTTTGATCATGAGGGAAAGGTTGTTTATATTTCAAAAAGAATTGAATTTCTGATAGAAGATATGGATATCAACATTAAATTAGGTGAAAAGGTAGAATTAAAAGATTTAGAGCTTGTATGCAAAAGATTAGCGAAGAGTTTATTAGAAGTTTGTTGCTTAAAAGAATTATGTGAAGATACAAAAAGATTATTTATAAGCGAAGAATTTGAACCGTTTAAGGTCGATTACATAAGTTTTTCAGGTGGAATAGGAGAGTATATAGGTCAAACTACTGTAAATATGCAACTTAAAGATGTATTAAAACATGATGATATGGGACCACTTTTAGGAGAATGCATAAGTAAGGGATTTGAGAAGTATACGGAAATTTTATTAGTTCCAAAAGAGAAAATAAGAGCAACAGTAATTGGTGCTGGAAATCATTCGTTAACAATAAGTGGAAGCACAATAGCATTTGATAAATCCATATTACCACTTAAAAATATACCTATAATTAAACCCTTTGATAAAGAAGAAAATCTTAAAGAGATATATTCTCAAGCAAAAACAAAGCTTGATATCTATGAAGATGCTCTAGTTGCAATTTCACTTATTGGGCCAAAAAGTCCAAGTTATGATGAGGTAAAAATAATTGCAAGAGAGGTAATAAAACTTTTTGAAAAAATTAACGGACCAATAATTGTAGTTTTAGAAAATGATTTTGCAAAAGCATTAGGACAAGTGATTTCTTTAAATTTAAAAAAGAAAAGAGCAATTATATGTATAGACAAAATCTCTTCAAAAAATGGAGATTATATTGATATAGGATTGCCAATAGGTAATGCCATACCAGTAGTTATAAAAACTTTGATATATAACTGCTAAGTTGGCACATGAAAAAATAGAGGAGTGGGGAAAATGAATAATGAATTAAAAAAGACATTAAAACCAGTACAACTTTGGGGAATAATCGTAGGTATGGTTATATCAGGAATGTATTGTGGTTGGAATTATGCTTTAGAATTTACTAGCCCAGTGGGATTTATGGTAGCAATCGTAATAGTTACAGTTTTTTATACTACATTTATATTTAGTTATGCAGAACTTTCAACTGCTATACCACATGCAGGAGGACCTTCAGCATATGCTTCACGTGCGCTTGGAAAGTTTGGAGGCTTTTTTGCTGGATTTTCATGTTTAGTAGAATTTCTATTCGCAACTCCAGCGATAGCACTTGCAATAGGTGCATATATTAATTTTTTAGTACCATCAGTACCAACTGTAGTAGCAGCGTTGGTTGCATATGGAATATTTGTTGTTATAAATTGCTTAGGAATAGAAACAGCAGCTAAGGTTGAGCTTGTTGTTACTGTTGTTGCAATTGGTGGCTTACTTTTATTCATAGGTGTGGGAGCTCCACATGTTGAATTAAGTAATATCTTTGGTGGAGAAATTTTCAAAGGTGGACTTAGTGGAATATTTAGTGCAATACCTTTTGCAATTTGGTTTTATTTAGCTGTAGAAGGGGGAGCAATGTCAGCAGAAGAATGTGAAAATCCTAAGAAAGATATACCTAAAGGTTTTATATTAGGAATAGTTACTCTTGTTATATTAGCACTTGGAACATTTTTTGTAACAGCTGGAACTTCAGATGCTAGTATTTTAAGTGCAACAGATTCACCTTTGCCTACAGCATTAGAAGGAATATTTGGAGCAGGGTTATTATCTAGAGTAATGAGCTTTATTGGATTATTTGGACTTGTAGCAAGTTTACATGGAATAATAATTGGATATTCAAGACAAGGATTTGCAATGTCTAGGGCAGGATATTTACCTAAGTTTTTATCAAAGGTAAATTCTAAAGGAGCACCAGTATATTCTATAATTACAATGAGTTTAATCGGAATGATTTTTGTTCTATCAGGCCAGACTGCTATAATTATTGTTATATCATCATTTGGAGCTATAGCATTATATATAATAAGTATGATTTCTTTATTCATTTTAAGAAATAAAGAGCCAAATCTTAATAGACCATTTAAAGTATCATACCCATTAGTTCCAGCAGTAGCACTTGTAATAGCTTTAGTATTATTAGTTGCAGTTACCATATCAAATATTTCTACTGTGATTTGGGTAGTAGGGGCTTATACCTTGGCAACAATCTATTATTTTGTATATTCTAAAATTCAAGAATCAAGTAGTGAAGAAATTGAAGAATTCGAAGGGTTTGATAGTGAAATTGGTTAGAAGGAGTGACATATTATGATTTTAAGAACAACCCTTTTTGGGAATAGATATAATTTTGCAGATGTAAAGGAAGTTCTTGCAAAAGCAAATGAAGAAAAATCAGGAGATAGACTTGCAGGAGTTATAGCTAGCTCAACTGAACAAAGAGTAGCTGCAAAGGTGGTACTTTCAGAATTAACTATTGAGGCTTTAAGAAATAATCCAGTAGTAGATTATGACACGGATGAAGTTACTCGAGTAATTCAAGATGGAGTTAATGAGGAAATATATAATAAGATAAAGTCTATGACTATGGGAGACTTTAGAGAATTTATCTTATCATCAAGTGGAGAAGAGATAAAAGCAATAAGAGATGGATTAACTTCAGAAGTTATAGCTGGAGTAACTAAACTTATGAGCAATATGGATCTAATCTGTGCTGCAAAAAAGATAATAAATATAGTAACCTGTAATACAACTATTGGAAACCTTGGAACTCTTGCAGCAAGACTTCAACCTAACCATCCAACAGATAATATTGATGGAATAATGGCATCTGTTATGGAAGGTATTAGTTATGGCGTGGGAGATGCATTAATTGGACTTAATCCAGCATTGGATACAGTTGATAGTGTTTCTAATATATTAAAATCTTTGAAAAATTTTATGAATAAGTTTGAAATACCAACTCAAAATTGTGTTTTAGCACATGTTACAACTCAAATGGAAGCCATTAAAAGAGGGGCGCCTATGGATATAATGTTTCAAAGTATAGCAGGTTCTGAAATCTCAAATAGAGGATTTGGAATAGATGTAAAATTGTTAGATGAAGCTTATGCAACTATGAAAGAATTGAAATCATCTAAAGGAGATAACTTTATGTATTTTGAAACTGGACAAGGTTCTGAATTATCTTCAGAAGGACATAATGGAGCAGATCAGCTTACTATGGAGGCAAGATGTTATGGGCTTGCAAAGAAATATAATCCTTTTTTAGTTAATACAGTTGTAGGATTTATAGGGCCAGAATATCTTTATGATGGAGCACAAGTTATACGTGCAGGACTTGAGGATCATTTCATGGGAAAATTAACAGGTCTTTCTATGGGTGTTGATGCTTGTTATACAAATCATATGAAGGCAGATCAAAATGATTTAGAGAATTTAGCGGTATTACTTGCACAATGTAATTGTAATTATTTCATGGGTGTTCCTGGTGGAGATGATGTAATGTTAATGTATCAATCTACAAGTTATCATGATATTGCAGCTTTAAGGGAAGTAACTAACAAAAGACCAATTAAAGAATTTGAAATGAGACTTAATGAACTTGGGATAATGAAAAATGGAATATTGACAAATAGGGCAGGAGATCCATCAATATTTCTTAACAGGGGGATGTAATTTATGAAAGAAGCTATTTTAGAAGATATATCCACTATTGATTTAAGTAAGAAAGTTTCAGTGAAAGATCCAATTGATTATAACGGGTGTATGATGTTAAAAAAATCAACACCAGCAAGGATTTGTATTGGGCGTTCAGGTACAAGATATAGGACAAATGATTATTTAAGACTTCGAGCAGATCACGCAGTTGCAATAGATGCAGTTTGGTCATATGTAGATGAGAGTATAGTTGATGATTTAAGTTTTTTCAAAGTTCAAACATTAGCACAGGATAAAGAAGAATATATAACTAGACCAGATTTAGGAAGGAAATTCTCAAAGGAAGTTATAGATGATATAAAAGAAAAATGTATAGGTAACATAGACGTGCAAATTATTGCTGGAGATGGATTAAGCTCACCTGCAATAACTTCAAATTTAAAGGATATATATCCTATGATAGTTGAAGGGGTAAAAGCTAAAGGCTATACAATAGGGACTCCGATTTTTGTTAAATATGCTAGAGTTGCAACTATGGATAAAATAAGTGAAGCCTTAAACGCAAAAGTCACATTAATCTTAATAGGTGAAAGACCTGGACTTGCAACAAGCGAGAGTATGAGCTGTTATATGGCATATGAAGCAAGTACTAAAAAGCCAGAATCACAAAGAACAGTGATATCAAATATACACAAGAATGGAATGCCCCCAGTGGAGGCAGGCGCACAAATTGTGCAATTAATAGAAATATTAATGAAAGAAAAGAAAAGTGGAATAGATCTTAGACTTTAAGTTTATATAGAATATTATATGGTAGAAGATATTAGATACATTTACCATATATTAATCCACCAAGACTTTGAAGTCTTAAAAGAAGTGAATTCTTAGGGATTCGCTTTTTTGCGTGTAAGAAAGAGCATAACTGCGTATATTATCAACAATATTGGCAATTATGTTATAATTGGTATATAAATAATCTATACTCTAGTAAAGAATAAAATAATAAAAAGAAGCGAAAGTATGAAAATTTTATTCTTATATTATCTAAAATAGCCTAATTAAAAAATAGAAAGGGTGGATTTATATGAATATATTGATGATAAATAAAATATTGGATATGCAAAAAGAAATAAGTGGCAAGATACTTCAGCTAACAGACCTTCAAAAAGAAAAAACAGCAATAATTGTGGTAGATATGGTAAATGGGTTTGTTCATAAAGGTCAGTTAGCATCACCAAGAGTTATAGAAATAATAGATAATTTAGTAATTATTAATGAAAAGACACATGGGTATAAGAAAATATTCTTTTTAGATGAGCATGATGAAAATTCAATGGAGTTTAAATATTATGCTAAACATTGCCTGAAAGATACATCAGAGTCAGAGCTTATTTTAGAGCTTAGGGGAGAGGCGACCACCCTTCATAAAAATACTACCATGATACACAAAAATAGTACAAATGGATTTCATGCACCTGAATTTAAGTTATGGCTTGATCAAAATCAAGAGAAGATTGAGAACTATATAATTGTTGGCTGCGAGGTTGATATTTGTGTAAGTCATTTTGCTACAACACTAAAAACCTATTTCAATCAAAATAACCTGAGCAAAAGGATTATCGTTGCTTCAGATTGTGTTGAGACCTTTGATTTCGGAACACATGATGGTGATTTAATGAAGGTTATATCTCTATGGGAAATGCAAACAAATGGTATTGAAATAGTAGATAAAATAATTTGATAAACAATGGGAGCTATATAAATGAGTAAAATAACTAATAACTTTAATATTAAAGAAGAACGAAACCTTTCAATGTTAATGGATTTTTATGAATTAACAATGTCAAATGGATATTTTGTAAATGGTCTTGCAGATACAATTGTGTATTTTGATATGTTTTACAGAAAGAACCCTGATGGAGCAGGTTTTTCAATAGTTGCAGGTCTGGAGCAACTTATTGAATTTATTAACAATCTAAAATTTACAGAAGGCGATATTTCATATTTAAGATCCAAAGGAATTCTATCTGAGGAATTTTTACAATATCTTTTAACTTTTAAATTTTCCGGAGATATTTATGCAGTACCAGAAGGAACCCCAGTTTTTCCAAATGAAGCACTCATAACTATTAAAGCTAAGGTAATTGATGCACAGCTTATTGAAACTATGTTGTTATTAACAATAAATCATCAAAGTTTAATAGCTACTAAGGCTAACAGAATAGTTAGAGCAGCACAGGGAAGAACAGTTTTAGAACTTGGAGCAAGACGGGCACATGGAGCTGATGGGGCGATAATTGGAGCAAGAGCTTCTTATATAGGAGGGGTAACTGGGACTGCCACTACTATGGCAGAAATAAGGTTTGGAGTCCCGGCAACTGGTACGATGGCACATTCCTGGGTGCAATTATTCAAAGATGAGTATAAAGCATTTGAAACATATGCAAAAACTTATCCAGATACATGCACTTTGCTTGTTGATACCTATGATGTTATAAACAGCGGTATTCCAAATGCTATTAAAGTTTCTAAAAATGTGTTAGAACCCATTGGAAAGAGATTAAACGCAATTAGGCTAGATAGCGGAGATCTTGCATATCTTTCAAAAAAAGTAAGAGATATCCTTGATGATGCAGGGCTCACAGATTGTAAGATAGTTGCTTCAAATAGCTTAGACGAATATATTATAACCGAATTGTTAAATCAAGATGCTAAAATAGATATATTTGGTGTTGGTGAGAGAATGGTTACAGCAAAATCAGAGCCAGTATTCGGTGGGGTTTATAAATTAGTAGCAGTAGAGGAAGATGGGCAGATTGTTCCAAGAATTAAATTAAGTGAAAATGAGGAAAAAATCATCAATCCAGGATATAAAACGGTTTGGAGATTATACGATAAAATTTCACATAAGGCAATCGCTGATGTTATTACATTAGCCAATGAAATTATAGATGAAACAAAACCTTATACAATTTTTGATCCAGTCCTTACTTGGAAAAAGAAAAAAATAATAAATTTCTATGTAAAAAAACTTCAAATACCAGTTTTTATCAAGGGACAATGTGTATATGAGTTGCCAAGTATAGAAGAAATAAAGATGTATTGTAAAGACCAAATAGATGGCATGTGGGCGGAAGTTAAGAGATTTTCTAATCCACATAAATACTATGTGGATATATCTCAAGAGCTTTGGTCAGTTAAGCAGGATTTAATTAAGCGGTATAGAAATTCAGAAGATAATGAATAATATATTGTAATATTAGCCCTATTGTATCAAAAGTTTCTACACGCGAATAAGTTATTAATAAATAAAACTAATTTGTAAAGGGGTTCGAAATGGGATATTACGTTCGCGTAGAGCCGGATGTTAAAATTTATGTGGAAGACATAAATCCAACAGGAAAGAAAACAATTTTGTTTATACATGGTTGGCCATTAAGTCATATGGCATATGAATATCAGTTTGATAAACTTTCCCAAATGGGATATAGATGTATCGGAATTGATACAAGAGGATTCGGTAAGTCAGATAAACCTGAAAGTGGATACTCATATAATCGATTAGCAGATGATGTGCGAGCCGTAGTTGATATTCTTGAATTACAAGATATCACACTTGGAGGACATTCTATGGGAGGAGCAACTGCCATTAGGTACATGGCTCGTCACAACGGGTGTGGAGTATCAAAACTTGCTCTGTTTGGAGCTGCTGCTCCTAGTTTAACTATGCGTAAAGATTTTCCATATGGACTGCCTAAGGAAGATGTAACTACTCTTATTGAAGGAACATATAATGACCGACCTCAAATGTTAAGAAATTTTGGCGACCAACTTTTGTTTCAGCATGTTACTCAACCACTATCAGACTGGTTTTTTCAATTGGGATTAGAGGCAGCAGGGTGGGCGACTGCAGCTTGTGCAACTACTTTTAGGGATGAAAGTTTGTTTAAGGACTTAGAAAAAATAAATGTACCAACTTTAATTCTTCATGGTATTCATGATAAAGTTTGTCTATTCCCATTAGCTGAAGTCATGCAGCGAGAAATTAAAAACTCTAAGCTTGTACCGTTCGAATACAGTGGCCACGGATTGTTCTATGAAGAACAGGCTAAGTTTAATAAAGAATTAACAGAGTTTATTGAAGAATAAAATTTGAAATATCAAACAAAAAGAAAAGGAAGCCATTTTACAAATGTAAAATGGCTTCTTTTTGTATTAGTGTTAAACAATGCGAATAAGCTATAGATATATTATAAAAACATTGAAGTAAAATAGGTTAAGTGCTAGAATTATATTTAATTATGTTAAATTAAGGAGTAAAAGGTATAATATGAATATATATTAGCTTTGAAATACTATAGAGCTAAAAATTTGTACCAAAATTATTTTGGAGTTTTTACAACATCTTGCTGAGGGGGAAGGTCATGAGCGACTTTTATAATTATACTGTGTTATCCGTACTTTATGAAGAGGACAATTTTAAAATTGTACGAGTTTGCCAGTCAAATGGTGGTGAAAAAGAGATACTAAAAATTGCGAGAAAAAAAGGTAGTTCTATAAAATATTTATCAACGGTTAAACAAGAATTTGAATTACTTGAGGAGTTAAATAAACATTGCTGTAGGCACATTGTTAATGCAAAAAAGGTGCTTAATTTTGAAAAAGAAAGTTGCCTTGTACTGGAAGATGTGGCTGGAATGCCATTGATAGAAGTTTGCCATAAGATTAAAGAAACAGGTGACGATTATATAGAAAAATTACTAGACGTTGCGATAGATTTAGTAGAAGCAATAGAACATGTACATTGGGTAGGGATACTGCATAATGAGCTAAGGTCAGATAGAATATTGTTGGATGCTGAATCTCTAAATGTAGTTATAATTGATTTCTATTTTGCTTTACCAATAGATAATTATGGTATAGAAGCAGATGAAATTAGCAAACCAGAAGGATTATACCCATATATTTCTCCAGAGCGTACAGGGCGCACACGCTATAAAATTGATCAGCGCAGTGATTTATATTCATTAGGAATAATTTTATATGAAATTTTTAGTGGGCATCAACCTTTTATGACAAAGGATATTTTAGATTTAGTCCATTGTCATATTGCAGTAAATCCTCCTCGGCTAGTAGATTTAATTTTAGATTTTCCGGTGATGATTTCGTCTATTATTGAAAAGCTAATGATGAAAGAACTAACTGATAGATACCAGTCTGCAAATATCCTAAAGGCTGATTTGATTTATTGTCGTCAGATGTGGCATTCTAATAAAGATATTCCTGTATTTGAATTAGGTCGTAATGATTATTTTGGAACTATATATTTTCCAAAAAAGTTATATGGACGTGATAAAGAACTTTCATATATGAAAGAATGGCTTGGAAAATGTAAACATGAAAAAGCATCAATGCTTTTAGTTTCAGGATATTCAGGTGTTGGTAAGACTACTTTAGTAGAAAAAAGCTGTAAATATTATATTAATGAAGAATCATTTTTCGTAAAGGGTAAATTTGAAGAATCAAAAAAACAGATTCCATATTTTGCTTTAACACAACTTGCTGTAGCTCTTGTAAATAGGATAATGAAAGAAGAAAAAACAGTTTGTGAAGAGATTTCTAAAAGATGTATTGAAGCATTAGGAGAACAAACCGGAATATTATTACCGCTTATTCCAAACCTAGAGAAACTTTTAGGTAAACTTAAGGAAGTCTCTAAGGTAGATTCTAAACAAACAGAAAGTCGAATGTATTATGCACTAGAGAAGTTTCTAAAAACACTGACTTCACCAGAAAAACCTATTATTTTCTTTGTTGATGATATTCAATGGGCAGATAATTCATCTATGGATATGATTAACAACATTTTAGATATGGGATTAATAAATGCTTTCTTTATTTGTGCTTATAGAGAAAATGAGATTGAACACCAGTTTAAATTTAAAAAAACTATAGAAGGGTGGGAACAAAGAAAGAATGCAGATGTTCTGTATTTAAAATGTTTGGAAAAAGATTATATAGAGCAATTTGTGTCAGATTCTCTTCATATGAACTGTTCTGATGTTAAAGAATTAGCCTGCGTGATTCATGAAAAAACTCGTGGAAATATTTTCTTCGCTCGGCAATTTTTGATGCTTTTACAGAATAAGGGCGTGCTGTATTTACATTCGGGAAAAAACGAATCGTTTGGTTATAACTGGAAATGGAATATTGAGAATATACGTAGTCAATGTGTTACTGAAAATGTAATTGATATTGTTTTGGAAAACTTGAAATTAATACCAGAAGAAGATATGAATATTATAAAAATAGCGGCTTGTATAGGTAACTACTTTGATATGGATATTCTAACATCTGTTTGTGATGTTAAAGATAGTCGTATAAAGTCTATTTTATTTAATTTCTGGAAGGCTGGAATGATTACCTACGAAAAAAACGTATCATTTTTTTCTCATGATCGTATTCATCAGGCTATATATTCCATGGTATCTGATGAAAAATTACCAAGGATTCATTTAAAAATCGGTAAAGTTATGATTAAAGAGTTGTCAATTGATGTTCAAGAAGAAAAAATCTTTGATATAGTATTTCAATGGAATCAAGGAAGTTCAGAAATAAAAAATCCGGAAGATATTATAATGATGGCAAAACTTAATTTGCAAGCAACTCGAAAAGCTAAAGAAAATTCAGCTTATATAGAAGCAAAAAATTATGGAGAAAAAGCAGAGTTTTTTGTATCTGGGGCTACTGTACAACAAAATTATAAATTAGCATTGGAAATTTATGATGAAATGTCTGTGGTGAACTTTTTATTGGGAGAACACGCAGAGGCATATACATATACAGAAAAAGCTTTATTGACTACTGAAAGAGTTGAAGAGAAATTCAATGCATATCAGGTCAGGGTTAAGATAGAAATGGCAAGAAGTCACCTTAGAGAAGCAATACAGATTGCATTTGAATATCTTGAATTACTTGGCGAAAAAGTTGAAATAATTACTTCTCAAGATGAGATTAGTTTTGCTTTATCAAACATTAAAAATATGCTTGGAATTAATCCAGCAGAAAAATTAGCTAAACTTCCTCAAATAGTAAGTTATCATCATTTAATTGCCATTAAGATGTTGTCTTACATTATAACTTCTACATATATGACATCAAAAATATTGCATTTTCAAATAATCATAAAGGTAATTGAACTATCATTAAAATATGGAAATGCCACAGAATCAATTATTGCATGGGTTTGTTATGGAAGATTGTATGTATCAGAATATGGAGAAATGGAAGAAGGATACAAGATTGGTGATACAGCTATAAATATGAGAAGTAAATTTAAAAATCAAGAAATTAGATCGAAATTTACGTTCATTGTTTTGTTAGCACATATTAAGCATCCATTTAAAAGTATATTAAAGTCCTGTTTGGTATTATACGAAGAAGGATTAAAAAGTGGAGATTTAGAAGATAGTTGTCAGGGATTATTGCAGTATGGAAACTTCTCATTTCATGCAGGATGTGAACTTGCACAGTTAGAAAAAGAATTGATAGAGATGATTTGGATAGTTGAGGAGTGTAAGCAGAAGACTGTGTATAATCGTTTGGCAATAACTTTGCAGGTTATAATAAATTTACGTCAATCCAGTAAACCATATATTTTATGCGGAAGGATATTTGATGAGAGTAAAATGATCCCGATTTTCCAGACTCTTGAAGATAGAGCAGCAATTTTTATTTGGGCTTCACAAAAGATAATGCTATGCTGCTTGTATGGCAGATATGACGAAATAGATTATGCGGTTAAATTAGTCGAACAATATAAAGCGAATACTCCTGGACAAGTTTTTGAGTTTAACTACCATTATTATCTTGCTTTATGCAAACTTAGGAAGATAAAAATTATTGATAAAATGAACGAGGAAGATGTATTAGAAATTGTTAAAGAGAACATGGACAAAGTTGAAGACTGGATACAAAAATCAGAAACTAATTATATTCATAAGTGTCTTATTTTGAGAGCTGAATTCAATCGTGCTATTGGGAGAAAATTAGAGGCAATAGAATTGTATAATAATGCAATCGAAAATGCTTCTGAAAATGATTTTATACAGGATGCGGCTTTTGCTTTAGAGCTTTTGGGACTCTATCATTTAGAACTGAAAAATAAGGTCACAGCTGAAATGTATTTACAGAAAGCTAGTGAATATTATGAAAAATGGGGTGCTTTTACTAAAGTAGAAGATATAAAATCACAATATTTTTCTAAAAAAAAGGACAAGCTAGAATTTCAAGCTGCTATAGAAACAAATGAATCCGATATTGATTTACATTCTATTTTATTGGCAGCACAAACCTTGTCAGAAGAGATAGAGATTAACTCTTTAATAAAAAAGATGATGCACATTATTATGGTAAATTCAGGAGCTACAAAAGCTCTGTTTTTAGAATATAGGAAAGGGGTCTTAGTAGCTGGAAAAGGACATTTTGCTGAAGCAGATAGTGATTGGCAAGGTGGAGATTTTATTAAATTCATAAATTGTATGGATGAGAAAGTTCTCCCCTGGAGTATTGTGAATTATACTATAAAGCAGGAAGAGTTAATGATGTCAGATAATCCTATGGAAGATCCGGATTTTAACCAGGATTTATACATTCAACAGGAAAATCCAAAATCTGTAATTTATATTCCGCTACATAGAAAAGATAATTTGATAGGAGTTATATATTTAGAAAATAAGATATTTTCAGGTGCATTCACGTCAAAGCAAATAGAAGTGATAAAAATGATTTCAGCACAAATTGCTATATCATTAGAAAATGCAAGATTATATTCGAATTTAGAGGAAAGAGTAAGGGAAAGAACAGTTGCATTAAAGAATACTGTAATAAAATTAAAAAGCGAAATTAATGAAAGAAAGATTGCAGAAAAAGCTTTATATGAAAATGAGGAAAGACTCCGTGAGGTCAAGGCTTACGATAAATTAAAAACAGAGTTCTTTGCTAATATATCTCATGAACTTAAGACCCCATTAAATGTAATATACAGTGCTCTTCAAATGTGTAATATATTGATTAGTGATGACAGCAGTTATAAGGACAATGATATACACAAATATATGCAAATGATTAAACAAAATTGTTATAGATTAATTAGGTTAATAAATAACATAATAGATATAACAAAAATAGATTCAGGATATTTGAGCCTATATTTAAAAAATGAGGATATAGTAAGTACAGTTGAAAATATGGTTATGTCTGTAGTAAATTATGCTGAAACTAAGGGGATTAATATTATATTTGATACAGATATTGAAGAAAGAATTATGGCTTGTGATATTGACAAAATTGAGAGGGTAGTATTAAATCTTTTATCTAATGCCATAAAATTTACTGAAAGGAATGGTCATATATATGTAAATATATTTAATAAAGAAAAATCTATCATAATTTCTATTAAAGATACGGGTACAGGAATTCCTGAAGAAAAACTAGAAATGATTTTCGAAAGATTTATACAAGTAGATAAATCTATTTCTAGAAATCAGGAGGGAAGTGGTATAGGATTATCTTTAGTTAAGGAATTAGTAATTATGCATAACGGTAATATAAGCGTTAAAAGTATTATTGGAAAAGGTAGTGAATTTATAGTGGAGATACCTGTTTATACTACTACGGATAATGAGTCGAATATGAAAAAATGTGAAGATAAAGAAAATAGTAAAATCGAGAAAATAAATATTGAATTCTCAGATATCTACTTTTAAAGATTAGCTATGACAAACTGATGACTTCAAAACTTTGAAGCCTCACAAGTACAAGTAAGGGGGGGATCATCTTATCTGTCCAATAATATTCATCAAGGTTATGTTGTATTTTAAGTTTGAAAAATATATAATGTAAAAAATATAGATATACTATTATTCAGATGGAAGGTGAAGTGATACAATGAACCAAAAATCAAAATTAATACAAGATATAGTACATTCGGTGTTGTTAATAGCTGGGTTGATTAGTGTTGCTTCAGCAGTTGGCTATTTATTCCGAAATATGGGGTTTCCGGAAACTAATGTAGTTATAGTATATATTTTATTTGTATTGCTTTCAGCTCGACTAACACAAGGGTATATTTATGGTATTTTAGCGTCAATTACAGCAACATTTGCATTCAATTATTTTTTTACTGTTCCGCATTTTACTTTTTCAGTTGATGACCCAAATTATATTATTACATTTATAATAATGACGATGACTTCAATTGTAACAAGTGCACTTACTTCTAAAGTTAAGCAAGATGCTATAGAAGCTAAAGAAAGGGAAATAGAAACAAAAGCATTGTATCGATTGACAAATCATTTAACGGATGCATCTAATATGCATGAGATTGCTAGTATTTCAATCAGCATTATAAGTGATATAATTAGTTGTAAGGCAGCATGTCTTTGTATTGATGAAAATGGATTTCCGGAACAATCATTTATTCAACAAGTATCTCATAACAAACAAAGTTATATAAGTGTTGAAAATATTGTACAAATAAAGCATCGTATTGAAGACTTACGTATGGGTTATGATATTGGAGTAGAATTTTATGATTGGCCTATATATGGCCAAGAATCAATCTTGGGTGTAATGAGAATACCGAAAGAAAATGCTGAGATTTTGAAAGAATCACAAGCTAGGTTACTTCGTACTATGATTGAAAGTATAGCATTAGCAATGGATAGATTCAGGCAGGCAGAGCAACGTATGAAGTCCAAGGAAGAAATGGTACAGGAAAGATATCGTGGTAATTTGCTACGTGCAATTTCACATGATTTGAGGACTCCACTTTCTGGAATTATGGGAACATCTGAAATGCTTATGGATATGATAAAGAATGATGACCCAAGATATGAATTAGCAAAAGGTATTTATACGGACGCTGATTGGTTACGTTCATTAGTCGAGAATATTCTTAATTTAACTAGATTGCAAGAAGGAAGATTAGTACTTAATAAGCAAATGGAAGCTGTGGAAGAAATTATCGGAGGTGCAATAAATCACATCTATAGACGATCACCCGAATATGAGATTTCAGTAAATGTACCAGAAGAATTGTTGCTTATTCCCATGGATGCAAAATTGGTAGAGCAAGTTATTATTAATTTGCTTGATAATGCTATTAAGCATACGCTACCACAAAACGAAATTCTTATATTAGTTGAGGATGAAAAAGAACTAAATCAAGTTGCATTTTCCATAATAGATAGTGGAGAAGGATTTGTTACTGATGACTTGCCGAATATTTTTCAAATGTTTTATACATCAAATACAAGAAGAGCAGATGTGAAACATGGTATAGGATTAGGACTTACCATATGCGAAGCAATTGTGAAAGCACATGGTGGGAAAATAGAAGCATGTAACAGAACAGATACAGCCGGAGCTACAATTAAATTTATACTTCCTACTAAGGAGGAGAAGAATGAGTAATTACAATGAATGTATTCTAATTGTGGAGGATGATGCACAAATTAGAAATTTCATAAAATATTCATTAGAAAAAGACGGATATAAGAGTCTCATTGCTAGCAATGCACAAGTTGCTTTGAACTTGATTGTTTCAGAACAAATAGATTTAGTTTTGCTTGACCTCGGTTTGCCAGATTTTGATGGAATGGAAGTTATCAAAAAAGTAAGAGAATGGTCAGAAATACCAATTATTGTTATTTCAGCTCGTGACCAGGATAAAGAGAAAGTAGCAGCATTAGATGAAGGTGCAGATGATTATATTACGAAACCTTTTTCTGCCACTGAACTTTTAGCACGTATTAGAGTTGCTATTCGCCATTTATACAAACAGGGAATGAAAGATATACAGACCACTTTTTCTGTGGGCGATTTGAAATTAGATTATGATAAACATTTAGTGTATCTAGAAAATATGAAAATTCATATGACACCCATGCAATATAACTTGTTAGTGATATTGGCAAAAAATGCAGGTAAAGTAATCACAACGGGATTTATATTGAAAGAAATTTGGGGCGCTAATTATGGTTCGGATACGCAGGCATTACGGGCGTTGATGGCAGGAATGAGGCGAAAAATCGAGAAAATACCTTCTAAACCAAGATATATAATTACCGAAGTTGGTGTAGGTTACAGAATGGTAGATGAATAAAAATAGATGAACTGCTTTAGTTTAAAACTGGAGCAGTTTTTTTGTTTGCCAAATATGGATGAATTATTCTCACAGAATTCTCACATGGCTATGATAATTCTCACACTACGTTCACAAAATATAAATTACTATAATAATAGATAAATAAAGTTTGCTTTAAAGGAGGCAATAATCATGAAACAAGAACTTGTTAATAAAGAAAAAATGGAGGTAAGAAAGATTTGTAATGAAGTGAGAGAACTAGTTAAAGATGGAGATTATGAAGAATGTAATTTGCTTCTTAAAAGAACTATAGGAAAATACCCACATGCACCAGAACCTCATAACTTTTTTGGAATATTATTAGAAAAAGAAGGAAATCATCTTTTGGCAATGAAACATTTTCGAGTGGCATGGGCACTTGATGCAACATATTTGCCAGCTAGACATAATTTAGATTTATATGGGACTTTTTATGCTAAAGGCAATATTGCTTTTGATGAGTCTGATTGTCCTCAATTAGTGGAAGAAAATACATGCAAAATAGAATATGACAATAAAGGTGTAGGTCGTGTTGTAAGGAGGAATAAGAAATGAAACTACATGAAGAAAAAGAAGATATCTACATTTTAATAATTGGATGTGGTCGTTTAGGCGCTAGTATTGCAAATTCGTTATCAAACAGAAATATGAATGTAACTATAATTGATAGTAATAAAGATTCTTTTAGAAAACTATCACCATCATTTGGGGGTTTAGCTCTTGAGGGAGATGCAACAGATATAGATATATTAAAAGAAGCACAAATTGAAAAAAGTAGAGTTGTTGTTTGTGTAACCAATAATGACAGTAGCAATATAATGATAGCTCAAATGGCAAAGAAACTGTTTTCTATTGAAAGAGTTATAGCTAGATTATATGATCCGGAACGAGAATGTGTTTATAATGAATTTGGTATAAATACAATTTTCCCATCTATACTCTCTGCTAATGAAGTGGACAAATTATTGGCCATGGATGAAAGGATGAAATAATTATGAAAAAGAATGTATTATTGGTAGGTGGATTTCATAAAGCGAAATTGTTATCAATTTCATTAATAAAAAAAGGATATAATATAACAATAATAAATGAAGACTATAAAGATTGTCTTTCATTAGCAGAAAATAAAAGCATTACCGTGATTAATGGTGATGGAACTAAGCCATATGTATTAGAAGATGCCAGAGCTGAAGACAACGATATTGCAATTGCTTTGACACAGGATGATGGTGATAATTTAGTAATATGTGAATTGTGCAAGAAAAAATTTGGAGTAAAAAAGACAGTTTCACTTGTTAATGACCCAAAGAAAACAGAATTTTTCCACAAAATGGGTATAAATTCTGTGGTATGTGCAATTAATACCATTACAAGTATTATTGAACAACAAGCATTTTTAGACGAAATAACAACGTTAATACCCATAGTAGATAGTAATATAATCATAGCAAAAGTGCTAATTCCACAGAGTTCACCTGTTGTTGAGAAAAAAAATATGGGAAATCAGTTTACCGAATGAGGTAATTATTGGATGCATTTTAAGAGGTGAGCAAAGTATGATTCCACGTGGAGATACAAGGCTTTTGGCTGGCGATATTCTAGTTTTAATATTATCAAAAGAAAAGCAAATTGCAGCAATTCAAGAGTTAACGGGAAGGCGAATAAGATGAATAAAGATTTTTCGAATTGTAGTAGTTATGGTAAGTTAATGTTACTTGTTAGTATTTTAATTGCTACCCCAATTATAGTAATACCTTTCTACCCGGAAGAGATAAAATACATTAACGCTTTTTTATTTCCTTCAATAATAACATTTATAATTGGTACGGTAATATGCTTATGTACTAATAGGGAAAAAAACGATAATCCTGAAGCTTATACCATGAAAAGTGGAAGTACAACAGTTTTATTTATATGGTTATATGGCTTCTTTTTAGGTGCACTTCCATTTGTGATTTCAAGACAATTGAATTTTGTTCAGGCATTGTTTGAATCTGTAAGTGGTTGGACTACAACTGGGTTATCAGTTATGGATGTTACAATTACACCACATATATTTCTTTTTCATAGAGGGTTTATGCAGTTTTGCGGTGGACTGGGATTTATATTAGTAATGGTAATGTTTATACAAGGAAAACAAGCAATGAGTTTATATAGTGCTGAAGGGCATCCAGATAAGCTCACTCCAAATTTAGGGAAAACCGCAAGAATAATTTTTCTTATGTATATTACGTTTTTAGTGGTTGGGGTTACTCTATATATTCTATTTGGAATGGAACCATTTGATAGCTTATTACATACGATGTCTGCATTATCAACAGGGGGATTTTCGACAAAAGTTGATAGTATAGGATATTATCATAGCATTGCTATAGAAGCAATTACGATTATTCTAATGTTAATAGGAACCACTAATTTTGCGGTGCTTTTATTAGTTGCAAAAAGGAAAATTCTAAGACTTATAAAAGTAAGTGAAATTCGTTTTATGCTTGTACTAATTATACTTGCTGTTCCGATTATAGCATGTTCATTATTTTTCGGCTTATATTTAAATATGGGACAAAGCCTTAGATTATCTGTGTTTAATGTAGTATCAGCATTGTCTACAACAGGATATTCAACAATGTCATATTCTGATTGGCCAGTGTTTAGCATTGGAATTTTAATTTTACTTATGCTGATTGGTGGTGGTATTGGTTCAACAGCAGGTGGAATGAAAATGTCGCGAGTATATTTAATGTTGCGGGTTACGAAAGAAAATATAAAGAAAAGAATTTTATCCTCAAGATATGTTAGTAACCCGTACTATTACAGAGCACAGGGAAAAACTTATATAGATAAAGGCATTGAAATGGATACGTTTGGCTTTATTTCCTGCTATTTAATGATTTTTATTATAGGTACATTACTTATTACATTGACAGAGGGGTGCTCATTGAGCGATGCAATGTTTGAATTTGCGTCATCTCTTGGTACAGTTGGATTATCTATTGGTCTAACAGGTCCGTCAACAAATTCAGGGACCTTAATTATAGAAATCATAGGCATGATATTTGGAAGACTTGAAATTTTCATTGTAATTATTGGTATATACTCAGGGTTTACTAAAGTTAAGCAACGGTTTATAAAGAGATAGGATTCAAGAGTAAATCTCGTCTATATAAGTATAATAGCTATTTTTTCCTTGGCAGTATGCTGATTTTTATTTGGAAAAACGTATTAGTATAGAATCAAAATATAATCCATTTGAAAAATATGATTTTGATTAATGGCAACAATATCTTACCGACGATATAAAGATAAGATATGAATCTTTGCATAAGTATCTAATATATGGAGATGAAAAGCAAAATTTCAAAGAAGTTATTGAAACTTTTAAGGCAATAGGATCTTTATTTATTGAAATTGATGAATAGAAATTAAATAGAGCCTCTTATTATGTAGATGGTCTATATATTGTAGATCTACTTTTACTAATATATTTCTCAGGAAATATATTCCATATATTGTATTTAACTGGATATTCAAAATAATATCTCTAATTTAAAAGTCACATTTATGTGGCTTTTTTTGTTTTAAGTTTCATTAAAGGAAAAGGGAATAGAATCTAAATTAAGAAGTGAATTAATCCACAAGGGGGCTATTATTTTGGGAAAGAAAAAGATGGGTAAAAAAAAGAAAATCATAATTATTACTGCTAGTACGTTAGTAGTATCAATAGTTCTTTGTCTGTTAGCTTATAGATATTTAATTGAGAGAGTTGAAACAACTGTTGTTACTACAAATGAAAGTTCATCTGCTATAACAGCAGGTGATGTAACAAGTGATGATTGGAATTATTCAAGTGATACTACAGATATTAGTATAAAAGAAGTCACCCAGGGAACTGGGGATAATAAAATTACCTATTTTGTTGCAGATGTACAAATCACAGATGATACATCCTTAAAAACTGCCTTAGCAAAAAATCAGTTTGGACGGAATATTACAGAAACAACTTCAACTATTGCAGAAAACAATGATGCCATATTTGCTATTAATGGTGATTATTATGGGTTTCGCGAAGATGGAGTAATAATAAAAAATGGAGTGGTCTATAGAGATGATCCAGCTCGCATAGCACTTGGTTTATATGATAATGGAACTATTGCAGCATATGATGAAGAAGCAGTATCATCTGAGGAACTTGTATCCTCTGGAGTTACTGATACTTTATCCTTTGGACCTGTTTTAATTCAGGATGGAGCTATTACATCAGATTTTGAAAATGTTACGGTAGATTCTAATTTTGGGAATAGGTCTATTCAAAATTCAAATCCGCGTACAGGAATTGGGATGATTGATGCTAATCATTATATTTTTATAGTGGTTGATGGAAGAAGTAAGGGCTATAGCAAAGGAATGACATTGACTGAATTTGCAGAAGTTTTTGATGAGCTTGGTTGCACGGAGGCTTACAACTTAGATGGCGGAGGATCATCAACAATGTACTTTATGGGTCGAGTTGTTAATAATCCATTAGGAAAAGATGAAGAACGTGATATTAGTGACATTATATATATAAATTAAAATAAAGGAGATGTTTCATATGATTATAGTAATTCCAACTTATGAGCCAGATGAAAAATTAATTACATTAGTTAAAAATTTAAAGGATATGTGTGATTTTAATATACTTATTATTGATGATGGCAGTGGGGAAAATTATAATTGGATATTTCAAGAAACTAAAAAAATAGGATGTAAAGTTCTTTCATATGATCGCAACAAGGGTAAGGGAGAAGCTTTAAAGACTGCTTTTAGATATATAAATCTAACAAATAATGATGATGTAATTACTGCAGATTGTGATGGACAACATCTGCCTGAGGATATAGTTAAAATAGCTAATGAAATCACAGCAAACAAAATAATATTAGGAACTAGGCATTTTAAGGGAAAGGTCCCTTTAAGAAGTAGCTTAGGAAATAAACTAACTAGAGGAGTGTTTTCAATAGTTAGTGGTAAAAGCATTAAGGATACTCAAACAGGCCTTAGAGGATTTGAAAAAGATATACTTCCTTGGCTTTGCACAGTGGATGGAGAAAGTTATGATTATGAGATGAATGTGTTATTAGAAGCCCAGAAAGCTGGATATGATCTAAAGAAAATACCTATTAATACTGTTTATTTAGAAGATAATAAATCCTCTCATTTTAATCCACTAAAGGATTCAATTAAGATATATTTACCACTAGTTAAGTTTAGTGGATCCTCATTAATATGTGCCTTAGTCGATTTTCTTTTACTTATGATTTTATATAGAATGACCTCAAATTTACTATTTGGTGTTTTAGGTGCTAGGGCCTGCAGTGTAGCATTAAATTATTCCGTAAATAATAAATATGTATTTTCAAATAAAAGTAAAAGTGGTTTTCAAAGGTATATATTGTTAGCTGGAATTATTGTTACAACTAACTATTTATTAATACATTTATTTAGCACATTAGGAATGCCTTTGGTTATATCTAAACTTTTAACAGAAGGAACATTGTTTTTCTTTAGTTATGCTGCACAAAGAAAATTTGTTTTTAGATAATAGGTTATGATTAAAAAGAGTGTTGATAAAATAGAAATTTTAAAAGGAAGCCTAGAAAGGTTTCCTTTTATTTGTATTTTGAACATATTCCAAGAACATACTCATCAGTAAAATTTAAAAAAAGCCTGTCCTTATTTTAATTGATAAGGAGAGGCTTTTCAGTTATTATATAATTATAGAAAAAATAGTAATAATTGCATATATAAATCCTTTAAAGGAGGATAGAAATGAATAAGACGATAACTCAATTGATGCTTGTAATGGCAATGGTTGGAATATTAGATGTAACACTTTTAGGATACCAAGATACAGGTGTTGTTTTGAGAATAACCTGTATTGTTGTAATTTCTATTCTTGAATTGCTAAATAGTATTTTTAAGATTAATGGGAAAATTATAAATTGTATTCAACTTATAAGTACTCTAGCTCTTATGAGGTTTGGATTTCAGGGAATAGATTTTTTGCTACCTGTAATAATATTCAAGATAGTTAAGAATAAAATGAATGTTTTTTCTAGCATTGTTATAACTATAGGGATAACAGCGTATTTATCTCAAGAAAATTTCTTTTATATGGCTATATTTATCATAATTATTAATTTATATCTATATGAAGTAAAGAAGAAGTATGAAGAGAACCTGGAGACCACTGCTTTCAATAGGGGACAGCGGTATGAAAGTCACCTAATGGAAAATAAAGTTAGAAATTTAGATAGGTACCTTGAACAGAATACTATTGTTACAAGCCTTAAAGAAAGAAATTTTATGGCACAAAAACTTCACGATCATTTAGGACATAGAATAACAAGTTCTCTCATGCAACTAGAGGTAACCAAGGAAACCTTAGGCAAAAATGATGAACTGTCTAAAAAATATTTAACCTCTGCCATGGAGAATCTTAGAGAAGGAATGGATGAGATTAGAGAGGTTTTAAGATATGTAAAACCTAGAGATAAGGTTATGGGCATTGAGAATATAAAAGAACAATTAATAAAGTTTGAGTATAGTACAGGTATAAGGACAACTTTCAATATCGATGGAGATACCAATAAACTGATATTGAAATTATGGATGGTAATACAAGACAACCTTAATGAGGCTTTAACAAATGCTGCTAAATATTCAAATGCAGATAGAATTAAACTCTCAATTTTTATATACAATAAGATAGCTAGAATAGAATTTAGAGATAATGGCAATGGGTATAAAATATTGAATAAAGGGTTAGGACTTGAAGGTATTGATGAAAGAATAGAAATGGTTGGTGGAAGAGTGGAATATTATAATGATAAAGGTTTTGTAATTAATATGATTTTAAATTTGGAGGACAAGATATGAGCATTAAGATACTAATATGTGATGATGATAGCCTAATTAGAGAAAGTTTAAAAATACTTTTACCCCTTAAGGGAGATATTGAGGTAATTGGTGAAGCATCTAATGGACAAGAAGGAATTGATTTTTGCTTGGCAAATGAAACTGATGTAGCTTTAATTGATATTCGAATGCCTATTCTTAATGGGGTGGAGGCTGTTCGTGAAATTGTTGAAAAGACAAAAACTAAATGCTTAGTCTTAACTACCTTTGATGAAGAAGATTATATTAATCAAGCTCTTTCATATGGAGCTAAGGGATATATACTAAAGAATAATTCACCGGATGAAATAGCAAATTCAATAATTTCAGTCTACAATAATACAATTGTTATAAATGAGAATGTTCTAGATAAGTTTCATGGAAAGGAATCAGAGCCTGCAATAAGTAAATATAATTTTACAGATCGGGAAAAAGATATAATTAAAGCTCTAAGTGATGGGCTATGTAACAAAGAAATTAGCAAGAAACTCTTTATCTCTGAAGGAACAATAAGGAATTATATTACTGTAATACTAGATAAGACAGGGTTAGATCATAGAACGGCATTGGCTGTTAATTATTTAAAAGGCAACCTTTAAGTAGTTGAGAGGGGGAAGTTTAAAATTGAGAGTTAAGGAATAAAAGCTTTTAGGCTTTTAGAAAATATATGTTTAAGAAATTACGGAGTAATTTCATCCTCTAACTTTCAACTTTCCACTATCAATTCTCAATTAGAAAAAAGTTACAATTGTAATATATAAAAGGTGATTTTCCTAACTATTGGAAAATCATCTTTTTTCATATACTATTAGTATAAAGAAGAATTAGGAGGCAATTATTATGAAGATGTTAGAAATAAAAAAGCTTTATAAAGATTATGGAAATCAAGTGGCTGTTGATGGAATAAATTTAAAAATTGAAAAGGGACAGATATACGGACTCCTCGGCCCAAATGGTGCAGGTAAAAGTACAGTTATTGGGATGATATGTGGACTTATTAAAAAGACCTCAGGTGAGGTGATTTACGAAGAAGATACTAATAAAATAAGAAAATGGAAGGAAAATATAGGAATAGTTCCTCAAGACTTTGCAATATATTGGGATTTAACTGCTGAGGAAAACATTAGCTTCTTTTGTTCTTTATATGGATTTAAGGGACAAGAGCTTAAGGACAGAACAACTAAGACTTTAGAGTTTGTTGGACTTACAGATGTAAGGAAGAAAAGGGCGTCAGAGTTTTCAGGTGGTATGAAAAGAAGACTTAATATTGGATGTGCAATAGCTCATTCACCAAAGCTTATTATAATGGATGAACCAACAGTAGGTATTGATCCACAATCTAGAAATCATATTATAGAATCTGTATTAAAACTTAGAGATGAGGGTGCCACAATAATATATACATCCCACTATATGCAGGAGGTTGATGATATTTGTGATAGAATTGCAATAATTGATAAGGGACACATAATTGCAGAGGGAACAAGTGAGGAACTTAAAAATCTAGTAGAGGATAAGAATACCTTAAACTTGACTGTAACAAAAAAGATTGAAGGGTTAGAGGCTAAACTTAATGAAATTACAGGAGTTCAAAAAGTTACATTCCTAGATGATGAATATAAGATTTTAACATTAAGAAGCAGCAATTTAATATCAAATTTAGTATCTGTTGTTGCGCTAAATGGTGGAGATATAAAGAATATAGTTAATGAGGAACCTAGCCTTGAAACAGTGTTTTTAGCTTTAACTGGGAAAAAACTTAGAGAATAATGGGGGGATAATATGTTTTTAGTAATGTTAAAAAAGGAATTTAAGCAGCTTTTAAGAAACAAAAAAAACCTTATACTTATGTTTGTTTTCCCTATAATCTTAATTACTACCTTGAGTGCAGGGTTAAAAAGTATGATGACTTCACAAGATATATTTGGATCAGGGGATGAATATTCAAAGGTATATTACACCATAGAGGGTGAAACAAAATATGAAGCAGGTTTCTTAGATTTTAAACAAGGTCTTGAAGATGCTGTAAATATTAAACTTGAGGAAACATCTTCCTTAGATAATGTTAAAGAGGATGTTGATGAATATGATGCTTTAGTTCATATAAATGTAAAAGATGGTGGATTTGAACTTTATTCATCAAAAAACGGGGAAAAAATGAGAACAAAAATATTTAGAAGTATTTTTGAATCAGTTCTTAATGAATATGCAGCCTATGACACTATAGGTGAGTATAATCCAAAGGCCTTTACAAATTTAGTGCAGAATAAATATGATGAGTATGTGGTTAAAAAGGATGTAGATGGAGTTCGAGATATTACTTCATCAGAATATTACACCTTCGCAGAATTAGCTTTAATTATTTTTTATGTATCAGGTATAGTAGCTGAATCGGTTTATAAAGAAACACAACTTACAACAATTAATAGAATAAGACTATCAAGGATGAAAGAAAGTTTTTTAATAGGTGCTAAGGTTATTAGTGGAATTATAATAGCCATATTGCAAACTTTATTAGTTTATGTTTATTCTACTTTAGTTTTAGATGTAACCTGGGGAGATAATACCCTGAAATTTATGAGTATGTTTCTAGCTTTTGGAACTTTTGCTTCCGTAATAGGAGCTATTATTGGACTTGTTGCAAAAAATGATAGTACAGCTGCTGGAGTATTAAGTGCTGTAACGATAGTAATATGTTTCCTCGGAGGCTGTTATACTCCACTAAGTATAATTATTGGAATGTCACCAATAAATAAATTAATGTATTTTAGTCCTATTTACTGGATAAATACAGCTATAGGCAGTTTGTTATGCGGGATAGAATCTAATGCTTATGCAATTGCTTTAGCCGTTCCATTAGGATTATCAGCTTTATGCTTACTTTTCTACTTTGGAATTCTAAGAAATAAGGGAGGGCTTGCAAATGATTAGAATAATGAAAAATACAGCTAGAATACTATTAAAGAGAAAAAGTTTTTTAGTTACAACCTTCCTTCTTCCAATTATATTAATCTTTGCTTTCACAGGCATGGAAAGTAGTACTTCTACTTTAAAGGTGGCAGTTATAAATAAGGATAGTGGGGAATTTGGTGAAGAAATTGAACAAAAATTATCTGAGCTTGATGGAATAACCATAGTAGAACTTGAGGATGAAGATTATATACAAAAATTAGTATATCATCAATTCGAAATGGTAATTACAATAGATGAGAATTTCACAGATAGTATTCTTAAGGGCGAAAAAAATGAAATTACTTACGAAACAATAGCAAATACGGATACTGAATCTGTAATAAAAAGTGTCTTAGAAAGTGAGGTATCTGCCCTAGCTAAATTAAGCAATAATATTGATATTAAAGGGGCGGGAATAGATAAGGTTATAACAACCTTTAGAGAGTCACAACCTGAATACGAAGTTCTTAATGAAAAAGATGTAAAACCAAGTATAATGACTTCCCTAGGAATGATATTTTACCTATTATTTATTTCAGCAGGCTTTAGTTGTGGCTTCTTATTAGAGGATGAGAGGGAAGGTACAAAGGAAAGAGTTCTTATGGGAAAGGTTAGTGAAAAGAAATATTTTGCTGGACAATGTGCTATATTCTTTCTTTTCACTGCAGTACCAGCCATAGAGTATTATGCTATATGTAAAATATTTGATTATGAGTTTGGATTTGATAATACCATATTGCTATTACTTCTTGCACTTTTGATGTCTTTACTAGCAGTTGTATTTAGCATAATGGTAGCTTCAGTTGTAAAAAACAAGTCATCATTCACCGTTATAATTTCAGCATTAACTGTACCTATATTTATGTTAAGTGGTTCCTTCTGGCCTTATGAAATGATGAGTGAAGGATTACGAAAAGTAGGGGATGCACTTCCACCGAGATGGATATTCATGGCAATAGAAAAATTGCAAGCTGGAGAATCAGTAACATCAATACTTCCTATGGTAGGAGGAATGATTTTATTATCAGTTTTCTTCTTCTTATTAAGCGTATTTTTTACTAGAAATAAGATTACCTTAATTAAGGATAATTAGATATCTAGATGATACCTATGTAGTGGGACTAAAGTAGATGAAGAAGATGGTTGTGAAGAAAAATTAAAGAAGTGGGGAGCACAGCTCCCTACTTCTTTCTCTTTTTATTAGATAAAAACCTACTCCATTCTATAATAATTCTAAGATTTTCTCGCAAAGCTCATGACTTTTAATAGAATCTTCTAATGGTTCATAGAAAACATTACCAGAAGCTACTTCATTTATAAAACCTTCAATTGTAGGAGTAAATCCTCTTTTATAAAGGGTATTTTCCCAATCACCAAATTCTTTAATTGTAGCAATATTTTTTTCATATAATGTAGTTTGAGTAAGATTTTTAACTACAGCTTTTTTACCAGAGACCATCATCTCAATATTTTCTTCATTAGCTCCGTTGTCTCTATTCATAATTGCGATGGCTGTGGTAGTAGAGTTAGACAACTTAACCATAATATTTTTAAGTCCATTATCATCCTTTAATCCATTTACTGTTATATCTTTATAATCATCACCCATTAAAAACCTTACAGTATCTAAAACATGAATAAAATCATCATATAGAAAGATCCTTGGATCCATTGAAGATGATACTCTGTTTTTTTGCATAATTATAAGATCTGCAGTCCCCAGAGTCTTTAGTTTATTAACCATTGGAGCATTTCGTCTATTGAAACCAACCTTTAAAATTTTGTTGTTTCTTTTTGCAATTGAAGATAATTCAATAGTTTCATCTAAATTATAGCTTATAGGTTTATCCACATAAACGTGAATTCCATTTTCTAAAAGTGTCTTGCAAATAGAGTAGTGAGTTTCTGTTGAACTATGCACAAAGGCACAATCTATATTTTTTTTCAGAAGTTCTTCCACCGTAGTTACAGATTCATTAATTCTATATTTCTTGCTAATTTCTTTTCTAGTATTTTCATTACGAGTACATAAAACTATTTCTAAATCTTCCATAGCAGTTATAGCTGGTAAATATGCTTTTTTGCAAATATTACCTATTCCTATTATTCCAACTCTCATAATATCCTCCTAGTAGTTAATTATCCTATACTTATATAATAACAGATTTCTTAAAGCATCTATAAAAATATAAAAAATTGCTGTCTAAAATAATATTAGACAGCTTTTTAGTTGATTTCATAAAAATTATTTATTATTAGTTCTATGCCATTGACTGTTCATAATGGCATGATCTTCTTTAAAGGAAATTTCCCCTGTCCATTTATATGTACTAACCCAAAGCTTCCCTGGCATAGGTTGCCAAGCTTTTTTAGGGGTAAAAGTAATTTTAATTTTGTCAGCTTGTCTTTCAATTGAATAATTTCCGCTTAAAATCCCTACTTTATTATCTGCATTTAAATAAAAGTTACCATTAAGTTTTATTTCGTCTTTCAAGGCTTTAATATCAGGAAGGGCTGGATTAAAGTTTATACTCATAATTTTAGAGCCTACAATATTTTTAACACACCTAACTTCATAGTAATCTTCATTTTTATCAAGAAGATATGTACAATTATTAGCTAATACTTCAGAGCTTTCAATAGGTACAGGCTCTAACACTCCATTAAAATTATGATTCCATTCTCTAATTAAATTATTAAAAGAATATCGTAATAAATATACCCTTTCAAGATCACATAAT
This sequence comes from Clostridium vincentii, assembly GCF_002995745.1. Taxonomy (GTDB): domain Bacteria; phylum Bacillota; class Clostridia; order Clostridiales; family Clostridiaceae; genus Clostridium; species Clostridium vincentii. Next base: position 18,096 of record NZ_PVXQ01000023.1, on the reverse strand, counting down.
AGAGGAAGCTTTTTTGGTTCAAGTTTTCTATTATCAATTCTAATAGAAATTTCAGTACCCTTTTGTTTTACCATATTAAAATCTTTCAAATAAACCATAGGAAAAAACTTAGGATCTTTAATACCACTTCCTACTGGAGCAATTAAACCAAAGTTATTAAGAATATTAGTATTTTCTTTTATATCATATTCAATGTGCCTTCCTAATTTATCTATAAAAGAAAGGGAAGCATTTAAACCTTTATATCCATACTTTAAATTTGCTTTCAGTGATTCACATGGATAAACGGCCAGAGAATTGAACATCTTACAGTAATCCTCGTTCACAATATTTGTTTCTGGAAGAGAATAAACATCAACATGAGAAAGATCTAAGTTAGATACAAGAGCTACATATTGAAGTTTATTATTTCTAAAAACTTGCTGAAGTTCTATACCAGAGTAGTGTTCATCACCTTTAAAATCAACTAAGCAAAGATTTTGCACATCAACTCCATGTGAGTCTTTAGAACTAAAATCTATTAAAGGATAAAGTATATCTCTTTCTTTATTTTCATAAATCGCTATAGGGAAATTCACTTTTTCTTTGTTAACAATATTTTGAGACAGACTATTTTTAGGTGTCATAGAAATGGGACAAATTTTTGATAATAATTGTTTTATAGTCATAGGGACCTCCTTAATATAATATCTATTTTTAACTAAAACAAAGCCCATATCTTAATTTACATTGTAATTAAAGATATAGGCTATATTATTGATAATGTTTTTATAGCATTTAGTTTTTACAAGGTCTTAATTGTACTATTTGAACTGGGAACCCTCGCCATGAACCTGTTCTTGGAAGCATTGAATATTTCTTCTTATCTACAAGAAATTTAGGATAACCTTCCCCCATTTCAATTATCTCACATTCTTTTCCTTGATCTTTTAATTTCTCATATACAGCATAAGCCATTTCATTTGTATTGGTAGACAATTCATCTAATTCAACAGTTATCCCCCTAAGATTATTATATCCTGTAGTAAATAAACCCAAGTAAAACATCATTCCGAGCAATAGTAGTATTACTACTACACCTATTATTCCCATGTGTTAACACTCCTTTATAATTAATAGTACTAAGTTATTATATGTTATAGTTGTTAACTATAATTAATTATACCAGATAATGGAGAAAATATTTCTTGTTTTTAGGTTAATTTTCATAATAAAAGAGAATTATGATTGATGAAAGGTTAGGCTTTTCATAGGATAATTAAGGGTAAACTTGAGAAATTAACAATATCATGGTATAACTTTAAGAAGGGAGGTGGCAAAATGAAGAGAACTTTATGTGTATTTTTAATAATGTTGGTATCGTTAACGTTGATTTCATGTGGAGATAGTGAAGATAAAAAAGCAGTAGATAAAAGTACAACAACAGAGGAAGAAGCTGTAACTTCAGACACTGAAGATGCGAAGGACACTACAGTAGATAATGAAAAGGTAGAAAACAGTGAGAAACAAATATACATAGATAAACTTGATAATATAAATGCTGGTTTAACGGATTTAGATATGTTATATAAAGGAAGTGCCACAGACATGAAAACAGCAGTAAATGAAGAATATACAAGGTGGGATAATGCCTTAAATGAAATATATGGTGTAGTAAGAACTAAATTGTCCACAATTGAGATGAGCAATTTAGAAAAGGAAGAGTTCCAATGGATAAAGGACAAGGAAGCGACAGCAAAAGAAGCGTCTTCGAAGTTTAAAGGTGGAACAGCAGAAATATTAATGTATACAGAATCCTTAGCTAACACTACTAAGGATAGAGGTTATGAACTAGTTCAAAAATACATGACAGAGTTGGCGTAATGAAATATACAGTGTACTTAAAACTCAATTATCTACAAATGACATGAGTAATTTAGAAAAGGAAGAGTCCCAATGGATAAAGGATAAGGACGCTAATGCAAAAAAGGCATCCTTAGAATTTGAGGGAGGAACAGCAGAATAATTAGCATATACATCATCATTAGCTGCGACTACTAAGGCTAGATGTTATGAGCTAGTTAATAAATATATGAAATAAAAAAAGTACATCAGCAGTAATGCTTTTGTACTTTTTTTATTGACAAATTTCCCTTTCAGTTTACACTTATATATAGAATATAATTTAGAAAAACAGTAGAGAGGAAGAACAATGAAGAGAGCAATGAAGAGAACTAAATCAACTAAAAGGAGAAATATAATTACCCTAGGAATAGTAGCAGTTATTTGTTTAATAATGATCTTCTACTTTAAAAATCCCAAAGTAGAAGATGAAACCTTTGTAGTAGCACAAAATGATGAAACTACATTAACATTGACTTTGGCTAAAACCTTGGGGGGCGCTTCAAATTCTATAGATAAAACAATAGTGGTTATCAAAGAGGAAGTTCAGACAACACAAGTAGAGACACAAACAGCTCAAAGGGATACAGTAGTTAAATCTGAAACTAAAGCGGCTAAGACAGGACGAGTTATAGTAATAGATGCAGGACATTCTCTAAATCCTGCTCAAGGGACAGAGGCACAAGCTCCAGGCTCAACAATTATGAAGGCAAAGGATGTAAGCGGTGCTTTCTCAACTAATGCTGGATATGGAGAATATCTATTAAATCAACAAATAGCAGATTTATTAAAGGTTGATTTAGAGAAACGTGGTTTTACAGTTATTATGACTAAGTCAAACATAAATCAAAGCATGGGAAATATTGCACGGGCAGAAGTTGGAAATAATGCTAACGCAGACCTTGTTATTAGAATACATGCAGATTCTTTTGATAACTCAAGTGCAAAGGGAGCTTCAATGTTAGTCCCTGCTGCAAATAATCAATACACAAGTGCTATTTCACAAACTAGCAGCAAATATGGACAAACTATTTTAAATTCTTATACTTCAGTTAATCCTCTAAATAATAGGGGCTTAGTAGTAAGTGATACCATGACAGGCTTTAACTGGTCAAAGGTGCCTGTGGTACTTTTAGAAATGGGTTTTCTATCTAATAGTGGAGATGAAGCATATTTGATTAATGCAAATAATCATGGGAAAATAGTAGATGGAATTAGCCAAGGAATAGTAAATTGTTTTGCATAAACAAGAAAAAGCAGGGAGAAAATTATGAATAAAAGTAGAGAATTATTAAGTATAAGATACATTTCTATAATAGTATTATTTATGGAAATATTCATAAATAATAATGATATAAAATATATTGCAGTTATATTTGTATTATTTCTTACATTAAATAATCATCTTAGAATTTATTATATAAAAAATGAGATGCTTATGATATTATCTTTAGTTCTAGAAATAATATCCATTGGAATAGTACACAGTTTCTTTGGGGGAAATATAATTTTTTATCTATTAGGAATAATCATAGATACTTATACAATAAGAGCTAAAATATTAAGGATGGGCCTTTTAGGGCTAGTTTTTATTGCGGTTGCAATTAATTCAGAAATAAGTGGAACTTCTTTAACAAATCTAGTGGTATTAACTTTAATTTATATATTTCTTTATTATATTGAAGAGCTTTATAAAAGTAAATTGGATGCTCAAAATTTATATGACAAGCTTAAGGTATCAGAGGAAAAACTAATAGACGTTAATGAAGAACTTGAGACTTACGCAGATTCTGTAGAACAGCTTACTCTTCTAAAAGAGAGAAATAGAATATCAAGAGATATACACGATAGCGTAGGACATGCACTATCAACTGCCATGATTCAGCTCTCAGCCATGGAATCCTTAGGAGATACACAAAGTAAAATCATGGGAGATATGGCTGGAAGTCTAAGGGGATTCATAAATGAAAGTTTTCAAGATGTTAAAAGAGCAGTTAATGAACTAAAACCTGACAAATATGAGAATTATCAAGGGCTTTTTAGACTTCAAGAAGCTTGTAAAAGTTTTGAAAAGTTATCTGGAATAAAGGTAAAGACTATAATTTCAAAGGGAGAATGGAACTTAAGTACTAAGCAATTGCAACATCTTTATAGAATAACTCAAGAGGTATTGTCTAATGCTTTAAGACATGGTAAAGCAACTAAAGTCAATGTTGTTATGAATTTTGTAGAAGATGAATTTGTAATTTCCTTGAAAGATAATGGTAATGGTGTAGATAAAATAGTTGAAAGTGGTTTAGGATTAAGAGGGATAAAAGAAAGAACTATGGAAATGGGTGGTTTTGTAGATATGAAATCTACTGTAAATGAGGGCTTTTTCATAAAGGTAGTTGTACCAAGGGAGAGGGAGATATAGATGGATAAGATAAAACTTTTAATTGTTGATGATGAAAAACTTATACGAGAAGGTATCAAAATAATGATGTCCACCTTTCTAGATATAGAGGTTGTAGCATTAGCAGAAGATGGGTATGAAGCACTAGAAATTTGTAAAAGAACTCCTGTAGATATAGTTCTTATGGATATTAGAATGAAAAAATGTGATGGAGTAATGGGAACAAGACTAATAAAAGAGCAGTTCTCAAAAATTAAAGTCTTAATTCTTACTACCTTTAAAGACAAGGAATATATTCAAGATGCTTTGAAATATGGTGCCTTTGGATATCTTCTAAAGGATAGCTCCTATGAAGTGATTTATGAAGGGGTTAAAAGTGCCTATATGGGTAACATGGTAATACATCCAGAGGTAGCAAAAGAATTTATAGTAGAAAATGGATCTAATTTTAAAAAGAAAAACATAGAAAAGTTCAATTTATCTGAAAAGGAAGTAAATATAATAGAAGCAATTGCTAAAGGATTTACTAATAAGGAGATAGCAGAAGAGTTATTTCTTTCAGAAGGGACAATAAAAAATAATATTACAAGTATTTTTGCAAAACTGGCACTTAGGGATAGAACTCAAGTAGCTATTTTTGCATTTAAAAATGGAATAGTGGCTTAAGTCATTCCTAGTAGTGACTCCAAGATATGTTAAAACCTCCTGGAATATCTTATTATAATAGTAAGATAATCTTTAGGGGGTTTTTAATATGTATGCAGTTGAAGTAAAAAATGTATCAAAAAGATTTAATGATAAACTTGTATTAGATAACGTTAGTTTTCAGGTTAAAGAGGGAGAAATCTTTGGCTTTATAGGACCAAATGGAGCAGGGAAGTCCACTTTAATTAATATAATAACAAATATTTTAGCACCAGATAGTGGTGAAATCAAGGTTTGTGGTATTGATGCCGTGAAAGATTCCTTAAAATCAAAGGCTTGTATAGGATTTGTACCCCAGGAACTAGCTTTAATTGAGGAACTAAATGCAAAGGATAACTTAGAATATTTTGGAGCTTTATATGGTCTTAAAGGGGCACTATTAAAAGAAAGAATGAAGGAAGCTTTAGAGGTAACAGGATTAGTTGATAAAAAGAAAGAAAAGGTAAAGAAATATTCAGGTGGTATGAAGAGAAGATTAAATTTAGCCTTAGCAATTATGCACCATCCCAAGGTTTTAATTTTAGATGAACCAACTGTTGGGGTAGATCCTCAGTCAAGGCAGCATATATTTGATTTTGTGAAAAGGATAGGCAAGGAATGGGGAACTACAGTAATGTATACCTCTCATTATATGGAGGAAGTAGAGGAACTTTGTGAAAGAGTTTTCATTATGGATTTAGGTAAGGAAGTAGCCTATGGAAATAGAAACGAGGTTAAAGCCTCTGTATTTCCTAATAATAAGGTTGTTATTGAAGCAAATTATATAAAGGCTGAAAGTTTATTAAAGCTTGAAAAGATTAAAGGTGTTATTAAGGTAACAGATACAAGGGATGCGATTACTTTAACTATAGATGATAATTTTAAGCTTGCTGGATGTTTAACTCTTTTGGAAGCCGAAGAAATAGATATTAAAAAAATAAGCTATGAAGAGCCAAAGCTTGAGGATGTATTCTTAAATCTAACAGGAAAAACTTTAAGGGATTAGGGGGAGACAATATGAAACTTTTTATGCATTTAAAAATAACATTTAAAGGAATGATTAAAAATGGAGTAGCTACAGTATCTATGTTTATTCTTTTCCCTGTAATATTAGCTGGCTTTATGGGGTTCTTAAATGATAGTATAGGCGAGAATCCATTAAAACTAAAGCAGCTTGATATTAAGGTAATGGATGAAGATAATAGTAGTTCTTCACTGGCTTTAATTGATTTTTTAAAAAGTGAAGATATTAATGAATTAATTAAAGTAACAGATGATGGAGATGCGGATTTAATAATTTCAAAAGGTTATGAAGAAAGTGTACTAGCCCAGGAGAACAATAAAATTAAAATAATCGAAAAAGAAGATGGCCATATGGTTATAAGTACTTTAAAGGTAATCCTTGATAATTATCATAAAAATGTTTATATGTCCATATCTGGAGGTAATTTAGAAGAATTAAATAAAATTAATTCAGCAAAGATCATAGAAAATACAATGATTGATTCTAAAGAAGATATGAATTCTTATGAAATAATGGCTTCAAGCATGAGTGCCTTTGTAATTAGTATGTTGATACTTACATTTATTCAGGGAAGTTATACGGATATCTCTAAAAACTTAGATAGGAGGATTAAAGCTACGCCTATAAGTCGAGTAAGGTATTTTATATATGATTATATAGCATTGTTTTGTTATTCATTTATAATAGTACTTTGCTATACCACGTTCTTTAGATTTGCTGGAATAGCCTTTAGGGGTAATCCTCTAAGTCTAATTGCAATAGTCACAACTGCTGCAGCTCTAATTAGTTCTTTAAGTAAATTTGTTTATTATTTGTTTGGAGAAGTATATGGAAAAGTAGTTGGAATGGCTTTGTTTATTTTGCCTGTTATAGGAATGGAAATGTTCACAGGAGAAGAAGTAAATGTAATAGCAAAGTTAGCTCCTACCCACTATATTTCTAAGGCTCTTGAGATGTTTAATTTAAATGGAAATATTGCAGAGGTAAAAACTGAGCTATTAATAATTATAGGAGTTTCATTACTACTATTTACAATAGTTGTGATAAAAGAAAGTTTAAGTAAGGGGGCAAAGAAATGCGCTTAATACAACTTACCATTATTCAAATGAAGCAATATTTAAAGAATCCAATGATTCTGATAATGGGATTTATATTCCCAACATTAATATTATTAGGTATATTTGGCTTTGAGCATGGATCAGATGAGAAAATTGGAGTTATTAATAATGATAACTCAGAGATTTCGATTAGCTTAATAGATAAACTTTCAGAAGAATATAATGTAAAAGAATATAAAGGGACTCTTGAAGATAATATGGGACCCATAAAAGATAATGAAGTAGGAGCAATGTATGTGATAAATGAAGATTTCTCACAACTACTTCAAGAAAGAAAAATTCCAAAGATAAGTTGCTACAAAAAAGAAGAGCAGGCAGGATCAATAAAAGCAGAAAGTATTATAGATACCTTTGTTAAAGGGGATTTAGAAGAAAAGACAGAGGTTGGGTTAAGTAATAGTTACATTGAAACTGTAATTGAAAAGGAAGAAGAGTCTGATAAAGAGAAGTTTCTAGCATCGTTACTTATGATATGTTATTTTATGCTTTTAGATTCTTCATTCATTATTGATAATATTTTAAAACTAAAGGCTGCTAAAGTTTTAAGAAGAAGCATAGTTACACCTAACTCAGATCGACAAATTCTTGGAGGAATATTTGTTGCAAGCTTTCTAATTCAATGGATTTTAAGTTCACTAGCTTTTATAATAGTAAATGCAGTTATATCCTTTAAAAATGTAAATATTCCTTTAAGCTTTTTGATTATAATGTTATGCAGTCTAATTTGTACATCTATAGTTATTGTAGCCACAAGGTGGCTGAAAAATCCTGCTATAGCAGGTTTTGCTGTAATTATGCTAGCCATTGTGTCAATAGGTCTTGCTATGATAGGATCAAATTTAATGGATATTTCAAATGCACCTGAAATACTTACTAAGGTAACTTTAATATCACCATTTTATTGGTTAATGCAAATTGCAGGTGGAGATCAAATTTTAGTTGGAATTGTAGTACTAATTCTAGCTTCAGCAGTACTCTTTACAGCGGGAACATTTAAACTTAGAGATTTTGTTAAAGAATAAAAATAAATAATAAAACTTGGTATATTGAAAAAAATTCATAGTATTATGCTATGAATCTTTTTGATTGTAAATTAATATTATTGTATAATACATATATGAACAAAAGATACTTTAGAGTTCTAAATATGGAGGCAGTTATATGGGAAAAGCGTTCACAGATAGAGAAAAAGAAATTATATATAGAAAGCTAATAGAAGTTGGATCGCTTAGTATAGCTAAGTCTGGATTCAAAAAAACATCTATTGAAGATATAGCTAAGGAAGTTGGAATCTCAAAGGGAGCGTTTTACACTTTTTTTCCATCTAAAGAGGTTTTCTTCTTCAAATTAATGGAAGTCTTAGAGAAGGAAGTAAAAAGTGAGTTCGCTTCTGTATTTCCAAAGGATAGAAGTAACTTTAAAGATGATATAGTAAATAATATTTATGAGTTTATCTGTAGTGATAAGATTGTAGAAATAATAGATATTATAAACTGTGGGGAATTAGATAATATAATGAAAAAATTACCTGATAATGAAATGGAAAAACATCTTAATAAGGATCGAGAAGATATAGTTGAATTTTTTGAGCCAGTTAAGGATATGATGAATCTTAATACTCTAGATATAGAATATATTATGGGAATGGTAAGGTTAATATTTTTTAGTCTTATTCATAAAAAGCAGATTGGAGTGTCAGTTATAGAAAAAGTTATCCGGACTCAAATTAAATCTATTGTAAATTATATAGTTAACATTTAGTCGACGTTAGACCCTGTAAAATAATGATGAAATTGTATAAATATCTAGGTTCAGAATCACTATAAACTAAGAGGGGTGGTGGTATTATGATTAATATATTTATACTATTAATAGGTATCGTCGGTTTGTGCATTATTCTTTATGCAATAACAAGAACAGAAACAAATTTCGATATGTATAAATATGCTTTAAAATCAAATAGTAAAATTGAAAATAAGAAGGGATTTATAACAGCTTACAAAATTAGTTCTTTAATAGTAGGATTTTTATTATTAATATTAAGTTCTTTAACTTATGCCCAGGTATTTTCTATTAAATATGCGGGTTTATATTTTCTTTTAGTAAATTTATTAAAATTTATAATGAGAATATTTATTCAATTTAAATATTCTAAAAAGTAAGGGACATTTGAATTTATTAATATATATAGTAACTTTTCTTATATGCTCAAAATTTCCAATATAACTAAAATCACAAAAGCTATTGACATATAATAGAAATGAATATATTATTTAAGTAGGTACTATGTAAAACATAGTACCTACTTAAAAATTAGACTATTATGTATTACAAAGTAGAGAGAAGTTTTTTTGAAATTACTACTATGTATTGCATAGTAAGGAGGACTATATGCAAAATAAATCACAGCTTTTAAAAGGAGTATTAGAAGGCTGCATTTTAAAAATTGTTAAACATAAAGAAGAGACTTATGGATATGAAGTAGTAACAGAAATGAGAAGCTTTGGATTTGGACAATGTACTGAAGGAACAATTTATCCAATATTAACTAGATTGGAAAAACGAAACAGTTTAAAGTCAGAAAAAAAAGAATCCCCCTTTGGACCCCAAAGGAAATATTATTCATTAACAGAAGAGGGTGAAAAAGAACTTATAGAATTTCATAGTACATGGTTAGAATTCAAAGACTTTGTTGATGGAGTTTTTAAGAATTATGAAGGAGGAAACTAAAATGAGTAAAATAAAAAATGAAATAAAAACTAATTATGAAAATATGATGAAGGTTGAAGAAAAATATCAGGATTTAGTAACTGATATTGTTTGCTACATTAGGGTTGAATTAAATGAAGAAGATGCAGAGGAAGCAATAAACGATATAAATGACATTCTTTTAAGCGCTCAAGATAGAGGAGAAGATTTATACGAGGTAATAGGAGACTATCAGGTTTTTTGTAAAGATATAATCGCTTCCTATAAAGATGGTGTTAAAGGATATGAGCTTAAAAATTTGAAAAGTTATATCCCTATAGTAATAGGTGGATTAATATTTTTTATCGCACTTGATATTGTCTCAAATTTCCCCTATGGGCAGATTAGTTCGTTGAAGGACATATTAGGGGTAAAATATAGCTTAACATTAGCGCCAATAATGACTTTTATAGTGGCCTTTGCTGTAGCTATAGGTGTTTTTAATTTTATTGCTAAAAGTTCATCTGGAAGAAAAAAGAGGAAAAGAGATAATGTTATATTTCTTTTAGGATATTTATTTATTATTGCTATTTTAGTTGTAGTAGGAATAGTAGCAAAAAATATAGAAATAATTACTTTGAATAGCTTTGGAATCGGATATATACTGGCAATTATTATTGTTATTTCTGGAATTGGCCATATGATTTATACTTCAATAAAAGCAACTCGGAAATAATGTAGGGAAAATTACAAAATCCTAAGGAGATAAAATCTCTTTAGGATTTTTTTTAATATCCAATTAGTATTTACAAAGTGGAAAATATAACCTATAATGAATCTATGACTTAATAAATTAATTAGTCATAGAGTGAATGGGGGGATTTGAAATGATAAATATAAAAGGATTAAATAAGCATTATGGTGAAGAAGCTGCACTTTTCTATGCATTGAAAGATATTGATTTAGAAATTAGCAAGGAAGAATTTGTAGTTATACTTGGTCCATCAGGTTCAGGAAAATCAACCCTTTTAAATATAATAGGGGGAATAGATAAGGCTGATAGCGGAGAAGTAAATATATATGGTAAAGATATTTCAAAAGTTAGTGATAAAGAATTAACTAAATATAGAGGAGCTAAAATAGGATTTGTATTTCAGTTTTATAACTTAATTCCTAATTTAACAGTTGAAGAAAATATAGAAGTGGTTTCAGACATTTCAGAAAAACCTTTTGAGATAGATTATGTTCTTAAAGCTGTAGGAGTATTAGATCAAAAAGGAAAATTTCCAAAACAACTTAGTGGAGGTCAACAACAAAGAATAGCAATTGCCAGAGCTTTAGTAAAAAATCCTGAAATATTACTTTGTGATGAACCTACAGGAGCATTAGACTATAAAAGTTCAAAGGAAATATTAACTCTTTTAAAGGAAGTTAATAAGAAATTCAAAACTACTGTTATAATCATTACCCATAATAATGCTATTGCTCAAATGGCAAATAGGATTATCAAATTAAAAAGTGGCAAAATAACTGAAAATAGGATTAATGATAATGTAATCTCTCCGGAAAGGATTGATTGGTAATGATATTAAATAGGAAGATAAAAAGAAATATCAAAATTCATAAAACTACCTATATAGTTGCAATTGCCCTTTTAATCTTATCTACAGGACTATTTACTATGTTTAATATTGGTGGGCCTGTAATTAAAGATAGTATCAAAAACTTTAAAGATGATTATAAAGTGGAGGATGCTTACTTTACAACTGCTTTACCAATTTCCGATATGCAGCCTCTAGAAAACATGTTTGATTTGAATATTGAGAAAATGGAATGGAAGGACGTTAAGGTATTAGATAAGGTTACTTTAAGAATATATAAAGAAAGAAAAAATATTAATCTTGTTCAAATAACAGAAGGGGAAGCACTTTCTAAATCAAAGGATATAGTAATAAACAATGATTTTTATTTAAAGAATAATAAAAACATTGGTGATTCCATTGATATAAATGGAGAAGAGTACAATTTGAATGGGAAGTCTGCTACTCCGGATTATATATATATGCTAGAAAATAATACATCTCTATTTTCAAATAAAGAAACCTTTGGGGTAGCTTTTATTTCTGAAGAAGATTTTAAGGAGATAGATAGTCCAAGCATAGGTTATTCTATAAGATTAAATAAAGATAATGAGAGTGAATTTAAGGAGTATATAAAGGAAAATTATTTTGCATTAAGCTGGGTTGAAAGAAAAAATAACACAAAGATTAATGCCATTGATGGAGATATAAATGGAATGTTTGCCTTGGGTCAGTATCTGCCAATTGTCGTAGTTGTACTAGTGAGCTTACTTATTTCTATAGTTATATGGAGACTTGTAAAGAATGAACTTACAGAGCTTGGAACTCTTTATGCCTTTGGATACACGAAAGCAACTCTTACAAAACATTACATGGTTTATCCAATTTTAGTATCATTAATAGGAGCCTTGCTAGGACAAATACCTGGAGTAATGCTAGCAAATTCAATAAAGGCAGCTTTATCAGTAGAATACAATCTGCCGATTATTATAGTTGATCCAGATATCAAGATAATAGTATTATCTATATTAATTCCAATAATAATTATAGCTCCAATAAACTTTATAGTAATATCAAGAGCGTTAAATCATTCCGCAGTGGATCTGATGAAAGGAAAATTGAAGGAGGAAGGGCCAAGTTTCTTAGAAAGAAAAATACCTCTAAAAGGTTTAAGTTTTTCAATGAAGTATAAAATTAAAGAGGTCTTAAGAAATTTATGGAGAACTGCATTAACAATTAGTGCTATTGTATTTTCAGCTATGTTATTATTCTTCGTTTTTGTTATGAATGATTCTATGGAGAGAATTGTTAAACAAGGATATGAAGATTCATATAAGTTTGATAATCTTTATATGCTCTCAAATATGAGTATTGAAAACAGAGGTGGAGAGAAATTTTGGAATTTGCCTGTTATGTCATCTAACAATAATGATGAGGAGATAAAATATACTTTAGAGGCAAGGGAAAAGGATAGCACTCTATTAGTATTAAAGGATGCAGAAGGAGAAGTTTTATCCTTTGATAAAAATATTGTTTCTAAATCCTTAGCTAAGAAATTAGGGGTAAAAGAAGGGGATACACTTAAGCTTAAAAGTGAACTTGAAGATTCAACTTTTGAAATTGAGATAGAGAAGATAGCTAATTCATTCCTAGGAGACAAGTTATATATATCGCTAGAAACGCTTTATAGGGAAACAGAAATCCCTAAAGATAGCTATATAGGAATAGTGTCTAAAGAGAAAATTGAATTTCAAGAAGGACAGCTTGCAAGTAGTACAAGTAAAACTGCAATGGTGGATGGAATTAAAAGTATGATAAGTCCTTTGAAATTTATAATGTGGATGATTGGAGTAATTGCAGCTCTCATTGGAATTGCATTAATATATGTAATAATAACTATGGTCATAGATGAGAACAGACTTAATATATCTATGTTTAAGATAATGGGATACGATGATAAAAGATTATCAAAAACAATATTAAATATTAATGATATTCTTATTGTTTTTGGATATTTAATTTCAATACCATTAAGTAAAGTAGCAATATCAGCCATGTTTGCAGAAGTTACAAAAGATATGGAGTTCTCATTACAAGCTATAATATCTCCATTATCAATGCTAATTGTATTAATAATACTAGAGACAATGTACACTTTAACAAAAGCAATTTCTAAAAGAAAGATATTAAGTATTCCAATGGATGAAGTTTTAAAAAATGGAAGAGAATAAACTATTAACCTAACCATAATTCGCTCTTAACTTGCTAGATGTAAAATAAAAGAAAAAGCCGGGGAGTGGATTAATTATGGATACTTTGCTTCATGGAAAACTAGGGTATGTTTTAGGAAAAGAACTTAAAGAAGATTATAAGGATATTAGCATAGGATATTTTATTTATGGGAATATACTACCTGATTTAAGTCCACAGCTTAGATTATCTATGCATACAAAAAAGAAAGACTGGAAATATGTGCTGAAGTTAATGGAAGAGTTACTTCTTAAAAGCCACAAATTAAGTATTAGATCTAAGTCCATTAAATTTGGAATTATGACTCACTATCTATGTGACTTCTTTACTTTTCCACACAATGATGGGTATACGGATTCAATTATTCAACATGAGATATATGAGCAACTTCAAAGAATAATATTTTGGAATAAACTTAAAGATATATGGAAAGAATTTGAGGAGGATACAAAGGTTAAGCTTAGAACTTTTCAAGATATAATAGTTTATATTGAAGATATGCATATCATTTATAATAACAATAAAAGTGATAAAAAGAGAGATTTACAATTTATTAGTATTTTAGTTAGGGTAGTATCCCATTCCTTATTAGCATTAATGAGGGGGGAGACTAAGGAGGAAAAAGTAGCTCCTATTTTATTGAATGCTAGTAGCTTATAGATATCAAATTAATTTATAGAAGGGTGTTGAGAAATGAGTTTTAAAATAATTCATGACAACAGCCTTTTTTAAATTATGAAGGTTTTTATAAATTTAGGAATAATATATAATACACCTCTGATAAAATATTAAAGACATTTATTATTATAAATTGTATAATAGAAAATAGACTAAAGATTAAGGAGAATAAGAATGAATAATTTTAACGAATTTAACTTACAAGAGGAAATAGTAAAAGCATTAGAAGCCTTAGAATATACAATTCCGACTAAAGTTCAGGAACAAGTAATTCCAAAGGCGTTATTAGGTAAGAACTTAACAGTACAAGCACAAACAGGTACGGGAAAGACCGCATCCTTTGTTATACCTTTATGCGAAAAGATAAGTTGGGAGGAAAATTCTCCTCAGGCATTAATTCTTGCACCAACTAGAGAACTTGCAATTCAAATTTGCGAGGATGTTAAGAATATTGGAAGGTTTAAGAGATTAAAAGCAACTGCTGTTTATGGAAAATCTCCATTTAGAGATCAAGCAAGGGAGCTTAAGAGCAAAACTCATATTGTTGTTGGAACTCCAGGAAGAGTACTTGACCATATAGACAAGGGGACTTTTGATACTAAGGACCTTAAATACTTAATTATTGATGAAGCTGATGAAATGCTTAATATGGGATTCATTAGTCAAGTTGAAGACGTAATTGAAAATATTCCTAAGAAAAGAACAACTATGGTATTCTCAGCAACTCTTCCAGATGAAGTAGCAATGCTTTGTTCAAAGTATATGGAGAAACCTGTGAATATTAAGATTGAAAGTGAAAGCTTAATAACTAATGAGATAGAGCATTTCGTATATAGATCTAGAGGTGATGATAAGCTAGAGTGTTTTAAAAAGCTTTTAATTAAAGAAAAGCCAGATACAGCAGTAGCTTTCTGTAAAACAAAAGAGAATGTAGAGTTAGCTTATCAATTTCTTAGAGCTTTAGGATATTCAGTAGGTAAAATTCACGGAGGTATGCTTCAAAAGCAAAGAATCGAAGCTATGGAAGGATTTAAAAGAGGTGACTTTAGAATATTAATAGCAACTGATGTAGCTGCAAGAGGTATTGATGTTGAAGGGATAACTCATGTAATAAATCTTGATATCCCTCTAGAGAAGGAAGCTTATGTACATAGAATAGGAAGAACCGGAAGAGCAGGTAAGAAGGGTAAGGCAATTACCTTTGTTACACAATTTGAAGATAGATTTTTAAAAGCAATTAATGAATATATTGGATTTGAAATTGAAGAGAGAGAAGTCTTTGAATTAAAAACAAATAAAGCTGAAGAAGAAGTTGCTGTTGCATTACTTAAAAAAAGTGGTGGCAAGAAAGTTGAAAAGGCTAAGAGCATTAATAAGGATATAACTAAGATTTATTTTAATGGTGGCAAAAAGAAAAAGCTAAGAGCTGTAGATTTTGTTGGAACCATTTCTAATATAGAAGGCGTTTCAGTTGATGATATTGGAATAATAGAGATTCAAGATGCTGGATCTTATGTTGAAATATTAAATGGCAAGGGAAAAATTGCTCTTAATGCTCTTAAAAAGATAACTATTAAAGGAAAAACATTAAAGATAGAAATCGCTAGAAAATAGGAAATATATTATGTTAAAAGCAGGATTAAAGTAAAATTTAGTCCTGTTTTTTTAGTGTGTTTAACATGGGCGTGCACTAAAGGAAAAATGAATTCAGACCCAATATCAAAAGACACATTAATTTTTAATGAACCAACCTGTACCGAACGGTATGAACAGTGGTATGAGAGGACGCTAAAAAAATATAATTATTTAGCTCATAGTCGATTTTAGTATACTAGTTTGATATAAATCAAGCATATATATATAGATGCAAAAAAAGAAATAAAAGGTGTTGACAAAAGATACTGGTAAGAATATACTAATACCATAGTAAACATATAAGAAAGAAAAAATTCTAAGGGGGAAATTAAAATGGCAAAGATTTATAAAAATATAACAGAACTTATAGGAAAGACACCACTCGTGGAATTATCTAATTATAACAAAAATAACAACTTAAAAGGAATTCTTATTGGAAAGTTAGAATCTTTTAATCCAGCAGGAAGTGTTAAAGATAGAATAGCTAAGGCTATAGTTGATGATGCTGAAGAAAAGGGATTATTAAAGAAGGGTTCAGTAATTATAGAAGCAACTAGTGGTAATACTGGAATTGGTTTAGCATCAGTTGCAGCAGCTAGAGGATACCGTGTAATATTAACTATGCCTGAGACAATGAGTGTTGAAAGAAGAAACTTATTAAAGGCATATGGTGCAGAGCTTGTGTTAACTGAAGGCGCAAAGGGAATGAAGGGAGCTATAGCAAAGGCTGAAGAGATTGCAGCAGAAACAAAGGATTCATTTATTGCACATCAATTTGAAAACGAAGCAAATCCAGCAGCTCACAGAGCTACAACAGGCCCTGAAATATATGAAGATACAGATGGAAAAGTTGATATCTTTGTAGCTGGTATTGGAACTGGTGGAACTATTACTGGAGTTGGAGAATATTTAAAATCTAAAAACCCAAATGTTAAAATAATTGCAGTTGAACCAGCTGGATCACAAGTGCTTGCTGGAGGAAATCCTGGACCTCATAAAATACAAGGTATAGGAGCTGGATTTGTTCCAAATACTTTAAATACTAAGATATATGATGAAATAATCGCAGTAGAAAATGAAGATGCTTTTGCTACAGGTAAGGCATTATCAAGAAGCGAAGGATTATTAGTTGGAATATCTGCAGGCGCTGCAGTATATGCTGCAACTGAACTTGCTAAAAGAGAAGAAAATGCTGGAAAGTTAATAGTAGTATTATTACCAGATACTGGTGAAAGATACCTATCAACTCCATTATTTGCTGAATAAATTCTTATTCTAAAATAATAAAAAACACCCTTACCTAGTTGGAAATTGATTATAACTCAATTTCACTAGGAGGGGTGTTTTTGTGTATATGGTTAAGTATTTTTATATGTATATGAGTTCCAAGTATTAGCAACACAGGATTAATTACGCAGAAACCATAGAATATTGATTATAGATAAAATTGTGGTAGAAGCCATTTGAGGTTTCCCTTATTGAATATTTAAAGAAAATTGCTAAGTAATGTTTTAATTCTTATCTTTAGAATTTTTAATAGCCATTACTAATGAATTAAATATATTACAAGGAATTACGCCAAGAAAAAGAGCAAAAGCACCGACTAATAAATTTAACTTTATTTCGTAATGCTGATTTACTGCAAGTATAGTAATTATAATAGAAAATACAACTATACTTATTGAATATATTCTAATCATTATTTTCTGAATACGTAATTCCAAGTAATGCTTACTTTTTAAAAAACTTATTGTATAAATGGTAATGAGTGCTAATAAATATAATATGTAAATCATATTCTATCTCCTTTTAAATACAGTTATGTTATAAATAATAACAGAAAGTTAGGATTATTTATACTATAAATAATTTTTAAGACTGACTGAAAGGTTGGTTTTTTGTTGTTTTACATGAACCTCTTATACTTCAAATTCATGGTATAAGTATACCATAAATTAGTAGCAGGAGCTGGTTACGTATTTTTAGGCTTAATGGATTTAATTGATAAAATGAGATTCACGGTATGTGTGTTTATTTGTAAGCGGTTAATAACTCGTCACGTTGACAGTCATTAACCGCTTATTTTCAATCCTTTTTATTTAAATAGCATTCAGCAGGAAGATTACTCCATGGAAATAGTGATTTAAATAAATCTGGATCATT
>NZ_PVXQ01000022.1 GCF_002995745.1 Clostridium vincentii | reverse complement strand
ATGATCCAGATTTATTTAAATCACTATTTCCATGGAGTAATCTTCCTGCTGAATGCTATTTAAATAAAAAGGATTGAAAATAAGCGGTTAATGACTGTCAACGTGACGAGTTATTAACCGCTTACGTTGCAATGTAATCTTTATTTGGTTTTTAAGTTTCTAAATTGTCTAGTTATAGTGGATACAAGTATAATACCACTTGATAAGGTTCCAGCTCTAGCTGTTGTATCTACTGCAAGCTCAATAGCCCCAGATAGATTCGATGTAATGGCTTGATACATAGCATTATACATTCCAGCTCCAGGAACTAAAGGAATTAGACAACATATCAGAAGAGTTGTTACTGGAGTTTTCAGAATTCTAGCAAATACTTCAGAGTAAATACTAAAGAATACAGAGGCTATGAATAATGAGCTTATAGCTGAAAAATCAAAACTAAGTCCCAAAGAATAAACTAGCCAACCTAGTCCACCACCTAAGGCAGCGAAAAATAAATTTTTACCTTTTATATTAAACATAACTCCAAAACCGATTGAGGCTACAGTTGTAGCTATAGTTTCTAATATCATATAGTAGAACCTCCTAACATATTAATCCAGATACTTAGTATAGCTCCGGTACCTACAGCTATTGAAACTGCAATTAAAACAGCTTGAGAGGCTCGAATAAGGCCAGCTAAATAATCTCCAGCTATGATATCACGAATAGCGTTGGTAATCGATAAACCTGGTACTAATAACATTATAGAACCTATAACGGTCTTATCAACATTACTTGCCATGCCTAAAGTGAACATAAGGATAGCTAAAGTTGTAGCTAGAGCACTACTAATAGAATTTATAAAAAATTCATTTAGGCCTAATAGTTCAAATTTTTTATACATTAATTTCATAATACCACCGATTAAGCCTGCTGAGATTAAATCCTTAACATCTCCTCCGAAAAGCGTAGAGAAAATACCCGCGCATATACCTGCAAAAATAAGAACAACAGGCAAAGAATATTTATCTCCTACATTAATTTCCTTAAGCTGTTCATTAAAGTCATTTATTTCAATATGAGTACCTTGAATAACTCTAGATAAATTGTTAATTTTATCGACTTTGTTTAAGTCGACATCTCTAGCATTTACTCTTTTTATTAAAGAGAGAGTTTCTTTATTGTTTGAAATTGATACCATAATACCAGTAGGTGTAACAAAACTATCTGTTATTTCAATTCCATAGGAGGTGCAAATTCTACAGATAGTTTCCTCTACCCTATAGGTCTCAGCACCACTTTCAAGCATTATTCTTCCAGCGAAAGTAGCGACGTGGAGAATTTTATTCATGTCCATAATATATCTCCTTATCTTAATTAATATACTTCGTATTATAACACAAGTTGATTATTATATAAAAACTAGTTGATAAATGTCGGTATTAACCGTATACTTTATTAAAAAGATTGCTAGGGGTGACAAACATATGAATTATGAAAATTTAAAAAATGGAGACACACAAATTTACGGATTAATGGAAAAAGAATTAAAGAGACAAAGAAAAGGAATAGAGTTAATAGCATCAGAAAACTTTACAAGTGAAGCAGTAATGGAAGCTATGGGATCATGTTTAACTAACAAATACGCTGAAGGATATCCAGGAAAAAGATATTATGGTGGATGTTATGTAGTAGATCAAGTTGAAGATATAGCAAGAGATAGAGCTAAAGAACTTTTTGGAGGAGATCATGTTAATGTGCAACCACATTCAGGTTCACAAGCTAATATGGCTGTATATTTTACAGTATTGAATCCAGGAGATACTGTTTTAGGTATGGATTTAAGCCATGGCGGACATCTAACTCATGGATCACCAGTTAATTTTTCAGGGAAATTATATAATTTCGTTTCTTATGGAGTTGACACGAAAACTGAAAGAATAGATTATGATTTAGTAAGAAAACTTGCTATAGAACATAAGCCAAAGTTAATAGTAGCTGGAGCTAGTGCATATTCTAGAACTTTAGATTTCAAAAAGTTTAGAGAAATAGCAGATGAGGTTGGGGCATATTTAATGGTAGATATGGCACATATCGCTGGACTTGTAGCTGCCGGAATACATCCATCACCAGTACCATATGCACAATTTGTTACATCTACAACTCATAAGACTTTAAGAGGACCTAGAGGTGGATTAATAATATGTAATGAAGAATTTGCTAAGGCTGTAGATAAAAATATTTTTCCTGGTATGCAAGGTGGTCCTTTAATGCATGTTATTGCAGCAAAGGCAGTTTGTTTTAAGGAAGCATTAGATCCAAGTTTTAAGGAGTATATGACTCAAGTAGTTAAGAACTGTAAGGTTCTTGGAGAAGAATTAGTAAAAAGAGGTTTTAAACTTGTATCAGGAGGAACTGATAATCATTTAATTCTTGTAGATTTAAATAACAAGGATATAACAGGTAAAGAAGCTGAGAAACTTCTAGATTCAATAGGAGTTACTTTAAATAAAAACACTGTTCCAAATGAGACCAGAAGCCCATTTATTACATCAGGAATAAGAATAGGAACACCTTCTGTGACAACAAGAGGATTTAAAGAAGAAGATATGAAAGTTATTGCTGAAATAATAGATGAAGCAATTAAAAATAAGGATGGAGACTTTGAGTCATTAAAAGTAAAAGTTGAAGCTCTTTGTGATAAACATCCACTTTATTAGAATTTAGGTGCAATAAAAAAAATAACAGACTAGTATGCTTATCTATTATTTTCTTTGATTTGCCTTATGAGATGCACTGCTTTTTAAGTAGTGCATTTTTTATAGAGTAACTTTAATGGAAGTTATCTCTTTACCATGACCTGGATATAACAATCTTATATTAAGTAAACTAACTTTAAGAACACTTTTCCTTAACATATCTATATCTTCTACAATTAAAGCTTCAGTTGGATATATTACATTCATGAATGTGTCCCCAACTATAAGCTCATTATTATTAAGAAGAACACCTATTGAACCTTTGGTATGACCTGGAATATGAATTATCGTTGCATCTAGTCCAAACTTATTTAAAGAATCGCCATCTGAGAAAAATATATCTGGTTCGAAATTTTCTGTTGTAACCTTTTTAAGAGCTTTTAAAGACGTAAATCTTAGAAAATTACCTAAAAAGGAGTTTACATAAATATTATGTATACTATTATTTTTAGATAACTTATAATCATCAGAATGCATAGCTACTTTTGCATTAAAATGCTTGGACAAGAATGCTGTATTCCCAATTTGATCTATATGGCCATGGGTTAGAATAATAAGTGTTATATTATATCCTTCGAGTTTTTTAATTAGATAGTCCCTGTATTTCTCTCTTGCCGTATCTATTAAAATAGCGAAGCTATCACAGTCTAGTAAGTAACAGTTTACATTTCCGCAGGGAATTGTAAGTATTTTGCACATTAGTTTCACCGCCTATAAATAGTTTTTCGTTTATTATAGCATTAACAAGAAGAAAATTCAACAAATGGAATAAAAAGTAAGTATATTCTAAAGAATTCTACATAGAATTATTTTTTGTAGGATTTTGTGAGGAATTAAATAGATTTATTCAACTAAAATATGGGTATATGTTATAATTAAAAAGTTGAGGTGAAATGAGACGAAATATATAGATTTACATTGTGATACTGCAGGAAGAATATTATATGAAAATCAGGGACTAAAGAATAATACCTTTAAAATTGACATACAAAAATTAAGAAAAGGAGACGCCTTGGCACAGGTTTTTGCTTTTTTTATAAATTTAACAGAGAGAAAAGAGCCTACCTTAGAGTTTGAGATAATGTATGATAATTTTAAACAGGAATTAGAGAAAAATAAAACAGATATAGAATTAGTCACCAATTTTAAAGAGTTAATTAATGCTGAAAAATCAGGCAAAATAGGTGCATTTATATCCATTGAAGAGGGTGAAGTTCTAGGAGCAAAGGTTGAAAATCTTCAGATGGTTTATGATAAAGGAATAAGATTTATTACATTAACTTGGAACCATAAAAATACTTTAGGATATCCTAATTATCAATATTTCTATAAAAATAATGGATTAAAACCCCTAGGAATAGAAATGGTAGAAGAGATGGAAAGGCTAGGAATAGTCCCAGATGCATCTCATCTTTCTGATAAAGGTTTTTATGATTTAGTTAGTATATGTAAAAATCCATTTATTGTAACTCATTCAAATAGCCGAGAAGTAACAAACCATCCTAGGAACTTAACAGATGACATGATTAAGCTTTTAAGTAATAAGGGTGGAGTTATGGGAATTAATTTTTGCGCAGAATTTATTGGGAAAAATAAGGTGACATCTATAGAAGATATGGTAAAACATATTAAGCATATTAAAAATGTTGGAGGAATAGATGTACTTTCTTTGGGAAGTGATTTTGATGGAATAGAAAATGAAGTGGAAATAAAAGATGCTTCAAAAATGGGAGATTTATATCATTATCTAACTAAAACAGGATTTACAGATTATGAGATTGAAAAAATATTTTATAAAAATTCATTAAGAATATTTAAAGAAAACTTGAAATAAAGAGGATAAGAATATGAGTAAATTATTAGGAAAAGTAGCAATAGTAACTGGGAGTTCAAGAGGAATAGGTAGAGCTATAGCAATAGAATTAGCAAAAGAAGGCGCATCAATAGTAGTTAACTTTTCTAAGGATGAAGAAGGGGCAAAGAAAACTTTAGATCTGCTAAAGAGAATTGGTGTGTCTGCTATTGGAATAAAAAGAGATGTGTCTACCTTTGAAGAGACTGAGAAAATAGTTGAAGAAACAATTAAGCATTTTGGAAGAATAGATATTCTAATAAATAATGCAGCCACAAGTAAAATAGGAATATTTTTAGATTCAACTAAAAGAGATATAGATGAACTAATAGGCACAAATCTTTTAGGAACCATGTACTTAACAAGAAATGTCCTTCCTCATATGTTAGGTAAAGACGGAGTAATAATTAATATTTCCTCAATGTGGGGAGAAGTTGGAGCTTCTTGTGAAACTTTATACTCAACATCTAAGGGTGGTATTAATTCATTTACAAAGTCCTTGGCAAAGGAGATGGCTCCATCCAATATAAGAGTTAATGCAATAGCTCCCGGAGTCATTGATACTAAGATGAATTCATTTTTAACAAAAGAAGATAGAGAAGAGCTAGAAAATGAAATTCCTATGGGGAGGTTTGGCTTAGCTTGCGAGATTGGAAAGGTTGCAGTCTTTTTATGTAGTAATGAATCATCGTATGTTACGGGACAAATTCTAAGAGTTGATGGTGGAATGATTTAATAAGGCACAATCAAAAAAAAGAAAGTTGGTAAATTTTAATGAAAGCATTAGAAATTAATAATTTATCCTTTAAGTACAAAGAGCTAGATAAGCTTATATTGGAGGATCTATCCTTTAGTATAGATAAAAATGAGTTTGTTACAATTATAGCTCCAAGTGGAACTGGAAAGAGCACTCTTTTCAGATTGATTTTAGGATTATTAAAACCAAATAAGGGAAATATAAATATAGAAAATCAAAATAAAAAAAATGTCATAGGGTATATGCCACAAAAGGATTGCTTAATGCCTTGGAGAAGTATACTGGATAATACCTCTGTAGGCCTGGAATTAAACGGATATAGTAAAAGAAAAGCTAGAAAAATAGCTCAAGATTACTTTGAAAGTTTTAATCTTCAGGGAACAGAAAAGCTTTATCCTCATGAATTATCAGGTGGTATGAGACAAAGGGCTTCTTTTTTACGAGCAATAGTTAACAATCCGCCATTATTACTACTAGATGAGCCTTTCTCGTCCTTGGATTCATTAACAAGACGGAAGATGCAGGAGTGGTTATTAGATCTTTGTGAAAAGGAAAAAAATACTGTGTTTATGATAACTCATGATATTGAAGAGGCTTTACTTTTATCTGATAGGATATTAATTTGTACCCAGCTTCCCTATAAAAATTTAAAGTCTATTGATGTTAATATTAAAAGACCGAGAACATATGAGACGAGTCTTACAAGTGAATTTATAGAATTAAAAAGATCTATTCTAAATATATTAGACGATTTAGAGGCAAATAAGGAGGGAAAACAGAATGAAAAAGATTAACAATATTATTTTTCCTCTAATATTTGTTTCTATAATACTTTTCTCTTGGGAAGTATTAATACCATATTTTCAAGTTCCTGATTTTATTCTACCTAAATTTTCTAAGATTTTAGTAGCATTATGGGAACAAAAAGAAATTTTATATACACATTCTTTAACTACCTTAGGGGAAGCTGTTCTTGGATTAAGTATATCTGTAGTTATAGGTATATTATGTGCTTTCTCCATATATTCTTGGAAGAATGTAGGAAAAACATTATATCCAATAATAATATTTTCTCAGACTATTCCCATAATAGCCTTATCACCAATAATGGTTATGTGGTTTGGATATTCTATATGGTCAAAAGTAGCCGTAGTAATATTATTTTGCTTTTTCCCTATAGTTGTAAGTACACTAGATGGCTTAAACAGTGTAGATAAAGACTTAGAAGATGTTCTAAAAGCCTTAGGTGGAAGCAAAACTAAGATATTCATGAAATTACATATGAGGTCAGTATTACCTAACTTTTTAAGTAGCTTCAAGATAGCGGCTACATATAGCATTGCAGGGGCAAGCATAGGAGAATGGCTTGGTGCTGACAAGGGGCTAGGTATGTATGTGAAAAGAGTAGCAGGAATGCTACAATCAGATTCGGTTTTTGCAGGAGTATTAGTTCTATCATTTTTAGGATTACTTTTATTTTCAATAGGAATTATATTAGAAAAGATTTTACTAAGATACAGAAAAGAAATAAAGGAGAGTAATTATGAAATTAAGAAAATTTAGTATGTTATTAGTTGCAGTTATGGGGTTAAGTTTTGTATTAACTGCATGCAGTAAGGTGGAATTAGAAAATAGTAATACAGAATTAAAGGAAATGGATGTTCTTTTAGATTGGTATCCAAATGCAGTTCATTCATTTTTATATGCGGCAGAAGAACAAGGATATTTTGAAGAAGCAGGACTTAAGGTTAATTTAATTACACCAGCAGGAACAGATGATGGAATTAAATTAGTAGCAGCAAATAAAGCTGATTTAGCTATAAGCTATCCAAAACAGGTGATTTTAGCTAAAGGAGAAGATATTCCTGTGGTTTCCGTAGGAACAATAGTTAGAAGTCCTTTAAATCAACTTATAGTTCGCAAGGATTCAGGGGTTAATAATTTAAAAGACTTAGAAGGGAAAAAGGTAGGGTTTCCATCTTTTGAGGTTGATAAAGAAACGGTAAAAGCAATGATTACAGAAGCTGGAGGAGATCCCTCTAAGGTTGAATTTATAGATGTAGGATATGATTTAATGCCTGCTATACAAACTAAAAGAGTTGATGCGATTATAGGTGGTTATATAAATCATGAAAAGATTTTATTAGAAGATGAAGGAATTGAGTTAGTTACCTTTAATCCAACGGATTATAAAATTCCTAGTAATTATGAGTTATCATTTATAGCTAGTGAGGATGGAGTTAGTAATAATAAGGATAATATAGAGGCATTTTTAAATGCAGCAAAAAAAGGATTTGATTATACTAAAAATAATCCTGATAAAGCTATAGATTTATTATTAGAAGTTCAAAATGAAAGTTTTCCACTTGAACCAGAGGTAGAAAAGAAGAGTTTAGATATATTACTTCCTCTAATGGAAAATGATGAGGAGACTTTCCTAAGTCAAAAGGAAGAGAACTGGAGTAATTATTCTAAATGGTTAGAGGAAAAAGGGATACTTAAAAACAAGATTGATATTAAAGATATTTTTACAGAAATAATCAAATAATAATTTAAAGCTCTGGAATCTAATTGATTCCAGAGCTTTAATATTTTATTACAGGGAGAATATTAATCTTCGTGTGATTCTTCCTTTGGTAAGTAATAAGTAAAGCATACGCCATTTTCTATATTTGCAAGAGAGTATTCAAATTCATGAAGGTCTAAGATATTTTTAACTATAGATAATCCGAGTCCTGTACTATTAGTATCTCTTTGTCTTGCTTTATCAACTCTATAAAATTTATCGAAAAGCTTATCTATGTTTTTATCATCTATTTTTGAGCCAGTATTAATTATTGAAATTCTATATCTTGCACCATCTTCGTTAATGGATAGGATAACATCATTTCCTAGTGGAGTGTACTTAATGGCATTTGTCATCAAATTTGTTAGTACTTGCTCCATTTGAAAAATATCAGCTAAGACATAAGAATAATCAGTATTTTGATTAAATGTAAGGGCTAATTGCTTTTCTTTAGCATCAAGACAATGTTTGTGAATTACCTTATTAATTAATCTGTTAATATTGAATATTTCTAGTTTTGGTTTTAAAACTCCAGATTCTAATTTTGAAAGTTCAAGCATATTTGAGACTAAAACTCCCATTTTTTTAGATTCATCAATAATTGTTTCAAGGTAAGTTAATACATTATCTCCAGTTACAATGCCATCCTTTAATCCTTCGGCATAACCTTCTATAATTCCTATAGGTGTCTTTAATTCATGACTTACGGAATCAACAAAATCTTTTCTCATAGTTTCAAGATTACGTTCCTTTTCAATATCTTCTTCTAATTTTTTATTTTTTGTTTTAAGATCTTGTAAGGCTGCATTAAGATTAGAAGATAAAAAATTCAAAGTTGTTGCAAGATTACCTATTTCATCCTGTCTTTCAACAGTACAGTTTTCAGTAAATTCCATTTTACTCATTTTCAATGCTACATTATTTATTTTAATAAGGGGCTTAGAAATGAGATTAGAATATATGAATGAGAGTAGAATTGAAATAAAGATAAACCCAATAAAAATATAAACATAAAATTCATTAGTAACAGCTGAAGCTTCTTCAATAGGTTGAATAGAGGCTACAGATATAACAACAGAGTCGTTTTTAGAGGTTAAAGACATTGGAGTTACAACACCAATTTTTTTAAAACCACTACTTTTATTATAAAATATTTGCGTTTCAGTAGTATCTTTGGAGGTAACTTTATAAAGCAGATCTTTATTATTGATTAACTCTGTACAAAAGGCAGTTAAAGTTTTAGTATCCTCAGAGGTACTATTCTGTCCATCAGATAAATATTTTAAATCTCCATTTAAGGAAAATATGGCAATTTTTGAATTGGTACTTTCCTCGAAGCTTTTCATAGCTTTTGAAACTACTGAGTTATCATTTAATTGGTAAGAATTAAGATCTCTAAATTTTGTTAATTCATTTGTTAGCATATGCTGCTTCTTTATTTCATAAAATTTTTGAAAGAAAAACACTTGGAATATTAATGTAGTTGCCATTAATATAAGTAATAAGGCTAATGTAATAGCAAAAAGTCTAGTAGATAGTTTATTAGAGAGCTTATTAGATAGTTTAATCCTCATTATCTGACCTCAAATCTATAGCCACTGCCTCTAACCGTTACTATATATGTAGCTTTATCGCATAATTTTTCCCTAAGTCTTTTTACGTTTGTATCTACAGTTCTTATGTCACCATAGTAATCAATGCCCCAAACATGGTCTAATATATTATCACGGGTTAAAGCAATTGATTCATTGGTAGTTAAATATACTAAAAGCTCATACTCTTTAGGGGATAGAGATAGAGGCTCACTATGTAATTTAACCTCTCTTGACAGCTTGTTAATTGTAAGTCCATTATACTCCTGAGAGCTTGAGTCTACGTCATCACGAGTTCTTTTTAAAAGTGCTTTAACTTTTGCAACTAGTACCTTAGGACTAAAAGGTTTTGTCATATAGTCATCAGCACCGTAGGCATAACCTTGAAGTTTATCATCTTCTTCACTTTTTGCAGTTAGTAAAATTATTGGAAGAGTAGACACTTCCCTAATCTTTTCTAAAACAGTTAGTCCATCCATAATGGGCATCATTATATCAAGAATTATAAGATCTATTTTCTTTTCTTTATATAAGTTAAGAGCAGCTAAACCATTTTCAGCTTCATAAATTACAAAACCTTCCTTTAGGAAATAGTCCCTTAATAAAAATCGTATTCTTATTTCATCTTCAACTATAAGAATAGCTTTCTTCATAATAATTTCTCCTTTCATAGGTTAATTGCAAAGTAGTATAAAACGAATCCCTAAACCTATTATATATAACATTAGCAAGATATAACATAGAAGAATGGAATAATATATTGTAATGTTGTAGAAAAAAGCTTATATTTAAACTTACTACAAATTAAAAGGAGATGTTGAATGTTAAATTTAAATTTTGACGTAAAGAAGTTTATTTTAGAAAATGGATTAGAAATTTTAACTATAAAGAAAAATACTCAAATAGCTTCGATTAATGTAGGAGTTAAAGTGGGGTCAATATATGAGACTATAGAGGAAAAAGGGATAAGCCATTTCATCGAACACATGTTATTTAAAGGAACAAAAAAAAGAAGCAATGAGGAGCTTAATGATGATCTTGAATCCCTAGGGGGAGAGTATAATGCCTATACAGATTATAGTGCTACTGTTTATACTATAAGTTGTCTATCAGAAGAACTTAAAAATGCCGTAGACTTACTTGGAGATATGATTACTTCATCTGTTTTTGAAGAAAAAGAAATGGAGAGGGAACGCGGAGTGATTCTAGCGGAAATTAGGACTGGTAAAGATGATATAGAGGATTTGAGTTTTAAAAAGATAAATGAGATAGCATTTAAGGAAAGTCCTTTAAAATATGATGTTACTGGCATTGAAGAGAGGATTAAAGAATTCAAAAGAGATGATATAGTAAACTTTTATAAAAAATATTATAGTCCTAAAAATAGCTTAATAACAATGGTTTCA
The DNA here is from genome assembly GCF_002995745.1 of Clostridium vincentii. Lineage (GTDB taxonomy): Bacteria > Bacillota > Clostridia > Clostridiales > Clostridiaceae > Clostridium > Clostridium vincentii. The sequence continues at coordinate 49,514 of NZ_PVXQ01000022.1, read as the reverse complement.
TCATTAGATCATGAAGATGCTAAAGATCTTATAGAGGCTAAATTTAAGAATTGGGAAGGTTTAAGTGTTGAGGACCCAGTAATAGTAAAAGAAAAGAATGCTAATGTAACAATACAAAGCTTTAAAAATGATATGGAGCAAAGCACAATAGTATATTTATATACTTTCTATCATTTAGATAAAAGTTATGAATTACCATTAAGAATATTAAATCATAAACTTGGAGAGAGCGCTAATTCTCTGTTATTTAGGGAAGTTCGGGAAAAAGAGGGCTTAGCTTATGATATTTATACGCAAATGGATGTAACAAAATATATAAAGACTTTATATATTTATACTGCAGTGGCAGATGATGATGTTGATGGTGCTATTAAAGCAATAGATAAAACATTGAATTCTATTTTGGATGGAGAAATCATAATTGGAGACAAGGACTTAGGTGTAATGAAGAAAGTTCATAAAACTGCAGTTATATCCACATTAGAGGATTCATCAGAGTTATGTAACTATATACTTCATCAAGAACTTGAGAAAGAGGATATATTTGAGTTTGTTAATGATATGGAAAGGTTAAATAAATTAGAAAAGGGAATAATCTATGAAGTATCAAAAATGGTTTTAAAGGACCCAACAGTTCACATTTTAACATCCTCAAAGGAGTAAAAATGGGTAAAATAACAAGAATTGATGTGCAAAAAAGGAATAAAGAACGATTTAATATATATATTGATGAAGTGTATGCTTTTTCAGTAAATGGAGAACTTGTTTATACGGAAAAACTAGAAGTAAATGGAGAAGTTGATGAAGAAAAACTTCATAAGATAGCATTTAAAGAAAATTTATCGAAGTGTAAAAATACAGCCCTTAGAATAATAGAAAGAAGTTATAAAACAGAAATGGAAATTAAGGAAAAACTAATTGAGAAAGGCTATGATTTAGAATCTATTTTACCCACAGTAGACTTTTTGAAGGAATATAGTTTTATAGATGATAAAGAATATATAAAACTATATATCAAAGATAGAATTAGACGGCAAGGATCACAAAAAATAAAATATGCTTTAATAAGAAAGGGTATAGATCCAAATGAAATAGAGGATAATTTAACAAACATTAATAAGGAGCAGGAAAAAGATGTGGCTTTGGAATTAGTGAAGAAAAAATATTCTCAGCTAGTTAATAGAGAAAAGGATATATATAAAATATCTAGTAAGCTTTATAGGTTTTTAGTTGGACGTGGATATGATTATACCTTAGCAAAGGATGTAATAAAGAAGACTATGAATATGGATGATATAGAGGGCATAGATTAAAGGAGAAAATTATGGATATTAGTATTCAGATGTTAATTTGTCTAGTTATAATAGTAGTTTCGGTTATAGTATCAGTAAAAACTGTAATGCAGAGCACAGATATTTCAGATGCAATTATGCCTATAATAGGAGGGTGCTCAACAATAATAACCTTTTTTATAATCCTTGGATTTTATGATTGGTTAAATAGCAAAATTAGTGGACTAATAAGTAAGTATTTACCCGCTATTATGAATAATGGAATAGTTCATTTGGGGGCTATTATAATAGCATTTATTGCAATGAAAATGTTGATTGAGAATTTATTAAGATTAATAAATTCATTTTCATTTAATAGCTCTATTACGAAGCTTAAGAATCACAAACCGTTTTTAATGATTTTCTCTACCGTATTTGGTGTTATACGAGGAATGGTTGTTATTATATTAATATGTATTCCATTAGCTTTGTATAATAGTGTATCATCAGGGACAAATCGAATAGCTGTTTTAGATAATCTAACGGTTTATAATAAGATGGAGAAATTTATAGATGCAGGTAAGATTAAGAATATATCAAATGGGCTATTGGAAAATGTTTCAGCAAATAAAATATCATATTATAATGGAGTTACTTTAGATGAAGGAGTAGCATCAAATTCTAGTATAGATAATAGAGCAAATGAAATTACTAAAAGTTCAAATACAGATAGACAAAAAGCAAGAGCTATATATACCTGGGTGGGAAGTAACATAAAATATGATGATAATAAAGCTGTAAAAGTTATGAATCAGGAGAAGGGCTATGAAAGTGGATCTATACCAGCTTTTAGAGATAGAAGTGGAATATGTTTTGATTACGCTTGTCTTTTCACATCAATGACAAAGGCTATAGATTTAAAATCAAGGATTATAATAGGAGAAGGTTTTAATGGAAGTGAATTTGTTAGCCATGCTTGGAATCAAGTATATTTAGAAGATGAGGGGATTTGGATTAATGTAGATCCAACATTTTATGTAGCAGGAGATTATTTTGATAATAGCACCTTTGATAATGAGCATAAAATGACAAGTATAGCAGGAGAATTCTAAATAAGACTCTAGTTTTGCCTAAATTATACCATCAGTTAGATAAGAATTGATTAAAAGAAATAGAGGCAATTTTAGCATGAAAAAGTTTCGATGAGAATCGAAACTTTATTTTTTCCCGATACGAGATGTAATTAAATTTATTGCCTTTTCACAATCGGTGTCCTCATTATTTAAAGACCATGCAATGTTAAAGTTTATAAGAGCCTTTTTTGTAGTTTCATTCATAGCATAGCAATAGCCTAAATTAAAATAATATTTGCTATCCTTATGTAATGCTAGGGCTTTTTTAATCATAGCTATTGCATTATAGTAATCTTTTAACTTAATAAAGCAAACACCAGAATTATAATAGGAACAAGCCTCGTTATCTTTGGCTGTTATTGCTTTTTTGTAACAATCAATAGCTTGTGTATAGTCTTTTGTATTATATAGTTTATTTCCTTCAGTAAAAAAGTTCATAAGACCTCCCAGATTAATGCTAGTTGAATTATAAATATTATTATGATTATAGACATAGATTTTATATTATATACATGAAAAACTAGACTTATTACTATATAAAAATTTTAAATAATTTCAAAATATAAATATAAACTTGAAAAGTATCTTGTAGAATGTATAATATAATATATGTATATTTAAATTATGGGGGTAAAAATGAATAAATTTAACATGGGACTTGATGTAGGATCAACTACAGTAAAAGTAGTAGTACTAGATCTTAATGAAAAGATTATTTTTAGTGAATATAGAAGACATTTTTCAGATATAAGAAGTACAATTATTGAAATAGTTAGAGAATCATATGAAGCTATTGGAGAAGCCGAGGTTACTCTGTGTGTTACTGGTTCAGGGGGACTCTCTGTAGCTAAGTGGATTAATATAGACTTTGTTCAAGAAGTTATAGCATGTACTAAAACAGTTGAGGAAGTCGTTCCACAAACTGATGTAGCTATAGAACTTGGCGGAGAGGACGCGAAAATTACATATTTTAAGGGTGGAATAGAACAAAGAATGAATGGTACTTGTGCAGGCGGTACTGGGGCATTTATAGATCAAATGGCAACCCTTTTAAACACGGATGCCGCTGGGTTGAATGAACTTGCAAAAAACCATAAAGTAATATATCCAATCGCATCAAGATGTGGAGTATTTGCTAAAACAGACGTACAACCTCTTATAAATGAGGGTGCGAAGGCTGAGGATATTGCAGCTTCAATTATGCAAGCTGTTGTTAATCAAACAATTAGTGGACTTGCTTGTGGTAAGCCTATACGAGGTAAAATAGCTTTCTTAGGAGGGCCTTTGTTTTTCTTATCAGAACTTAGACAAAGGTTTATAGAAACATTACAATTACAAGATGAGGATATTATTTTTCCTGAAAATTCGCAACTCTTTGTTGCCTACGGAGCAGCTTTATTATCTAAAAAATCTAAAAAGATTAATATTAGTGAATTAGCAGCAAGAGTGGATAAAATTGCAGATATAAAGGATGATAATATAGATAGACTTAAGCCTTTATTCAAGGATGCAGCAGAGTATATGGAGTTTAAAGACAGACATAATAAGGCTAAGGCTAAAAGAGCAGACCTTAATGACTACACAGGAAAGGCATTTTTAGGAATAGATGCTGGTTCAACAACAACTAAAGTTGTATTAATAAATGATATGGGAGAAATTCTTTATGATTTTTATGGCAGCAATGGGGGAAATCCTTTAAAAAAAGTTATAGAAATCTTAAAGGTCTTATATTTTAAAATGCCAGTTGGAGTTGAAATAATGAGCTCCACAGCTACTGGATACGGCGAGGCTTTAATTAAGTCTGCTCTACATGTAGATCTTGGTGAAATTGAAACAATAGCCCATTACAAAGCAGCAGAATATTTCTTGCCAGGAGTAGATTTTATCTTAGATATAGGTGGACAAGATATGAAGTGCTTAAGAATAAAAAATGGAGTAATTGACTCTATTCTTTTAAATGAGGCGTGTTCATCTGGGTGTGGCTCATTTATAGAAACTTTTGGGAAATCATTAAATATGGAAGTTGAAGATTTTGCTAAAGAAGCATTAAAATCTAATGCTCCAGTAGACCTTGGTTCAAGATGTACTGTATTTATGAATTCAAGAGTAAAGCAGGCTCAAAAAGAAGGCGCGCAGGTTTCAGATATTTCTGCGGGATTATCTTATTCTGTTATAAAAAATGCTTTATTTAAGGTTATTAAAATAAGAGATGAAAAAGAAATGGGCGAGAAGATAATAGTACAAGGGGGAACCTTCTATAATGAATCTGTTCTTAGAAGTTTTGAGCAAATTTCTGGTAGAGAGGCCATAAGACCAGATATAACAGGTCTTATGGGAGCCTTTGGAGCAGCATTAATCGCAAAGGAAAGATACATAGAAGGCAGTAAGTCAAAATTGCTAAAGAAGGACGATATAGATAGTTTTACAATGGTTTCTGATTTCAGAAGATGTGGAAAGTGCGGAAATAACTGCCTTCTAACTATAAATAAATTTTCAACTGATGAAGAATTTATATCAGGTAATAGGTGTGAAAAAGGTCTTGGAATTGATATGATTAAAGAAGAAGTTCCAAACCTTTTTAAATATAAGTTTGATAGGATATTTAAATATAAAGCTCTAAAGAAAGAAGATGCTAAACGAGGAGTTATAGGTATTCCGAGGGTATTAAATATCTATGAGAATTATCCGCTATGGTTTACTGTTCTAACTAATCTTGGATTTAGAGTTGAACTGTCACCTACTTCAAGTAAAAAAATATATGAGCTTGGAATAGAGACAATACCATCAGAATCAGCCTGTTATCCGGCTAAAATAGTTCATGGACATATTATGGCTCTTATTAATAGAGGAATAGGAACAATATTCTATCCATGTATTCCTTATGAAAGAGTAGAATTTAAGGATGCAAATAATAATTATAATTGCCCAATTGTAACTTCTTATCCAGAGGTTATAAAAAATAATATGGATGCTATTAAAGAGCAAAATGTTAAATTTATGCAACCATTTATATCACTAGAGAATAAAGATGTTTTAATTACTAGAATAGTAGAGGAATTTAAAGATTTTAATGTATCTAAGGATGAGGCGAGAAAGGCTGTAGAAGCTGGTTTTAAAGAAAGAGAGAATTTTGATAATGATTTAAGAGCTAAAGGTAAAGAGGTTTTAGATTACTTAGAGAAAACAGGCAAGAAGGGGATAGTACTTGCAGGCAGACCTTATCATATAGATCCAGAAATACATCATGGTATTCCCGATATAATTAATTCATTTGATATGGCGGTATTAACTGAGGATAGTATTTCACATTTAGGAGTATTAGATGCTCCTCTTAGAGTTGTTGATCAATGGATGTATCACTCAAGATTATATAGAGCCGCTGCATTTACGTCCAAGAATGATTCATTGGAGTTAATCCAGCTTAATTCATTTGGTTGTGGGTTAGATGCAGTTACATCAGATCAAGTATCTGAAATATTGGCTTCAAAAGGAAAAATTTATACTTGCTTAAAAATAGATGAAGGTAATAATCTGGGAGCAGCTAAAATTAGAATTAGATCTCTAAAGGCAGCTATAGAAGAAAGAGAAAGAAATGGATATATACCAGTAGAAGAACCTATTGTATATAAAAATACTGTATTTACTAAAGAGATGAAGAAAACTCATACAATATTAGTGCCTCAAATGTCACCTATCCATTTTGATATAATTGAGCAAGCTATAAATTCATGTGGATATAATTTTAAGGTATTGCCATCTATTGACAATGAAGCTGTGGAGGATGGTTTAAAGTATGTTAATAATGATGCTTGTTATCCATCGATTATAGTTGTAGGACAAATTATCCATGCATTAAAATCTGGAGATTATGACTTAAAGAATACATCAGTTATAATATCTCAAACTGGTGGAGGCTGCAGAGCTACAAACTATGTCGGATTCTTAAAGAAGGCTATGAAGGAAGCCGGGTTTGAAGATATACCAATATTGTCTTTAAATGCAGTTGGACTTGAAAAGCAACCAGGCTTTAAGATGTCATTGCCATTTATTCAAAGAGGTCTTATGGCACTTATATATGGAGATCTCTTTATGAGAATTTTATATGCCACAAGGCCTTATGAAAAGATAAAGGGATCGGCTGATGCTCTTTATGAAAAGTGGAATGAAATTGCAAAACAAAATGTTAGAAATGGAAGTAAGAGAGAATTTAATTCTACTGTATCGAAAATTGTAGAAGCATTTGATACTATTGAACTTTTAAATATAGTTAAACCTAAAGTTGGGTTAGTTGGAGAGATATTAGTTAAGTTTCACCCAACAGCTAATAATGATGTAGTGAAGATTATTGAATCAGAGGGTGCTGAGGCTGTAATGCCAGATTTAATGGACTTCTTCTTCTATACAGCATATGATGAAGAATTTAAATATAAATATTTAGCTGGTAGCAGACTAACTAAGAATATTTATATGTGGTCTATAAAATATATGGAAAGTTATAGAAAAAGTATGAAAAAAGCCTTGGATAAATCAAGTAGATTCCATGCTCCAAAGAGCATTGTAGATCTAGGGAAAATGGCATCCCCTATATTATCTTTAGGAAACCAGACTGGTGAAGGTTGGTTTTTAACAGCAGAAATGATTGAGTTAATTGAAAGTGGAACAGATAATATCATATGTATGCAACCTTTTGCATGTCTACCAAACCATGTAACAGGAAAGGGAATGATTAAGGCATTAAAGGAAAAATATCCAGTAGCAAATATAGTAGCTGTGGATTATGATCCAGGTGCATCACAGGTTAACCAGCTTAATAGAATTAAGTTAATGCTTTCTGTTGCCTTTACTAAAATAGAGAAGCAAACTTTCGAATTGCCAGGAAATAAGGCAACGACGGTTATAACAGAAGAGAATCAAGGTATTGAAATAGTTAAATAAATATATCAGACACTAGATGTAAACAAGCATCTAGTGTCTTTTTTTGCTTTACACACAAATTATAATCAAATTTATGTAAGTCATTTAAGTTTTGTTTAAGCTACAAATTATATTATAGACACATAGCAGAGAAAGAAAAAAATCGCTAAAAACGATAGAGAGATTCTCTGCAGAAGGGAGATCGGTTATGGCAATAGAGGTATTCAATAGACATGAAGTTAAGTTCTTAATTGACAGGGATATATATGAGAAACTTCAAGAAAAGTTGCTTGAACACATGGTGGCAGATGAATTTAATAATAGTCAAGAGTTCTATTCAATTAGTAATATCTATTATGATACTAAGGATAATACACTAATAAGAAATTCTTTATCAAAACCTAAATACAAAGAAAAGCTTCGCCTTAGAGGATATGGAGTTCCAAGTCAAGATTCAAATGTGTATTTAGAGATAAAGAAAAAATATTGTGGTCAAGTAAATAAAAGAAGAATAACTTTAGAACTAGGTGAAGCTTATGATTTTCTTAGCAAAGGAATAAAACCTGAACCTAAGGATTATTTAAAAAAGCAGATCTCAAATGAAATAGAATATATTCTGGAATTATATGATTTGGAACCAAAGGTGTACGTATCATATGACAGAAAAGCAATGTTTTGCAGAGAAGATCATGACTTAAGAATAACTTTTGATACAAATATAAAAACAAGAAGAAATGATCTAAGGCTTGAAAGCGGTAATTATGGGGAAGCCCTATTAGATGAAGGACAATGGATAATGGAAATTAAGACAGGAAAAAGCATGCCAGTATGGCTAACAAATTTACTTTCAGAGAAGAAAATTTATAAAAATAGTTTTTCGAAATATGGAAAAGAATATGAAAAGCTAGTGATGAAGAACAAATTACTTAAGGGGGAGAAAAGTTTATGCTTGAATCAATTTTCAGTACAACAACAGATGTTAGCACAATAACAGCATCAAATGCATTATTAACAATACTTATATCATTTATATTAGGTACAATAATAAGTGTAACTTATATAAAAACTAGTAGCAAAGGAGGTCATTCTCAGAATTTTGCATTGACAATGGTATTAATACCTTCAGTAGTAGCAATTATAATTCTTTTAATCGGAAGCAATATAGCAAGAGCCTTTAGTTTGGCAGGAGCATTTTCAATTATTAGATTTAGAAGTGCACCAGGAGATCCTAAAGACATTGGGTATGTCTTATTTACCATGGCAGCTGGACTTGCATGTGGTTCTGGATATTACGGATATGCAATATTATTTACTGGAGTTTTATGCTTGTTAATGGTTATTCTTAGTATAACTAAGTTTGGTGCAAAGAAAAACTCACAGAAATTACTTAAAATAACTATTCCAGAAGATTTAGATTATGAGGGAGCTTTTGATGGAATTATAAGTAAATATACGACTGCCTTTGAACTGAAAAAAGTAAAAACTACTGACCTAGGCAGTCTTTATGAATTGGTTTATACAGTGACGATGGAAAACAATATAAGTCAAAAGGAATTTATAGATGCACTTAGGTGCAGAAATGGAAATCTCAGTATTACGTTGCTTATGAGTGCGGAATCCTCAGAGTACTAAAAATTGACACTTGGAAGGCGCCCTTTGTAGGGAGTTGAGAGTTGACACCTGGAAGGCGCCCCTTGCGGGGAGTTGAAAATAATTAGGAAAGAAGTGTGGTTTTATTATGAATAAATTTAAGATATCAAAATTATTGGCAGGAATTTTGTGCATGGCCATGTTGGTTTCATGCAGTACTTCTAATACAGGAACTACTGAAGAAATAGCAACAACGGAAACAAGTGTAAGTACAGTTACAAGTGATATGATTACATTTGATGAGGATGACTATTATACTGAATGGATAGACGAAAATCCAAATTATATTGAATTAAACAAAACTGAGGCAGCTTTAAATGGCTCAGGAGCAGAGATAGATGGAAGTACAATTACTATAACAGCTGCTGGAGTATATGTAATTAGTGGAACTTTAGATGATGGACAAATCATTGTTGATGTGGAAGATGAGGATACGGTTAAACTAGTTTTAAATGGAATGACAATAAATTGCAGTGACAGTGTACCGATTTATGTTAAAAATGCAGAAAAAACTATCATCTCTTTGGTAGATGGAACAGAGAATTCAGTGATAGATGGAGAAACTTATACATTTGATGACTCTGATTCAAATGAACCTAATGCAGCAATCTTCAGTAAAGCTGATCTTAGCATAAATGGAGATGGTACTCTAACTGTTGATGGAAATTATAACAATGGAATTAGAAGCAAGGACAGCCTAAAAATTACTAGCGGTAATATTAATATTACTTCAAAGGATGATGGGTTAATGGGAAAAGATATGGTATTGACGGAAGATGGAACTATTACTATTGATGCTGGAGGCGATGCAATTAAATCAACTAATGACACTGATACTTCTAAAGGGTTTATTGGTATTCTAGGTGGAACTTTTAATTTAAAATCAGGATCAGATGGAATACAAGCGGAAACAGCGGTAATTATTACTGATGGAACCTTTACTATTTCCACCAATGGAGGTAGCGCAAATGGTGCTGTTAAAACTGGTGAAAACAATCAAGGTCCAATGGGAAATAAGGATAAGAGAGCAACAACAACTACAGAAACTACAGAAACAACAGAGGAGGAAACAGAATCTACAAGTGCAAAAGGAATTAAATCCTCTGCAGATATAGAAATTACTGGAGGAACATTTAATATTGATTCATCTGATGATGGTATACATAGTAGCAACAGTGTTACTGTAGCAGGTGGTGATATTTCAATTGCTACTGGTGATGATGCAATTCATGCTGATTCATCTGTATTAATAAAAAATGGAATTATAAATATTACAAAAAGTTATGAAGGAATAGAAGGTTCACAAATTACTATTTCAGGTGGTAATACTAATTTGATTTCAAGTGACGATGGAGTAAATGCAGCTGGAGGAAGTGATAACTCTTTAAATATAGAAGATGGTTATATATCAGTTGATGCCAGTGGTGATGGTCTAGATTCAAATGGAAACATTACTATGACAAATGGTACAGTTATTGTAAATGGACCAACAAATAGCGGAAATGGTTCTTTGGATTATGATGGAACATTTGACGTGAGTGGAGGAAGACTTATTGTAGCTGGAAGCTCAGGAATGGCACAGACAACTTCTACGGATTCTTCACAGAACTCTATAATGATGACTTATTCAAGTGCACAAGCAGCAGGGACAATTGTTTCTTTAAAGGATAGCGATGGAAATACAATAGCTACATTTGCTCCTAAAAAGCAATATCAAAGTGTAATTATATCTCTATCTGAGATTACTAAGGATACAGCTTATACATTATATTCAGGTGGAACATCAACAGGAACAGTATCAAATGGACTTTACAGTGATGGTACAAATGAAAATGGAACAGAGGTGGTAAGTTTTACAGTTACTGATACTGTAACAGCACTAAATGAATCTGGAATTACAACTATCACTGAAGGAGGAATGCAAGGTGGCGGCAGAGGAACTGCTCCAAGTGGAGATCGAGGAGCCGCTCCGGATAACCAGGGTGGAACTCCTCCAGATGGTGATGGTGGAGAAAGACCTACTGAAAAACAATAAAATTAGAAGATAAAAAGATTCACATTGAAACAAGATAGAATAAAAATTTATACATTGGGTATCTTACTATTGAGGTGAGATAAATGACTAATAAAATGAAGGCTAACAATACTAGGAAAAAGGGAAATGTTAACCATAATCCTCAGGTGGAAAGTGCTAAGGCAGTCTTTGGAGATCCTAAGGCTAAGGAATATAATCCAACTGATTTTAAAATTTGAGGAAATTAAATCTATAAAGCATTGATATAATTTTAGGATTATATCAATGCTTTTTTATTATTATAATAGGTGTACAATTATACTTAGTAAGTATATGGAAAGAGGGATTGAAAATGAAGAGGAAGTATTTAAATATATTCATATTTTGTTTAATGGTAGTTTTTATATGTGGTAGAGTTTTATTAGAAATTTTAATAAAAGATAAGGGTCTTTATTTTTTACATGATTCAATATATAGGATAATAAACTATAGTATTAATTCTACTTCCTAAAATAAGATAATTAGAGGAATTAGTTATACTATTTTTGGAATACTATTTATAGTAAATACCTTGGGATATATTAAGGATTTCAAAAGTCCATTATTTTATTCATATTCACCAAGTGAAGAGCATGTAGTAATAATTAAGGAAACTGATGACCCAATTAAGGGAAGTTATGGTTTAACAATGGCTCATAAAATATTTGTTAGAATAACTGATAAATTTTTTACTGATGATGAGTATAGAACTTTTTCAAAAGGGACGTATAAGGTAAGGTGGATTGAAGAGGATATAGCAACAGTAACCTATTTAAGTGGAAATAGAAATAAGTTGATTCAACATATTTATGATTATAGGGATTTTAATGGGACAAGTTATTTTAATGTGTTAGGGAGTATAAGTGGAAAATGGGTAGAGAAAGATAATGAAAATAATAAGTTGGATTTAACCTCAGGAAATATAAAACTAGATATGAATGGAGCGACATATTTTTATTATTTTGGAGATGCTGATGAACAAGGAATACATGGAACGGTACTTTATGGAGCTGAGGGAGTCCCAAGTGTTTCGATAATATTAAATGATGACAATACCATATCAGTTGGATTAGTATCCCTAAATAGTGAAAAATTCAATACTTATGTTAGGGAGGATTAGAAGATACTCAGATTACAACTTTAATATCAAATGATAAAGGAGAAAGTTTTGAAAAATCTGTTGTTACCAGTGCAAGTATTCAGAGTAGAGCAATTTATATGGGATTTACCTCTGAGGATAATGGATATGTAATTGTAGCTGGAGATAGAGCTATGAGATTTGAAATGACTTATGTTTTCTTAACTAATGATGGGGGAAAAAGTTGGCAACAAGTAGGAGATACTAGTAAAATAACAAATATGCTTGTTAATGGCGCAGCTTTTTCTACAGATAAAATTGGATTTATATCCTTTATATCTGCAGGTAATATTCCTTATCCTACTATGAAATATACTGAGAATAAGGGAGAGACGTGGCAAGATGTAAAATTACCATTGCCAAAAGATTATGAAGGAATATTTCTTAGAGCGTTATCACCTAAATTCGAGGGAGCTAGTGGAGAGCTACTTGTAGATCAAGGAGAAAATGGAGATTACGGAAAAGGAAAAGTGGCTAGGTTTTTAACTAAGGATTATGGGCTAACTTGGGTTTTTGATGATATTGTAACAATAGACGATGTGGAATAGAGTATTTGACAAAATATTTTTTATAATATATCATAAAATTAAATAAATATTGTTATTGGCAGTGAAAAAGAGGAGTAAAAACTGGGATTATCATAGGAAACTCGCTCAGTTAAACTGAGGAGTACAGTTCTTTTAGCTAAATCATAGATTTAAAAAAGAACTAGCAGAGAGAGGGAACAGGTGAAAGCCCTTATATGAAAGGTTTTGAAGGTAGCTTTTGAGCTTCTTTAGTGAAAGTAATAGTAGCTAAAGACGGTTTATCTAAATCGTTATTTGAATTAAGAGTCCATTTAAGCTATATATAATTATAGTTATTGCTTATGTGGAAATAAAGGTGGTACCACGAGTCTTCGTCCTTTTTGTGACGAAGGCTCTATTTTTATGCAATAAAAAATTGAAAATTGAAAGTTGAAAATTGAAAGTTGAAAATTGAAAGTGGAGGGATAAACCTGTACGTAATTTCACCATAACTATTAATTTTCAACTCCCCGTAAGGGGCACCTTCTAGGTGTCAATTATCAACTAAATAATTGGAGGAATGAACATGGCAGAGATTAAAAACATAGCAACTACATATGATCCAAAGGAATTTGAGGATAGGATTTATAAAAATTGGGAAGAAAAAGGATATTTTACACCTGTAATTGATAAAAGTAAAAAGCCTTATACAATAATTATGCCACCACCAAATATAACTGGTGAGCTTCACTTAGGGCATGCATTTGATGATACTCTTCAAGATATGCTTATTAGATTTAAGAGAATGCAAGGATATTGTACATTATGGTTACCAGGACAAGACCATGCATCTATTGCAACAGAAGTTAAAGTTGCAACTGAACTAGCAAAGCAAGGTTTTGATAAAAAAGAAATGGGAAGAGAAGCATTCCTTAAAAAAGTTTGGGAGTGGAGTGATGAATACAGGGCTAGAATAAGAAATCAAGTAAAGAAACTTGGAGTATCAGCTGATTTTACAAGAGAAGCTTTTACAATGGATAAAAATCTTAATGTTGCTGTAAAACATGTATTTGTTAAGCTTTATAATGAAGGATTAATTTATAAAGGAAATAGAATTACTAACTGGTGTACTCATTGTGAAACTGCGTTATCTGATGCAGAAATTGAATATGAAGAACAAGAAGGTCATTTTTGGCATATAAACTATCCATTAGCTGATGGAAGTGGAGTAATTGAAATTGCAACAACTAGACCTGAAACAATGCTTGGAGATAGCGGTGTTGCTGTTAATCCTAATGATGAAAGATATAAACATCTTATAGGTAAAAATGTAATGTTGCCACTAATAAACCGTGAAATCCCTATAGTTGCCGATGATTATGTAGATTTAGAATTCGGTACTGGAGCTGTTAAGATGACTCCAGCTCATGATCCTAATGACTTTCAAGTTGGAAAAAGACATAACCTAGAAATTATAAGAATTATGGATGATAAAGGTTTTATTAATGAAAAAGGTGGAAAATATCAAGGGTTAGATAGATATGAAGCTAGAAAAGTCATAATTAGGGATTTAGAAGATCTAGGACTATTAGTTAAAATTAAAGATCACTCCCATAATGTTGGGACTCATGATAGATGCGGTACTACAGTAGAACCAATAATATCTAATCAATGGTATGTTAAAATGGATACTTTAGCAAAACCTGCTCTAGAAGTAGTTAGAGAGAAGAAAACTAAGTTTGTGCCAGAAAGATTTGAAAAGACATATTTTCACTGGATGGAAAACATTCACGATTGGTGTATTTCAAGACAATTATGGTGGGGACATAGAATACCAGTTTTCTACTGTCAAGAATGCAATGAAATAATGGTACTTGAAGAGGCACCAAAAATATGTACTAAATGTGGGTCAACTAATATTAAACAGGATAATGATGTATTAGATACCTGGTTTTCATCAGCATTATGGCCTTTCTCAACACTTGGATGGCCAAATAAAACAGAAGATTTGGAATACTTCTATCCAACAAGTACATTAGTTACTGGACATGATATTATCTTCCCGTGGGTTGCAAGAATGATATTCTCAGGAATTCATAATATGGGAGAAACACCCTTTGAGACCGTTCTAATTCATGGTCTTATACGGGATTCAGAAGGAAGAAAGATGAGTAAATCCTTAGGAAATGGAGTTAATCCATTAGAAGTTATAGATACCTATGGAGCTGATGCTTTAAGATTTATGATCGCTACAGGTAATGCAACGGGAAATGATATGAGATATTATCCTGAAAGAGTTGAATCTTCAAGAAATTTTGCTAATAAGGTTTGGAATGCTTCAAGATTTGTAATGATGAATCTTGATAAAGAAATCATGAATAAGTATAAAGATAACAAAGACTATTCTTTAGCGGATAAATGGATTTTATCGCAAATGAATACAGTAGTTAAAGAAGTTACAGAAAACATGGATAAATTTGAACTTGGAATTGCTATGCAAAAGGTTTATGACTTTATGTGGACTGAATTCTGTGATTGGTATATAGAAATTGTTAAGCCAGTATTCTATGGTGATGATGAAAAAGCTAAGGGAATAGTTTATAATGTTCTTAATACTGTATTAATTACAGGGTTAAAATTATTACATCCAGCTATGCCGTTTATAACAGAGGAAATATTTACTCACTTAAGTGATGAGGAAACAATAACAACATCTGCATGGCCAGAGTATAATGAAGATTTAGCTAATAAAAAAGCTGAGGATGATATGGCTTATGTAATTGAAGCGATTAAAGCTGTAAGAAATATAAGAGCAGAAATGAATGTGCCACCATCTAGAAAAGCTAAAGTAATATGTTATATTGCAGAAGATGCTAAGATAGCATTTAATGCTGGTAGAGCATATATTGAAAAGTTAGCTTCAGCTTCAGAAGTTCAATTTATAGATAATAAAAATGAAGTTCCTAAAAATGCAGTATCTTTAATTGTTAAGGGTGGAGAATTATTTATACCATTACTTGACCTTGTAGATAAAGATAAGGAGCTAGAAAGATTAAGTAATGAAGGTAAGAAACTTCAAGGAGAAATTGAAAGAATAGATAAGAAATTAGGAAATCAAGGTTTTGTAGCTAAAGCTCCACAGGCTGTAGTTGATGGAGAAAAGGCTAAAAGAGAGAAGTATGTTGAAATGCTTGAAGCTGTTGAAGGAAGAATTACGGCTTTAAATTAATATTATGTAATTAGGCTATCTTAAAATAGAAAGAGATTTCTATTTTTAAGATAGCCTTAATTTTTACAAAATATTTAAAAATGACAATAAAATAAATTAATATATAAATCTTACAATTACCATAATAATATATAGTTACCATTAATATCAGTGTGTTATAGAGTAATATACTCTATGATAGGGATAATAATATAAATATAAATAGAGGGGTGATTAGATGTTAGAAATAAGAAATCTAACTAAAAAGTTTAAAAATGTCACGGTAGTAGGAGATTTATCCTTTCAGGTTAAAGAAGGGGAAATTGTTGGATTACTTGGTGAAAATGGTGCTGGGAAAACAACTACTTTAAGAATGATTTCTACTATGCTTAAGGTATCTTCTGGAGAAATAAAGGTAAATGAATTTGATGCTACAGATGAACCTGATAAGGTAAGATCACAAATAGGAATACTATTTGGTGGAGAAGTAGGCCTTTATGATAGGTTAACTGGTAGAGAAAATATAAGATATTTCGCAAATTTATTTGGGATGAATGATGATGAAGCTAACAGAAGAATTGATGAGTTAGCTAGTGAATTTGGAATGATAGCATATATAAATAAAAGAGTGGGGAAATTTTCAAGAGGAATGAAGCAAAAGGTTTCAATTGCTCGCTCAATTGTGCAAAATCCTTCTGTTATGTTATTGGATGAACCTTGTACAGGCCTTGATGTTAGCGCTACAAGAATAGTTCATCATTTTATAAAAAAATGCCAGAGTGAAAATAAGACTATATTATTTTCAAGTCATTCAATGGTAGAAGTTGAAAAGCTATGTGATAGAGTTATTATAATTCATAAAGGAAAACTTATAGAAAATGCAACAGTTCGAGAGCTTAAAGAAAAATATAAGAATGAAGACCTTGAAGATGTTTTTGTTTCTTTAATCGGAGGTGAATTCAATTAATAATTTTATAACTGTCCTAAAAAAAGAATTAATGGATATGTTAAGAGATAGAAAGACAATGGCCTTTACGGTTTTATTGCCAATACTTATCTATCCAGTAATGTTTAAGGTTATGGGAATGACCATTGAAAGTAGTACAAATGATGCTAAAAAAGAGATAAGAATGGTAGTTGAAGGAGATAAAAACTCAAGTTTAGTCTCTTTATTAAAGACTCAAGAAAATATAGTGATTGAAGACAATATAGAAAATCCAACAGAATCTCTTAAGGATGGGGATATTCAGTTAATTCTTAAATTGCCTGAAAATATTGATAGTTCTATAGAAGAGAAAAAGATGAGCAATATAGAATTGCTAATAGATGATCAGTCAAACAAATCTACAATATCAGCTGGAATGGTCAGTTCGATTTTTGAAACTTACAGTAAACAAATAGTAGAGGACAGATTAACTGAAATTAATGTGGATTCAAGCATTCTTATTCCATTTAGTATAGAACAGAAATCCGGGGTAAGCGAAGATGGTGAAATGAATCCAATAGCATCAACAGTGATGGGAATGCTGCCTGCTATGATTATTATATTATTACTTACTCCAACAGTGGCACTAGCTGCCGATTTAGGGGCTGGAGAAAAGGAAAGAGGAACCTTTGAACCTTTACTATCTACCTCTGGAAGTAGAAATTCCTTGCTCTGGGGAAAGATAGTTAGCATATCAATAATAGCTACATTTGCATTGATTGCAAGTATGATTTCCTTATTTGTTTCGTTTAAAGGATATATATCTACTGTATCAGGGAACAACACAGATTTAGATATAAACGCAAAAGCAATAGCTTTAATAATAGTAATTTCATTATTTATAATTATTGCAATATGTACCATGCAAATAGGAATAAGTATATACGCAAGATCGGTTAAGGAAGCAAACACTTATCTTGCAGGATCTATGATGCCAATGACGATTTTAGTGTTTATTCCAATGTTTATGGATATAAAAAGTATTAGTCCTATATTTTATAATGTGCCTTTAGTTAATGCAGTTGTTGTTATGAAGGAGTGTTTACTAGGAATATATAATGTGAGCCATATAGGAATAGTTCTAGGGTGGCATATAGTATATGTAGTAGTTGTTGTGATTGCTGTAAAATATATGTTTTCTAGAGAAGAAGTTGTATTTAGAAGCTGATATAAATAAATTTTGAATTTCCAATTCATATTTTATGTATGAATTGGAAATTTTTTGTTGTATAAATACGAATAAAATGGTAAAATATAGAACTATTAGATAACAGTAGAATAATAATTAAATAAATGAACTAACAACTGGTGAGAGGGATAGTTTTTCTTCAAGAGCCTCAGGAGCATATGGTGATGGTACTATATGAAGTAGGGTATTAAGTATAAAGGAGTATATTATGAGTTTGAAAAATGTAATTATTATAATAACATTATTAACTTTATCTTTTGGTGTAATGGGATGTGAAAGTTTAGGAATATCTCAAGAAGAGGAGATTAGTAGCGGAGAATACAAGCTAGAAACAATAAAGATGAACGAAAAAAATTTTAATGCACTTGGAAATAAGCAAGCAACGGATATAAAAAACATAGTTGAAAACTATGGAGTCGAAACAGTTATTGGGCTTACTGATACTGAAGGGGCACAAGTGTTTTTTTTATAAAGATGAAAATGGATTACTAACGGGTGAAAAGGGTAATGTAGTGGGAACGCTTCAGGATTTCAAACCTAAAGATGGAGGAAATAATAAATATAAAATAAGTTATAAAGCAACTACAAGTGATGTTGATGATAAGCTGCTTTATTCTGTTATTATAATCATTACCTATCCACCTAAACAAGAATTTAAATTAGATAATTTTAAAATGTTCAAGGAAATTTTACAAGTTGTTCATGGAAAAGATTACGATGTTACCTCCCTGGAAACAAGTATTCAAGAGCATATATTAACAGTTCAACCTGGAGAAATAAAATCACGTGGAAGTGAAGAAGTAAATTCTTTTAATGAGGCACTTAGCTTTTCCAATCAAAAAGATGGGGCAGTTGAGAATAGATTAACCTATATCTTAACATATAAAAATTAAGTAAATAAGCATAGGCTGTTTTTAGCCTATGCTTATTTACTGTACCTTTTGATAGATTTATTCTATAATTAAGATATTAAATTGTATACAAAGGATGATAAATAATGAATTATAAAGAAGCTATGGAATACATACAACAGATTGGAAATTTTGGATCGAATTATGGATTAGAGAGAACCTATAGATTACTTGAGATACTTGGCAACCCACAGGATAAACTAAAGCTTATACATATCGCAGGTACAAACGGGAAGGGATCTACAACTGCAATGGTAACAGCTCTTCTAAGGGGCAAAGGATTCAAAGTGGGGATGTACACCTCACCCTATTTAGAAGAATTTGAAGAGAGAATTCAAATAAATGGACAGAATATACCAAAAAGAAGATTAGGACAATTAATAGATAAGGTGAAAGAAGCAGTAGATATGGTAGTTTTAGAAAATTTAAACCATCCTACAGAATTTGAGATTATAACCTGCTTAATGTTTCTATATTTTTATGAAGAAAAAATAGATTATGGAGTAATTGAAGTAGGTCTTGGTGGAAGATTAGATTCAACTAATATTATAACCCCAATAGTTAGTGTAATTGCCTCAATTAGTTATGATCACATAAATATCCTGGGAAATACTTTAGAGGAGATAGCTTATGAAAAGGCAGGGATAATTAAAGAGGGCGTACCTGTTTTAGTATATCCTCAAGAAAAAAATGTTCTTCAGGTAATTAAGAAAAAGGCATTAACGATGAATTCAAAGATTTATATGATAAATAAAGAAGATGGTAGATTTGTAAGAATGGTAAATGAAGAAAAGATCTATCAGGTAGTAGAGGTTGACTTAAAAGGTGAGATTTTACAAATAAATCTTCCGCTTTTAGGAGAACATCAGATAACAAATCTTTTACTGGCACTTAGGACTTATGAAGTTATATGTAAAAAAGAAAATCTAGAATTTAATGAAGAAAAAGTAAAAGAATCAATAGCTAGTGTTAAATGGATTGGACGTCTTGAGGTTATGATGCGAGACCCTTTAGTTGTAATAGATGGAGCTCATAATATTCAGGGAATAAAAGCTTTAGCGCAAAATGTTAAAAAATATTTCAAATATAATAATATGTATTTATTATTAGGCATACTTGCAGATAAGCAGGTTCATGAAATGGTCTGTGAGATAACACCTCTTGCTAAAAAAGTAATAGCTCTTACACCACTAAGTGATAGAGCGGAGCTGGCTGAGGATTTAAAGAAAGAGGTTATGCTATACAATACTAATTGTATAGCAGAGGAAAGCTATGAAAGGGCATTAGAAATGGCTTTAGTCGAAGCAGATAGAGATGATATTATACTTATTAGTGGCTCCTTATACATGATTGGAGACATGCGAAAGAAAATTAGAAATAAATTAAATGAAAGTATAGGAGAGAAATAAATTATGAAAGTTTATGTATTAGATACTGGTTGGTTAGAGTGTGACAAAAATTCTATGGTAGCAATGTCTAAAGCAGGCATAAAAAATGAGCCTAGTGTAAGAAATCAATGGATTAAAATTCCGGTGATGGCGGTTTTAATTGATCATCCAGATGGAAAGATTTTGTATGATTTAGGAAGTAATCCAAAAGCTATGGAAGGATATTGGCCAGAGGGGCTATGCAATGTTTTTCCTTTTTATAAAGAAGATTTTCAAAGCTTAGAAAAACAATTAGAACTGTGTAATACTAAACCCGAAGAGATTAAAACAGTTATTCTTTCTCATATGCATTTAGATCATGCTGGAAATTTAGACTTATTCAAACATGCTGATATTTATGTACACAAAA
Source organism: Clostridium vincentii (assembly GCF_002995745.1). Classification (GTDB taxonomy): domain Bacteria; phylum Bacillota; class Clostridia; order Clostridiales; family Clostridiaceae; genus Clostridium; species Clostridium vincentii. Next base: position 28,759 of record NZ_PVXQ01000022.1, on the reverse strand, counting down.
AGGATTTTGAATATGGACTTACTTTAATACATTCAAGTACTGATCCTAATAAACATGGAGCTTATATTAAGGCAGATTTAGAAGTGCCAGTAAAACAATATCATTTAGTAGAAGAAGACTTTGAATTTGCTAAAGGAATAGACGTCATAACATTACCAGGACATACGCCTGGAATACTAGGTTTGGTTCTTCATCTAGAGAAGGATGGTACATTAATATTCCCACAAGATTGTATATATTCATCAGAAAATTACGGACCTCCCGCAAAGGCTTCAGGACTTATGTATGATAATTTAGCTTACTTTAACTCTATTGAAAAGGTAAGAAAGCTTGAAAAGAAATATAATGCTAAAGTTATGTTTGCACATGATATGCCTTTCTTTAAAACAATAAAACATGCTCCAGAGTGTTATGAATAGATAGAAATATGCACATCAAAGGTTTAAGTAGGAACAATAGAAAAATTAATTTTCGGAAAAAATATAAATCAGTAAGCAAGAGAAATCTTACTTGCTGATTTTATTTTTTAGAATATGCATGTCAAAATAATTTGAATATGACTTGAAAGGGCTATTTTCAATTAATTGATAGCTTTCCATTCCTTTAAGGCCTCTGCAAATTGATCAGGACAAGAAGTTCCACGACCGTTACAATCAATTCCTTCAAGCTTTAAAATGGCATCCTCAACCTTCATATCTTTAACGAGTGAAGCAAGTGCACTTAAGCTTCCGTTGCAACCTCTAGTAAATTTAACTTCCTTTATTACACCGTTCTCAATATTAAAATCAATTTGTGTAGAGCATGTCCCTTTTGTTTTGTAAGTATACATAATGTTATTCCTCCTAGTGTTTATTGTATTATATAAGTATATATTGATGCCCAGAATAAATAAAGTAAAAGATTATGAGGAAAGTTGTCCCATCAACTCTGTGAGCACATATATTGTAAGTGAAAAAGGTTTCCTAAAGGGGGTCAAAAGGTGAAATCTATTATAATTTGTAATACAGCTGCAGATAGCTTAAGCAAGGTAAGCTTAAATGATTACTCAGTAAAAAATATCCCCTTGGATTCAGGAGAAGGAAGAGTTGGGCCTCATGGTGTTGATTATTATAGGGGTAATATCATTACTGCAAATAATTATAGTAACAGCATATCTATAGTTAATTTGCTGGATAATAGGGAAGTCAAAAATATTTATGTAGGTGCGCATCCTAATGATGTTAAAGGATATAAGGATAGCCTTTACGTCGTTTGCGGAGAATCTAATTCTTTAAGCATAATAGATATGAGTACTGAAAAAATGATATTTGAAGTTTCCTTAGGAGAATATCCTCATAGTATTGATATTGACCAAGATAAATCTATAGCTTATGTTAGCAATATGGATGGTAATTCAGTATCTATAATTGATTGCGTTAACAATAAGGTAATAGACACTATAACATCATTAGAATGTCCAACAAAAATCTTGCTATCTAAGGATAAGAAAATATTATACCTTTGTGAAAGTTATCTGGGAGGTGATATAGATGGATACATTGATATTATTTCTACAGATAACAATAAAATTATTAGAAAGATAAAGGTAGGAGAGGCTCCAATTGATTTGTGGGAAGAGAATGGAAAACTCTATGTTACAAATTTTAATGAGGGGTCGTTAAGTATAGTTGATGTTCAAAAGGGCAGGGAAATTAGAAAAATATTTGTAGGTGGAATGCCTAGAGGAGTAATAAAATATCAGGATGATATATTTATAGGTAATTATATGGAGGGTACAATAAGTAAAATCAATCTAAAAGAGAGAATAATAAAAACCATAACAGTAGGCAAGGAGCCTAATGCTATGGTTCTTGTTGACCATCCTTAGAAAATAGTAAATTAATAATATTAGTATATATATCAGAAGGATTGTTTTGCCACTTTGAGCAAAGTGTGATAGCCTGCTTTTTTGTAGGCACTGAAATTTTTAATTCCATAAGAGTCGAATTATCCTCAAGAGCCTTAAGATCAACTAAGAAACTATCGTTTTTTTCTAAAGTGTAATCACTTTGAACAGTTAATTCTTTTTTTATTAAATCAAGTTTATCGTTAAGATAATTATTAACAATAGTTATCTTAGAAGGAGAAATTCTGTCCTTAAAGAAGGAGAGTACATTTTCTCCTTTTTTTGTTATAGCTAAAAGCTTTTTTTCATTAATATCCTTATAGGATATAAACTGAGATGAATCAAGTTCACTAACGTATTGCTGAAGAGTAAAATAATTAATTAAGTTATTTTCTAAAACCAGTTCAGTTAATTGAGTATTTGAAATTGGTCTATTTAAAACCTCTAAAACATATAAAAGTAAAAGCTTGTTCTCAGCTAATTCTGTTGTGTTTTCAAACATAAGAAACCTCCATTTTTATGAAAGTATATGTGTTCATTATATCATAAAAATCAGGTGCGTGAATATAAATTTAAAGATAGAAATGCTAGGAGTTTTACAATGTGAGATGGAGACGATTTAGAGCAGTTTTTACAATAATATTAATATTTAGTTTAATAGGAGGTTCTTATTTACTTAAGGAGGACAATATTCAGGCCAGCAATGAAACTTATGAGCTTCCTATATTTAAAGTTGATAGAGAAGACAAGGCAATCTCATTAACATTTGATATAAATTGGGCTCAAATAGATTACATTAATAGCATATTAGATACCTTAGATAAATATAATGTAAAAGCCACATTTTTCATAATGGGCGGTTGGGTTAACTACAGTGATGAAAACTTAAATAAGCTAAAGTTGATTGATGAGAGGGGGCATGAGATAGGGAACCATAGCTATATGCATCCTAGCTTTACTAAGATAGGGGAAGGTAAAATAATGGAAGAACTTAAGAAAACCGATGAAATAATTGAAAAAACCATAGGTAAAAAACCAAAGCTTTTTAGGTTTCCTAGTGGAGATTACAATGATCTATCTTGCAAGATAGTAGAGGAGGCTGGGTACATTCCGATACAATGGGACGTAGATTCTGTTGATTGGAAAGAACAAGGTGAAGAGGTAGAGTATAGTAGAGTAAAAAAGAAAATTAAGCCAGGATCTATAGTATTGTTTCATAATAATGCTAAATACACTCCTAGTAATTTAGAAAAACTATTAAAGGAGTTTAGTGGTGAAGGATATAAATTTATGCCGGTTGGTGAGTTAATATATAGTGAAAACGCTTATATTGATAAAAATGGTATTCAATTTAGAAAATAATTCTAATTTATATTGAAAAGTAATGATTTTATGTATTATAATGGAAGTATATACTTGTGGGGTATTCTTTATTTTAGAATAAGTTAGCACTAAGGGAGAAAGGGGTTACAAATGGATAATTTAATGGTAAATAACAAAATATACCTTGAGGGGAAAGTAGCATCAGAACTTGAGTTTAGTCATGAAATGTATGGGGAGGGTTTTTATAGCTTTAACATAGAGGCTATGAGATTAAGCGATTCAGTAGATTATTTAAATATTACCGTTTCAGAAAGACTGTTAAACGAACTTGATTTAGCAATAGGTAAGGAAATTATAGTAGAAGGTCAATTAAGATCATATAATAAATTTATGGATGGTTCAAATAAATTGATACTTACTGTGTTTGCTAGAAATATAGAACCTTGTATTGAGAGAAGTAAAAATCCTAATGAGATTTATTTAGATGGATTTATATGTAAAGAGCCTGTATATAGGACAACTCCCTTTGGACGAGAGATTGCAGATGTATTACTAGCAGTTAATAGGGCATATAATAAATCTGATTATATACCAACTATAGCATGGGGAAGAAACTCAAGATTTTGCCAAACTTTAAGTGTTGGAGATAATATAAAGGTATGGGGAAGATTACAAAGTAGAGAATATCAAAAGAAGATATCTGAAACTGAAGTGATTAAAAAGATTGCCTATGAAGTTTCTGTATCAAAAATGGAAAAGGTAACAAAAGAAGAATCAGCTTCTAATGAAGAAGCTGGAGCTGTATAAAATTTATAAATATAACACAAAGCAAAGTTAATCATAAAAAAACACATAATGACAAATCTTCAATTTAAAAAGCAGCATTTAGGCTGCTTTTTTATGTATTAATTTCTTAAGTCATTAAGTTGTTTAGTCTTAGACCGAGTTTTCATATCTACTTTTTTTACTATTTTACCAGGAACTCCTGCAACTAACATATTAGGAGGAACATTTTTAGTGACAACACATCCAGCAGCAACAACAGCACCTTGTCCAATAGTTATTCCCTCTAGTATAACAGCATTAGCACCAATCAAGACATCGTCCTCAATGACACAAGGATCGAGACTAGGAGGTTCTAAAACACCAGCAATAATAGCTCCAGCACCAATGTGAACTCTTTTGCCAATTTTACCACGAGCTCCGATAACAGCATTCATGTCAATCATGCTTTCTTCTCCTATTTCAGCTCCTATATTAATAACAGCTCCCATCATAATAATTGCATTCCGTCCAATAGTTACAAGATCTCGTATAATTGCACCTGGTTCTATCCTAGCATCTATTCTAGATAAATCTAGCATGGGAATTGCAGAATTTCGTCTATCACTTTCTATTCTAAAACATTTTATTAAATGTTTATTATCTAAAATAACCTTAGCAATAGCAGTACATTCTCCTATTAACATATAAAATCCAGTAGAACCATACCATTCAGTATCTTTAAAGTCTGCATTACTTAAATCTCCATTAATAAATGCTTTTACAGGAGTTGATTTTTTGGAATCTTTTATATATCTAGCTATCTCAAATGGATCTGATAAATCATAATTCATACATTACCTCTCTATAAATTGCTCTTACTACTATAGTTATGTTTGTATATAAAAAATTTACCAAAAAAATAAAATAAAAATATAATATACAAAAAAAAGCTCTCTATCTCAAGAATTTGAGATAGAGAGCTTTTTAGATATTAAAGGCCAATTACATCATCCATAGAGTAAAGACCAGATTTTTTTATATTGCTCATGTATTCACATGCTTTAAGAGCACCAACTGCAAATACCTCACGAGAAATTGCCTTGTGAGTAAGTTCTATAATTTCACCAGTACCAGCAAAAATAACTTCATGATCACCTACAATAGAGCCACCTCTAATTGCATGAATACCAATTTCAGTTTCTTTTCTTTTTGAATTACCTTCTCTACCATAAACATATTCTGTGGGTTGAGTTAAAGAATCTCGAATAGTGTCTGCAAGAAGTATAGCTGTTCCACTTGGTGCATCTACTTTTTGATTGTGATGTTTCTCAACTATTTCAATATCGTAGTTTCCATAAAGTAATGGAGCTACCTTTTTTAAAAGAGAATTAATTAGGTTAATTCCAAGGGACATATTAGCTGACCTAAATAGTGGAAGAGTCTTGCTCTTTTCATCAATTAGCGCTAAATCCTCCTTAGAGAAACCAGTTGAGCAGATAACTAAAGGTTTTTTAGTCTTGTCAGTTAAAGCCAAAAGATTAACTAGAGCATCAGCTCTTGAAAAATCTAATAGAACATCATAATCTATATTTACGTCTTCAATGTTTTTGAAAATAGGAAAACCTAATTCAGCTGGAAATTTATCAATACCAGCCACAATTTCGATATTTGGAAATTGTGAGGTAGTTTCAAAAACCATTTTACCCATTTTTCCAGAGCATCCGTTTAAAATTACTTTAATCATATGTGTATCTCCTTAAATTAACTTGTATTCTTCTAAAGTTGATCTTAATATTTCTTTTTTAGTAGAGTCCATATCATATAATGGAAGTCTAAGATTACCAACTTCTTTTCCCATCATGTTAAGAGCAATCTTAACTGGAATAGGGTTAGTTTCTATAAACAAACAATTTGATAATTTTAAATTATCAAGTTGAATAGCTAAGGATTCTTTAACATTACCTTCTAAATATGTCTTAGCTAAATTATGAACAGTTTTTGGAATAATATTTGCAAGTACAGAAATTACTCCTTTTCCACCTAAAGACATTATAGCAACAATTTGATCGTCATTACCTGAATAAATATCAATAGAATCCTTACATAGAGCTTTAATCTGAGCAACTTGACTTATATTTCCACTAGCTTCTTTCACAGCGACTATATTAGAAGATTTTGATAACGTTAATAGTTCTGTTGGAGATACGTTCATTCCTGTTCTGCTTGGAACATTATAAATAATTATTGGGGTATTTACAGCCGCACTAATTGTTTCAAAATGTTTTATCAAACCCCTAGAATTTGTTTTATTATAGTATGGTGTAATAACAAGAAGTCCATCAACACCTACACTTTCAGCATATTTACTCATTTCAACTGAGAGTAAAGTATTATTCGAACCTGTTCCTGCGATTACTGGAATTCTTTTATTTATAACATCTACGGTAAACTTAATTACTTCTTTTTTTTCTGTCTCCGTCATAGTAGTTGCTTCACCAGTTGTACCACAAACAATTATAGCATCAGTACCTTCAGCAACATGCCAGTTCAATAATTCTTTTAATTTTTCAAAATTAACTCCTTTATCCGTAAAAGGAGTTACAATTGCTACACCAGAACCTTCAAAGATTGACATTTGAAATCCTCCATTCTTACTTGCTTTCTATCATTAATTCAGCAATTTGAACTGCATTTAAAGCAGCACCTTTTCTAATATTATCTCCTACAACCCAAAGATTTAGACCGTTATCTATACTGAAGTCTCGTCTGATACGTCCAACATAAACATCGTCCTTACCTGTAACTTCAAGGGGAGTAGGGTATTTTAATTCATCTACATTATCATATACAGTAACACCCTTTGTGCTACCTAATAGCTTGAATATATCAGAAACTTCAAATTTTTTATCTAACTCCACGTTTATACTTTCACTATGGCTATTTAATACAGGGACTCTAGCAGTAGTAGCTGTAATCCTTAATGTATCATCGTGAAGTATTTTTTGAGTTTCATTTATCATTTTCATTTCTTCCTTAGTATAGCCGTTTTCCTCGAAAACATCTATATGAGGCAAGACATTACCAGTTATAGGGTATGGAAACTTCTTAGGAGCAATGCCCTTATAACCATTCTCTAAATCTTCTATTGCTTGTATTCCTGCACCTGATACAGCTTGGTATGTAGAGTAAACTACTCTTTTAATACCATAAGTATCCTGAAGTGCTTTAAGAACTGGCATTGCTTGGATTGTTGAGCAATTAGGATTAGCAATAATTCCATTATGCCATTTAATATCTTCAGGGTTAACCTCGGGTACAACTAGTGGTACCTTTGGATCCATTCTCCAAGTACTACTATTGTCTATGACAACAGCTCCTGTTTTAGCAAATTTAGCTGCAAATTCTAAACTTGCATCTCCACCTGCAGAAAATAAAGCAAAATCAAGTTTTCCAGTCTTACTATTGATTGTTTCATCACAAGTTTCCTCAATAACATAATCCTTTCCCTCAAACTGAATTGTTTTACCTGCTGATCTTTTTGATGCAAAAAGATACAAGTTTTTTATTGGAAAGCTTCTTTCAGCTAATATTTTCAAGAACATTCGGCCAACATTTCCAGTAGCCCCAACGATTGCAACGTTATACATTTAAATCCCTCCTAAATTGTGTAAAAATATATTTCAATACATACCTTTAAATGTGTAATATATTTCATACATACCTTTAAATATAGAGAAATATGGCCAAAATATCAAGTGTTATGGTAAAATAGTTGAATTTTTTAATAAAAGAATAATAAAATATATATGGGGAACAATAGATTTGTATATTAAAGAAGGAGTGAAAATTATGGGAAATACACTGCTTAAAAAAATAATTAAGGCAAAGATTAAGGGAAATAAGGAACTCACAAAAGAAGAAGTTCTTCGAGAAAAAATAAAATATGAAATAGCTGAGGAACTTGGACTTCAAGATAAAGTGACCTCATTAGGATGGGGTGGCCTCACTGCAGAGGAAACAGGCAGAATAGGAGGAATAATGACAAAAAGAAAAAAAGAGTTACATATTCCAACTAACGATGTAATCCTTGGTAGAAAATCAATTGACTTAAAGGTTAAATAGATTTAATATAATCTGTAGTAAAGATTAAAACTACTGGAGGCAGATTATGGCGTATGGAGAATTCGCAAAAATTTATGATGAATTAATTAATGAAGATATAGATTACGATATGATAGCAAGAAGACTAAGGTCGATAATTAGCAAATATAATGTAAAATATGAAGATTATCTTGATTTAGCATGTGGAACAGGAAATGTTACAGTAAAGATGGCACAGGATTTTAAAAATTCTTATGCCGTTGATTTATCCGATGATATGTTAGCAAAGGCTTATGATAAACTGCAAAAGACAGGATTAAATACTAGAATTATAAATCAAGATATGACGCAGCTTGATTTAAATCATAGTTTTGATGTTATAAGTTGCGTTTTGGATTCAACTAATTATTTAATAGAGGATGAAGAATTAGAAGCATATTTTAAAGGAGTTTACAGTCATCTTAAAGATGGAGGACTATTTTTGTTTGATATAAATTCTTACTATAAATTATCTAAAATATTAGGTGAGAATACATATACATATAATGAAGACAAGGTCTTTTATACTTGGGAAAATTCATTTGAGGATGATATAGTTAATATGTTTTTAACCTTTTTTATAAAAAAAGGAGATCTATATGAAAGATTCGAAGAGGAACATTTTGAAAGAGCCTATAGAGAAGAAGAAATAGAATCTAAATTAAGAGCATGTGGATTCACTTTATTAGGTAAGTATGATGGTTATGAAGATGAACCGGTAAAAGAAGAAAGTGAGAGAATATTTTATATAGTAGGCAAAAATATGGAGGTAGAAATTAATGAAGGATAAAATAGTAAGAGGAATAGCGAAAAATGGAATGGTTAGAGTTATCGGAGGTATTACAACCAACTTAGTTAATGAAGGAACTAGTATGCATGAATGTACTCCAGTTGCGTCAGCAGCTTTTGGTAGAATGCTAACAGCTGGAGTTCTAATTGGAACCACATTAAAATCAGAAAAAGAAGTAGTTACATTAAAAATAGATGGTGGAAATTGTGCAAAGGGAATAACTGTAACAGCCCACTCAGATGCATATGTTAAGGGATTTATAGGTAATCCATTTATAGATTTACCTCTTAACGATAAAGGAAAACTAGATGTTGGTGGAGCTATAGGAACAGATGGAATATTATATGTAATAAAGGATTTAGGATTAAAGAATCCATATGTTGGACAAGTACCAATACAAACTGGTGAAATAGCAGAAGATCTTACTTATTATTTTACAGTGTCCGAGCAAACACCATCAGCAGTATCTTTAGGGGTATTAGTAGATAGGGATTTATCAATTAAAGCAGCCGGTGGATTTATTATACAAATGATGCCAGATGCAGATCCGTTACTCGCAGACTTATTAATGTATAGATTAGAGGAAATACCAGCTATTACAACTATGATAGATGATGGAAAAACTGTTGAGGAAATACTAGAATTGATTTTTGAAGACATGGATTTAGAAATATTAGAGTCAATTGAACCTAAATATGTATGTGATTGTTCTATAGATAGAATAGAGAAAGCTTTAATTAGTATAGGGGAGAAAGATTTACAAGAAATATATGATGATGGAAAAGAAGAAGAAGTAGTATGTCATTTCTGTAATAAGAAATATAAATTTACGAATGAAGATATTAAAAATTTGCTGGATTCAGCAAAGAAATAAGAACCTATAAAGCTAGTAATCAAGAAATTGAGATTACTAGCTTTTTTTGACCCAAAATTGATATAAGAAGAATGAAATGTAAATCCCCTATATTTATGATATATTATACCTATATAGGGGGGGATACTATGCTAATTTTAAGCGGAATTATAAATTGTATTGCTATATTTGTTTCAATTAAAGAATTAGGATTAGTAACAATTAATAAAAAGAAGCAATGGTATATAATGCTTATTATAGGAAGTTTGACAATAATAGGAGCCTATTTTTCTCAAAGCATATCACTGGTATTATTATTTGGGTCTATACTGATTTTCTTGTTATTAGAAAGAAATAGTATTTTAAATAGTTTAGTATCAATTGTAATAGTACTTTTTATTACATTTATACTTGATATTATTATTGGATCTATTTTTGCAAAGATTATTGAGTATTTTAATATTAGTGGAATAGATAATTTTATTGTTAAGCTAATTAATTGTTTGGTTTTTTTATTTTTTATGATTATAACTTCAAAAAGGATTAATAAAATTGCAATAAATTTGGAAAGAAAAGGTTTTAAAGCTATAAATGTCTTTAAACGCAAGTCTATATCAATTATTGGTTGTATAGCAATAATAATAATATTTTTTCTTAATCTATTTGTTATAAATAATAGTCAAACTAGTTATAATTTTTTCGCATTAACAATAACATTTGCAATGAGTTACTTAATTATAGGTGTAATCATAGTATTTGTTATTTATAAGAGTATGAAAAGTGACGTTGAATCAAAAACAAGAGAAAAGGAATTAAAAACTATTACTATTTATAATGAAAATCTAGAATCTTTATATACTGATATGAGGAAATTTAGACATGATTATGTAAATATATTATCTTCTATGGCTAGTTACATGGAAGAGGATGATATGACTGGGTTAAAGGAGTATTTTAATAAAAAGATTATTCCATTAGGAAAAGATATGAATGCGAAAAACAAAGAAATAGGGTTATTACATAATATAGCCATAAAAGAGATAAAAGGAGTAATTTTAACAAAGATAATCCAAGCACAAGAGCTTGGAGTGGAAGTGATAATTGATATAGCGGAGATTGTAGAAGAAGTGAATTTAGATGTTATTGATTTAAGTAGATGTATAGGTATTTTAATTGATAATGCATTGGAGGCTACAGTTGTTTGTGAAAATGGTAAGCTAGAGATTGGATTTATTAAAAGAAATAATGCCGTAATGATAGTAATAGAAAATTCAGTGCAGGGGGAAGCTCCTCCTATTCATAAACTATTTCAAAAAGGTTTCTCAACAAAGGGAGAGGATAGAGGTCTTGGATTAAGTACTCTTAGAGAAATTTTATCAAAATATCCAAAGGCATCTTTAGATACAATTATTGAAAATAATAAATTTAGCCAAATTCTAGAAATATACTAAAGGGGTAAGAGGATGTTAAAGGTTTATATTATAGAAGATGATAATAATCAGAGAGTGAGATTAACTAAGTATATAGGTGAAAAAATAAAACAAAACAACCTACAGTTAGAAATAACTTTAAGTACTGACAAAATAAAAGAGTTAATTTCAAAGCTAGAAGGTAATGGAGCACGAGGAATATATTTTATAGATATTGATTTGGGACAAGATATAAATGGGTTGGAATTAGCAGAATTTATAAGAAAATATGATCCTAATGGATATATTATATTTGTTACTTCTTATAGTGAGTTGAATAGATTAACTTTTAAGTATAAGGTTGATGCTATGGATTTTATTGTTAAGGATGATTTTCAAGAAATGGCTATGAGGGTAGAGGAATGTTTGATTAAAGCTAATGAATTGGAAAAAAGAATTAGTGGAATATCTAAAGAGATGTACATTGTAAATATGGGGGAAAAGAGTATAGAATATGAAAAGAAAAACATTCTATTCTTTAAATCGAATTCTAGTTCTCCAAAGATAATTTTGCATGGAATAAATAGACAGATTGAATTTGATGGGAATATCAAAGATATAGAAAAAGAGGTTGGCGATAACTTTTTCATGGTGAATAGGACTTCATTAATAAATTTAAATAAAGCAGAAACTATATCTGAAAATGGTAATTATATTTTAATGAAAAATGGAGAATCTTGTAAAATAAGAATTAGAAAAAAGAGTAAGCTGTTAAAGTTAATAAAATTAAATTCCATTAATCAATAAAAGGTAGCCTTTCGGCTACCTTTTTAATAAATTAAATTAAATTTCCACCATATAAGGTTTTCTTTTCAATCGAAATTCCAAAAGTTTTTTCGTAAATTCTAATTCCAGCAAGTTCACTTGGGGTTACTAAAGATATAGTAATTCCTGTATGATTTCCTCTAGCAGTTCTACCAGCTCGATGTAAGTATTCATTTGTATTACCTGGGAAGTCTAGATTTATTATATGTGTAATACCTTCAATATCTAAGCCTCTAGCCGAAATGTCAGAGGAGACAAGTATATTTATCTTTCCAAGCCTAAAGCTTTCAAGTGCATTTTGTCTCTGCTCTTTAGTAACACCTTTATGTATAGCAAAGGTAGCTTTGTTATGAAAGTTTAATTTTTCTGCAATAAGATTAATTTCATATGCCTGATTAACGAAAACCAAAGCTTTCTCTGGATCAGTTGCAGCAATTAATTTTCTTAACACTTCGAATTTATCTCTTGCGGCAACTTCTATGTACATATGCTCTATATTTGGATTCAAGGATGCTTTGCCTTGGCTTTTAATAATGAGAGGGTCATCATGCATAAGTTCCTTAGCAGTAACCATTGTCTTTTCATTAACTGTAGCTGAAAAAATCATAAGTTGTCTATCTCTCATAGTGGTTTTAATAACATCCTTAACCATATCAGAACTTGTATTGTCTAGTAGGTTATCAGCTTCATCTAGGACTATAGTTTTTATAGTCTGAGCATTAATTTTCTTCTTTTTCTTAATTAAATCTAAAACCCTACCTGTAGTACCAACGATAATATGTGGCTTAACATCCTTAAGCTTTTTTATTTGCTTATCTATGTTTACATCTCCAATTACTGACATGGAGGTAACAGGGATTTCTGAGTTTAGAGCTAATAATTTAATTTGTGCCTCAATTTGCATAACAAGTTCATGGGTTGGAGCTAGGATAAGAACTTGCATCTCTCTTTTAGTAACATCTATTTTTTGGAAAATTGGTGCTACAAAGGCAAGAGTTTTACCGCTACCTGTGTGAGCTTCACCTATAACATCTTTGTTTTCAAGAATCCCTGAGATTGTTAAAGATTGAATTTCTGTAGGAGTATCTATTTCCTGTTTTGCTAATCCATCTATTATATTTTGATTTAAACCTAATTCGCTAAAAGTTTTCATTCTATTCTCCTTTATATGTATTCATAACTTTTATTATAACATTTTCAAGAGAAATATCGAGAAAAATATTATCTTTCGCAGAATATAGTGATATTAAAAAAATTATTTGATATAATATAGAATATATAGAAAGGACTGATACTATGGAAATAGGAAGAGTAGGAAGAAGTGCAATTACGCAAGAAAGAAAAGTTGTTTCAAGTAGACAAGATTTTTCCCAGAATCTTAATCAGGAAAAAGAAAAGAAATCTCATGAACAACTTAAAAGAATGGTCGATGATATAAAGTCAAAAGGTAATAGGCTTGTTATTACAAAAACTTATGCAGATGTTAATTCGTATAAAAAAATGATTAAGCAATACTTAGAATCAGTACTTCAATACATGTATGACACTAAAAAAGATATAAGCTTTTGGCAAACCCAGTATTTTATAACTGTAGATACTGTTGATGAAAAGCTTGGAGAACTTACAAGTATGTTGCTTGAAGACGAGAAGGGAAATTTAGATATTGCAGCTACTATTGATGATATACAGGGGTTAATTGTCGATATTTATAGATAAAAGTATAGAAGGAATCATATTTAAAGTATGGTTCCTTTTTGATTTTCCCCCTTAAAGCTCTGTATCAAAAAGATGTTGTTTATGATTAGGTTAATATATGTGAGATAGCTAAAGATTTTACTTTTATAAGTACAAAAAAATAAGAGTGAATAAAAGTTAGAAGAAAGAAACAACATTTAAGTAATACAGAGCATTAAGAGTAGAATATACTAGTATAGTATAAATATTTTAGCAATAACTTTGGTAAACTTGTAAAAATAAGATTAATTGTAGTAATATATATATTAGAGTAAGAATATCAGGAGGATTAAAATGAATAAAAAATTCGCAATAATTTTATCAGTTGTATTAGCTTTAGGGATATTAACAGGATGTCAAACTAAAGAAGAGTCAGTAGTAACAAAGGACATTCAGTTTATATCACCAGATGGATTACCATCTATGGCATCAGCTAAAATAATGAAGGAAGATCCTGAAATAGCTAAAAATTATAATGTAAACTATTCAATAGAGAAAAGTTCAGAGAATATAGTTGCACAAGTTTTAAAAGCAGAAGTTGATATTGCAATAGTTCCATCAAATATAGCAGCTACACAATATAATAAGGATTCAGGATACCAAATAGCAGGAACTATAGGGTGGGGATCATTTTATTTAGTATCAACAGAAGGGGAAAAGACTCTAGATCAGTTAAAAGGACAAGAGATATATAATATAGGTAAGGGGCTAACTCCAGATTTAGTCACAAGAGCAATATTTAAAGATATGGGATTTGACCCAGATAATGATTTTAATTTCTCATATGTAGATGGAGTAGCAGAGCTTGCACCACTTATATTAGCTGGAAAAACAAAATATGCAATAGTTCCGGAACCAGCGTTATCACAAGTTTTAAGTAAAAATCCAGATCTTAAAGTTATTATGAATTTAAATGAAGAGTGGAAAAAAACAAATGATTCTGAATATGGGTTTCCACAATCTACAGTTATAATAAAAAAGGATTTAATAGAGAATGATAGCAAGTTTGTAGATAAATTCCTTACACAGTTAGAAGAAAGCTGTGATTTTGCAAATGAAAGTAAAGAAGAAATGGCTACATACTCTGAGGAACTTGGTGTTTCAGCAAGTAAAAGTATAATTCCAACTGCAATACAGAAAGCAAATATTAATTTTGTTAGAATTAAAGATTGTTATGTAGAATACGAAACTTATTTCAATAAACTTAACGACTTAGATCCTAAGTCTATAGGAGGAAAGGTTCCAGATGAAGGGGTTTTCATGGAAAAGTAAAAAACAAGAATTAATATCTTGTATAATACTACTAATATTATGGGAGATTGTTTCTATAAAAATTAATAATGAAATTTATCTTCCAAGGGTAGAAAAAATATTGATTTCCATGGGAGATATATTCAAAGAAGAAGGATCATTAATAAATATTTTTAGTAGTTTATTTAGAGCAATAATTAGTTTCACAGCTGCCATGTTTTTAGCAGTAATTTTAGGGGTACTTTCTTTAGTGTACCCCTTTTTTAGAAACTTTTTAAAACCAATTAATGCAATAGGCAAAATAATACCAACAATGGTATTAGTTGTACTTGCCATTGTTTGGTTTGATAAGGACAATGCCCCTTTTATTGTAGGTTTTGCAATAGTATTTCCTATATTATATGAAGGGGTATTAAGTTCACTAAAAAAAGTAGATAAAAACCTAGTGGAGATGTGCCAAATATACAATGTATCTACTAAGGAAAAAATAAAGAAAATTTACATACCTGTAATAAAGTTTTATATTACAGGAATTATGATGTCTACCTTCTCATTAGCATTTAAGGTAGTTATAGCAGGGGAAGTTCATGGACAACCAAAGTTTGGAATGGGCTCTGCAATTCAAATTGAAAAGGTGAACTTTAATACTACAGGGATTTTCGCTTGGATTATAATTATAGCTATTTTATCAATACTATTTGATAAAGCAAACAAACTATTAGTTAAGAGGGTTTATAGGTGGAAGTATGAAGATAAGAATTAACAATCTATGTAAAAGTTTTGATGGTAGATTTGTATTTAATAAATTTAATCTTCAACTTGATTCTGAAAATATTAATTGTATTATAGGGGAATCGGGTGGAGGCAAAAGTACTCTTTTAAATATATTATCAGGACTTTTAAAAGCGGATTCAGGAGATATAATTGGCATAAAAGAAGGCGATATAAGCTATATTTTTCAAGAAGATAGGCTAGTTAATTGGCTTACAGTAAAAGAAAATATGGAACTATTTATCTATGATTACTATAAAAAAGAAGACGTAGATCGTAAATTAAAAGAAATATTTAAACTTTTACATATAGAGGATTTAGAGAACAAATATCCAGAAAAGTTAAGTGGAGGAATGAAGCAGCGGGTCAATATAGCCAGGGCACTACTTAAACCGTCAAAATTAATTTTAATGGATGAGCCATTTAAATCCCTTGATTATAAGACAAAGTATTCTATAATGGCGGAACTAAAAATCATTTTTAAAAATGAAAATAGGATGGTTATATTTGTAACTCATGATGTAGATGAGGCCATATACATGGAGGGAAATATATATATTCTTGGAGGAAAACCCTTTGATATTAAAGGGATATTTACAAATAATCTATTAAAATTTAAAGAAGAAATAATTAAACTTATTTAATTACTAAAGAGGAGGATACATGTTTAGAAAATTTATTGGCTTTTACAGGCCCTATAAAAAATTATTTATATTTGATCTGCTAGCAGCATTAATAGTGGCGTTATGTGAGTTAGTATATCCAATGATGACACGGGAACTAGTGGATAATTCTATTCCAAATAAGAATTTAAGAATGATAGGAGTATTTGCTATTGTATTAATTATATTATTTGTAATTAAGGCAATTTGCGGATATTTTATGCAGTATTGGGGTCATGTGGTTGGAGTTAGGATGCAGGGGGATATGAGAAAAGAAATATTTAGCCATATTCAACGCCTTCCAAATACATATTTTGATAATAATAAAACAGGGGACATAATGTCTAGAATAATTCATGATTTAATGGATATTTCAGAGCTTGCCCATCATGGACCAGAGGATTTGTTTATATCCTTTGTAATGCTAATAGGCTCTTTTGCAGTATTATGTACAATTAACGTTCCACTGACTCTAATAATATTTGCTTGTATACCGTTAATAGTTATTTTCACAATACAACAAAGAAAAAGAATGAGCAAAGCATTTTTAAAAACTAGAGTTAAAACAGGAGCTGTTAATGCAACTTTAGAAAACAGTATTTCAGGTATTAGAGTTGCAAAAGCCTTTGCTTCTCACGATTACGAGGAAGAAAAGTTTGAAGAAGGAAACAGTAGTTTTATGAGGGCTCGTGAAAAGGCTTATAAGACTATGGCACAATACTTTTCAGGTGCGAATTTTTCAATTGATATATTGAACTATGTGGTATTGATTGTAGGTGGATTATTTACTCTAAATGGTCAAATAGGAATTGGAGACTATATTGCCTATCTGTTATATACTAAAATTTTTATAGAGCCAATTAAGAAATTAGTTAACTTTATGGAACAGTATCAAAATGGTATGACAGGATTTCAAAGATATATAGAGATACTTCAAGAAGAGAAAGAAAAGGAAAAAAAGGATGCTAAAACTTTAACTGATGTTAAGGGTAAGATAACATTTAATAATGCTATCTTTAGTTATGAAAACAATAAAATAATTGATGGATTATCATTAACTATTGAGGCTGGAAAAACCCTTGCTTTAGTAGGACCATCAGGGGGAGGAAAGACAACATTTTGTAACCTTATTCCTAGATTTTACGATTTAGATCAAGGTGATATACTTATAGATGATAAAAGTATATATGATTTTACTATAAACTCCCTTCGAGAAAATGTTGGTATAGTTCAGCAGGAAGTCTTTTTGTTCGATGGAACCATTAAAGAGAATATAAGATATGGAAGTTTTAATGCTAGTGATGAAGAAGTCTACAAATCGGCTAAAAGAGCTAATATTCATGACTTTATATTAGGACTTGAAGATGGGTATGATACTTATATAGGAGAACGAGGAGTTAAGCTATCAGGAGGGCAAAAACAAAGAGTTTCTATTGCTAGAGTATTTCTTAAGAATCCGCCAATTTTAATTCTTGATGAGGCTACATCTGCTTTAGATAACACTACTGAGTATTATATTAAGAAATCTTTAGATGAATTGTCTAAGGGGAGGACTACAATTGTGGTTGCACATAGATTATCAACTATAAGAAATGCAGACGAGATTATAGTGTTAACAGATAAAGGGATGCAAGAAAGAGGAACTCATGAAGAGCTTATTAGCCTAGGGGGACTTTATAAAGACTTGTATAAATTTGTAGAAAATTAAATTAGTGAGGCTAGTAAGGTTAAAGCCTTACTAGCCTCTATTAGTTATTTACAACAACTTTCTTTGCAGCATTCAGATGGTATATATGAAAATATTACTGTAAAGTCGTATATTGTAGTATCATCTTTTGCGGTGAATGTTAAGGTGTCTATTTCACCAGGACACATATTTTTGTAAGGGTAAAATACTATTCCAGAATCAAATACACTATATACGCCTAAATCTCCTATAATTTTACCTGTTCTACAATCAAAGTTACAGCCTGTATACTTAACGTTAACTTGTCCACAACATTTTGAAGAAGTAATTAGAAAGTACTGAGGCTTTCTAGGGCATACATAAATTATTTTATTTTTTGGATTAAAACTTACCTCTAATTTGCAATTAACAGAAATGTTCTCTATTTTCTTATCTTTGTGATCGTCCATATTAGCATCCTCCTATTTTAAACTATAATACATTATACGAAGAAGAGTGGGATAGTGGAACAATGATAAGAATAAAGGCATATTATATTTTGTAAGACTATGCAGAGGAAGTGATGATTTGGATAGAAAATCTTGCATTAAAGATGATGATGAATTTATTGTATATCCAAGTAACTTTAATGTAATAATTAAACAGATTAGACCCCTTTATGTTAATGGGACTAGACCTATTATTATAGATTGTAGGAGGGTGGGATGCCCGGATATTAAGAGTTTTATGAAAATAAAATTTAAACCTATGCATGGACGAGTATATCTTGTTGAGCCCTCTATATTAATCTATAAGGCAAATAGATGTTTTTGTGGAATAGATATGTTTCAAATTCTTTTTCAAGATGAAGGTAGGGGAACTCATGTAGAAAGTATACTTATTCATGTGAAATAAGGACACACTAATGAAGTACTGATTTAAGTTGGTACTTCTTTTTTTATAAAACCTGTATAAAAGTTTAAATGTTGCTAAAAATATTAAAGAGCTGTGGTTGTTGACATAAACTATTAGTTAGAGTAGACTAGAGATAAGATTCATACCCTAAGGGGTATAAGGAGGAGAGAAAATGATAAAACATATAAATGATAATGATTATAAAGCGGAAGTTCTAGATAATGCAGGAGTGGTTGTTGTAGACTTCTTTGCTACATGGTGCGCTCCATGTAAAATGCTTGCACCTGTTCTTGAGGAACTTCAAGGAGAAATGGGCGAAATTAAAATAGTTAAAATTGATGTTGATGAAAGTCCTATTACAGCAAGTAAATATGGAGTTCAAAGCATTCCTACAATTAAGATATTTAAAGCTGGTGCTGAAGTCGCTACAAAGATGGGATTCATGCCTAAAGAAGCTTTAAAGGAAGTTATTGAAGAGGTTATTTAAAAATGGATAAAAGATATGATATTGCAATAGTAGGCACGGGGCCAGGTGGATTATCAGCTGCTCTTAATGCTAAAATTAGAAATAAATCCTTTATTTTATTTGGAAACAATAATCTAAGTTCAAAGGTTCAAAAAGCACCAAAAATAAATAACTACTTAGGATTTTCAAGTGTATCAGGTAAGGAACTTGGAGAATCCTATGGAAACCATATAAAAGAGATGGGTATAGAAATAACTGAGGAACGAATTAATAATATTTATGCAATGGGAGAATACTTCACCTTAATGGTGAATGAGAAAGCCTATGAAGCAACCACAGTTATCTTAGCAACAGGAGTAGAATTTTCGAAACCTCTAGTAGGAGAAATTAAGTATCTTGGACGAGGAGTGGGATATTGTGCTACTTGCGATGCACCTCTGTATAAGGGCAAAATCGTAACAATAATATCTTCTAATGCTGAAGGTGAAGAGGAGGCAAATTACGTTAGCGAATTAGCTTCCAAGGTTTATTATATTCCATTATATAAAGGAGAATACAACTTAAATGAAGGTATTTTAATTGTAAATGATAAACCTATTGAAGTATTAGGGGAATCCAAAGTAAATAAGTTGATTCTTAAAAATAGTGAAATAGAAACAGATGGTATATTTATATTAAAGGATGCCATTCCACCTTCACAGCTTGTCCCAGGACTTAAGGAAGATGATGGACATATTAAGGTTGATAGGTTAATGGCTACTAATCTTAATGGCTGTTTTGCAGCAGGAGATTGTGTAGGAAAGCCTTATCAGTATATTAAAGCCGCAGGAGAAGGTAATATTGCAGCTTTAAGTGCTGTTAAATATTTAAATAAATAATTAAGAAAACTTGCAAATCTAATTAAGATTTGCAAGTTTTTTTTGTTGTTACTTAAAATAGGAATGATTAACACAAAGATAACACAAAATATTTTGAAAATTTAAAATAGTGTGATATAATCAAAAATGTGTTTAAAGTATTTATTTATTATTGTAAATTTTTCTACTTGATTTACATATAATAAAAAATATCATAATTAAGATATACACAGGAGGAGGCGAACTTTATGGCAGTAAGAGATTACAGAGAAATGTACATTACAACTATACTTACACTAGGTAGAGATAATGGACTATCACAAGAACAATTAAATAGATCCTATTTTGCTGGATTATCATTTGATGAGTTAAGAGAATTAGCTCAAAAAATTCAAGGGTAATCAGGAAGGAAATTAATATGGTTTCTGAGTGTAAATACTAAAGGGAGTAGCTTAAAGATTGAATAGCTACTCTTTTTTTAATTCAGAAACAATAATAAAGGTGAATAGATGAAAAAAGAATAATGTGAGAGCATATTGTACTAATTCACAGGTAAAATGGACTAGTGAGCGAATATAAGCGAATATGAGCGTAATTAAGTATATACTAGATAGGTATCCTGTGATATAATAATATTTGTTGTGGTCCATTGGTCAAGTGGTTAAGATGCCACCCTCTCACGGTGGAGTCAGGGGTCCAATTCCCCTATGGACTACCAAAAAAATGGTAAAACAGCTTAATCGGTATGGTTAGGCTGTTTTTTTATGTCCCCAAAAGGGACTAAAGGTGATTCATATTTTTAAAATGACAAGAATATTGATGTTTTCCCACAGTTTTCCCACACTAGTATTTGGTAGTCCATAGGGGACTACCATTATACGTTAACAAACGGCTTAACTAGTAGGGCTGAGCTTTTTTTATACCCTAAACGGTGCCCAAACGGGGACTAAAGTAATGTTTAGACCTTTAGGTGTAACGTGAAATTTTAGGAGGTAGGAAATGATATTAATTAATTCTAAAAATTCTGAACTTAAAAATATAGTTATTTTAGCTACGGGTGGTACTATTGCTGGTACTGGAATAGCTGGAAAGACAACTAATTATAAAGCTGGTAATTTGGATATAAAATCATTAGTTGATAGTGTTCCTAGTCTTGATGAAATAGCTAATATATCTTATCAGCAAATTGCGAATGTTGATAGTAATGATATAACTATTGATCATTGGTTAACTCTTGCAAATAGAATAAATGAGATTTCAAAGCAAAGTGATGTAGATGGGTTTGTAATAACTCATGGCACTGATACTTTGGAAGAAACAGCATATTTTTTAGATTTAACTGTTAAAACAAATAAACCGGTAATAGTAACAGGAGCCATGAGACCCTCTACTGCAACTAGTGCTGATGGACCATTAAATTTATATCAATCAGTGGCTTTGGCTGCTAATGATTTATCTAAAGGTCAGGGGTGTATGGTTGTTTTTGCTGATGGAATTTATAGTGGAAGAAATGTACAAAAAGTTAATACATTTAAAACAAATGCTTTTAATTCTATAGATTTAGGTTGCCTTGGATATATGAGAGATAATATACCTTATTTTTTAAATAAATCTATAAAACCACATACAGTTGATACAGAATTCGATATTTTTGGATTAAAAGAATTACCCCAAGTCTCTATTGCATATTTTAATATTGATGCTGATCCTTTAATTATTGATTATTTGGCTCAAAAATCTGAGGGGCTTGTAATCGCAGGGGCTGGGTGTGGAACGTTTAGTTCTGCTTGGATAAAAAAAGTTAAAGAACTTGAGACTAAAGGTATACCGGTTGTAAGATCTTCAAGAACTGGAAGTGGAATTATATTAAAAGATTATGCTATAGATAAATCGACTAATTGTATTCCAGGCAATACATTAGCACCTTCGAAAGCTAGGATATTGCTCTCCTTAGCTTTAACTAAAACACGAGACTATTCTGAAATAAAAAGAATTTTTGAAGAATATTAATATTTTTTATAGTAAACATCAACGTTTTAGATATTAAGAACGTTGATGTTTTTCTATGTAGCGTAATTTATTTTAGTGTAATTAATTTTATAAAGTATTTAAATAAGCTTGGTGGTTTTTCTTCATGGTAAAAATAATAAGATAAAGCGGCATTAAACCATAGTACCACGATACTTAGTAAATACCAGTAAATAGAATTCTGTAGGCATATTTGTCCTAGAAAGTTAAATTTTTGTTGAGAATAATCCCATAGGTTTAGGTGTAGATGTAGGTTGAAAAATATTCCGGATAGGAATTCTGCCACAATAATTAATGTTCCTCCTATAAATACTTGTTGCCACATTTTAAGATTGTAAAATTTAGGACTATCATTTAAGCTACCTAGAATGACTCCACATAGCCCACCTACTAAAAACATCCATGAGGATGTCCAACCACATAGGCTCCACTTTGATATGCCATCAAAACCTATTAACTCACCAGTATAAGCCTTGGAAAACACCTCTATATTTAAATATATACTGCCGAAAGCAAAGAAATGAACTATTTTATTTTTCCAGTATCTCAAAATGTATCATCCCCCCTTATTATTTTATGCGGAAAATATGGGAGTATTTCATGTTTTAAACTAAGAGCATTAGGATTTGAATAATACGGAAGAGTGTCAGATGAAATTCGTCAAAATTAGCGAAAAGTTTACAAAGTAGTATACTAAGGAGTATACTTTAAAATGAATTATTTTGTTAAAGAAGGGGATTTTAATATGAAAAGGAAAGAATTATTAAAAAAGATAAGTTGTATTCTAGTTGGTGGCTTAATATCTACTATGGTTTTAAATGGTTGCAGTAGCAAAGAAATTGAAACTGCACAAACTGAAACCGAAACAACTATTTCAATGGAAGCAGAAGATCTTCATGAGGAAGGAGTTACGTATGAGGAAGCAGAAACTGCTATTATAGAAGGAAATAAAAGATTTGTATCTGGAGAGCTTTTAAATAAGGATTTATCATCAGAAGTACGTACTGATCTTTCGGAAAATGGACAACATCCTTTTGCTACAATATTAACATGTTCAGATTCAAGAGTTGCACCAGAGTTAATATTTGATCAAGAATTAGGTGATTTGTTTGTTATTCGTGATGCTGGAAATGTAACAGATACGGTAGAAACAGGAAGTGTAGAATATGCAGTTGAGCATGCAGGCACTCCATTAGTTATAGTATTAGCACATGAAAAATGTGGAGCTGTACAAGCTACTGTTGAAGGTGGAGAAACTACACCTGGAATTCAAGCAATAATAGATAAAATTAAACCATCTTTTGATAAAGTAAAACAAGCGAATAAAGATGCAAGTGACGAGGAAATTGCTTCAGAAGTTGAAAATGAAAACGCAAAGGAAACAGTTAATGAATTATTAAAGAGTACTGTAATTAAAAATCTAGTTGATTCAGGAAAGTTGAAAGTAGTAGCTGCTAAATATCATTTAGAATCAGGTGAAGTTGAATTCTTAAATTAACTACATATTTTGAATTGGCATATTAAATATAGTGATATATAATATGTAAAATGATATACTAATGCAATGTGCAATATAACGTACAATGCAGGAGGGCAAAATGGATTATATAAATAGAAATGTGTCAATAAATTTAAAAACAATTAGAAAACGGAAGAAAATGAGTTTAACTATGGTAGCTGAACAAACTGGAGTTAGTAAAAGCATGTTAGGGCAAATAGAAAGAGGAGAGTCAAATCCAACTGTTGCTATATTGGGTAAAATAGTTAGTGGACTTAGAGTTTCATTTAATGATCTGGTTTCTATTCCTAAGGAAGAAATATACATTGTAAAAAAAGAGAGCTTAACGCCAACAAAAGAACTTGTAGACGGGTATAGTGTGTATACTTATTTTCCATATGAAGAGGATACAAGCTTTGAAATTTATGTTGTTGAAATAAAGCCAGGGTATAGATACATATCAGGATCTCATGGAGAAAATACTAGTGAATATGTAAATGTGTTTAAAGGAGTATTAACATTAGAAGTAGAGGATAAAACAATGACTATTAATAACGGGGATGCTGTAAGATTTAATACAGATAAAGATCATATTTACATAAATAATGGAGATGACCTTCTAGCTTTTAATATGATTTTTCATTGGAAATAAAAGAAAAAAATATATATTCAAAATGATTATTGACACTATAACGCATTAGTGGTATATTGAGGATATAAATTAATTGAATATTATAAAGAATTTGAACAAGGGCGTTCTGGACTTTTAAGTCTAGAGCGCTTTTTTTTATTTGAAAACAATGGAGTTTCCAAATAACTAGTACTAACACAAAATATTATTTTTAATTAGGAGGGTTTATTATGGAAAAGTCCAAATTTGACAGAGTTTTAAATCAGAAGGATATATTTGCAATAGCGTTTGGAGCTATGATAGGTTGGGGATGGGTAGTCATGGCAGGGGTTTGGATTAGAGGTGCTGGAACAATTGGCGCTATTTTAGCATTTCTACTTGGTGGTATCATGGTACTTTTTGTTGGATTAACTTATGCGGAATTAACTGCTGCTATGCCGCAATGTGGAGGAGAGCATGTATTTAGTTTAAGAGCACTTGGAAAAACGGGCTCATTTATATGTACTTGGGGAATAATCTTAGGGTATGTAGGAGTTGTTGCTTTTGAAGCTTGTGCATTCCCAACGGTTATTCAATATATTTACCCGGATTTCTTAAAAGGTTATATGTATACAATAGCTGGATTTGATATCTATGCATCCTGGGTTGCAGTAGGAGTTATTGCTGCTATAATTATTACTGTTATTAATTGCTTTGGTGCAAAGGCAGCAGCAAAATTACAACTTGTTTTAACAATTGGAATTGCGGCTATAGGTATTGCTTTAGTAGTTGGATCAGGTTTTTCAGGAAATATAGAAAATACAAAACCTTTATTTAATGATGGAATAGGTGGAATATTAACAGTTGTAGCAATGACACCATTTATGTTTCTCGGATTTGATGTTATTCCTCAAGCTGCTGAAGAAATTAACGTGCCATTCAAAAAAATTGGTAAAATTATGATACTTTCAATAGCTATGGCAGTTGCATGGTATATCATGATTATAGTAGCTGTTTCACTTGTAATGACAAAAACTGAATTAGATACATCAACTCTTGTGACAGCAGATGCTATGAAAAATGCATTCTTTAATAGTGATATGGCTGCCAAAGTAGTTATTATAGGGGGGATGACTGGTATAATTACAAGTTGGAATTCGTTCTTTATAGGTGGAAGTAGAGCTATATATTCTTTGGCAGCGTCTCAAATGTTACCAGGCTTTTTAGCTAAACTACATCCGAAATATAAAATACCAATAAATGCAGTCTTACTAATAGGAGCAGCTTCAATTGTAGCACCTTTCTTTGGACGAGCTATGATGGTATGGCTTACTGATGCAGGAAGCTTTGGAGTGGTAGTTGCATATCTTTTAGTTGCAATATCCTTCTTAGTGCTTAGATTTAAAGAACCTAATATGCCTAGACCTTATAAAGTAAAAGCAGGCAAATTCGTTGGGATTATGGCAATATTGTTAAGTGGATTCATGACAGCATTGTATATTCCAGGAATGCCATCAGGTTTAGTTAAAGAAGAACTAATAATTGTAGGAGCTTGGTGTTTGCTTGGACTTATCTTTTATGCAGTAGCAAGGACAAAATATAAAGATTTTGGAGAACATGAATTCATAGATGTTGAAAAAGAAATTGAAGACGAAGAAGGTATAGAGGGCGCTATTTAAAATATTAATTTATATAAGAGAGCATGGTTTAACATATTAATCTATACATCGTAGAATTAAATAATTATTAAAATCAAAAAGGAGAGTTTATTTATGAAATTTAATTATAGTTTACCTGTAAATCTTATCTTTGGACAAGGCAGGGTTAAAGAATTAGGAATAGAAGTTGCTAAGTACGGAAAGAAGGTTTTAATCGTAACAGGAAAAAATAGTACAAAGAAAACAGGACTTCTTGATAAAACTATTGCTTTATTAAAGGAATCTGACGTAGAGTCTGTTGTATTTGATAAAGTAGAGCAAAATCCAACAACTATAACTGCATATGCTGGAGCAGAACTTGCAAAAACTAGTAAATGTGATGTTGTTCTAGGTCTTGGTGGTGGAAGTATAATGGATGCTGCAAAGGCAATTGCTTTTATTACATTAAATGAAGGGGATATATCAGATTATATTTTTGGAAAGAAAGTCAGTGATAAGGCACTTCCAATAGTATTAGTTCCTACAACATGTGGAACAGGTAGTGAAGGAAATGGATTTGCAGTATTAACTAATCCAGAGAATAATGATAAAAAATCATTAAGATCTAATGCAATAGTAGCAAAAGCATCTATAGTAGATCCTCAATTAATGACAACTATGCCAAAGTATATTCTAGCTTCAGTTGGATTTGATGCGTTATGTCATAACATGGAGGCTTATTTATCTGAAATTACTCAACCGATGACAGCTATGATGGCTCTTCAAGGAATTGAACTTATAGGAAAAAATTTAGTTAATGCCTATAAAAGTTCAGATGATATAGAAGCTTTTGAAGGAGTAACATGGGCAAGCACTCTAGGTGGAATGGTAATTAATACAGCAGGAGTAATAGCTCCCCATGGAATGGAACATCCAGCAAGTGGACTTAAGGATATTGTACATGGAAGAGGACTTGCAGCCTTAACACCAATAATTTATGAAGAATCAATAAGTTCAGCTCCAGAAAAATTTGCTATGATTTCTAAGTTATTAGGCGGAAAAGATGAAAATGATTGTGTTAAAACAATAAGAAAATTACTTAAGGATATTGATTTAGAAACAACTTTATCTGAACAAGGAATTAAAGACGAGGACATAGATTGGATGGCAGAGAATTGCATAAAGGTATCAGGAGCAAGCATTAGTATTCATCCAATTAAATTTAACATAGAAGATATTAAGAGAATTTATAGAAAAGCACTTTAATTAGGAAAATAATATTAAATTTAAGGAGATATATTTATGAAATTAAGAGATGTAAAATTATCAAAGAGAGAATTAAAGGATTTAGTTAGCACATACATGATTGAAACTTATGAAAGATTTGACTTTATTGCAGAAACAGCAAAGGATATGTATCTATACGATGAAAATGGTGAGGGCTATTTAGATTTTTATGGTGGAATTGCAGTTAATAGTGCAGGAAACTGTAATGAAAAAGTTGTAGAAGCAGTTAAAGAACAAGTTGAAGACATAATGCATACATTTAACTATCCATATACAATTCCTCAAGCGGTACTTGCAAAATTAATTTGTGACACTATAGGAATGGATAAGATTTTTTATCAAAATACAGGAACAGAATCTAATGAAGCTATGATAAAAATGGCAAGAAAGTACGGAGTAGAAAAGTATGGTCCTAATAGATTCAATATTGTAACTGCAAGAAATGGGTTCCACGGAAGAACATATGGATCAATGTCTGCAACAGGACAACCTGATAATGGATGTCAAATAGGATTTAAACCAATGATTTCTGGTTTTTCTTATGCTGACTTCAATGACTTACAATCATTTAAAGACGCATGTACAGAAAATACTATAGCTATTATGATTGAACCTCTTCAAGGAGAAGGTGGGGTACACCCAGCAACACAAGAATTTATGAGGGGAATTAGAGCATTCTGTGATGAAAAAGGAATGTTGTTATTATTAGATGAAGTTCAAACTGGATGGTGCAGAACTGGAAAGATAATGGCTTATATGGATTATGAAATAAAACCAGATATAGTTTCAATGGCAAAGGCTATGGGTGGCGGAATGCCAATTGGTGCAATCTGTGCAACTAAAGAGGTAGCTAAAGCTTTTAATTTAGGTGCTCATGGATCAACTTATGGTGGAAATGCTGTATGTTGTGCAGCGTCTTACGCTCAAATTAATGAATTACTTGATCGTGATTTAGCAGGAAATGCAGAGAAAATGGGAAAATATTTTGCAGGAAAATTAAAAGAATTACCTCATGTGGTAGAAGTTAGGGGAAAGGGGTTATTAATTGGAGTTGAATTTGATCAAAACATCGCAGCACAAGTAAAACATGATTGTTTAGATAAAAAGCTTTTAATTACTTCAATCGGAGGAACTATAATACGTATGATTCCACCATTAATATTAGATGAAAAAGATTGTGATAAAGCATTTGATATTATAAGGGAAGTAGTTGAGAAAATTACAGCATAAATTACGGAATGGTCAGGGTGAATTATCCAAAGAAATCGAGTAGGAGCTAAATAATTATTTTATTTAGCGTCCTCTCACACCACCGTGCATACCGTTCGGTACACGGCGGTTCATTAGAAATTAATGTATCTTTTGATATTTGCTTGTTAGGCTAACG
>NZ_PVXQ01000021.1 GCF_002995745.1 Clostridium vincentii | reverse complement strand
TAAATCCAACTCCATTCTTTTTATCTTAGCAATAAAATTATAATGGATAATTTATGTATTGGGGAGATGTTTTTACATCTCCTTTATTTTTTTGCTACCTTTGCCTACTAAAATTATACTCTAACGCCATTTTCTAAACAGCAGGATATCAAACTTCCTTTTAAATTTGTTGTTATGTTAAATATTCTCCAACCATCTTTTGCATATTTATTAAGTTCAACTTCTAATTCCTTAGCACTACTTAAATCAAATCTCCATTTAAAAACTTTATATTCATACATACAAAAGCCTCTCCTTTTTCTTCCATTCTATCATATTAGAAGTGCTGTCCAAAGAGGGTATAACAACGCACTTGGCAATACAGATATTATTGTAGAGAATATAAATCCTGATCTGTGATTCCATTTTTATAACCTTGAATCTGGACGTATTGCCTTAAGTTCATATAACCTAATTTCAGGGTACGAAGACTCGGATAATATTAGGAGCTAAAGCCCCATTTATAAAGCCCTCTAAGAATTGTGGTACTATATAAATTAAACACAAAATAATAAATATAAATCCTATATACTTAAATGATTTATTCTGTTTTTTCAAACCTACTACAGAAATAATAATTCCTAAAATTAATACAATAACAATAATAACATCAATCATTTTACAACATCCTTTCATTAATAACTTAGATTTAGTACATGAACTAACCCCTACCCCAGTGAAACAATCTAAGAATACTCTTACTATGCAAATCACCTTACTGCTTATTTAAAGTTACAATTTTATACTAAATCAGAAATAACAACTGTAGCTTATTTTTTCAACTTAAACATCTCTGGCTTTATGACTTTTAAAGATAGAACTTGCCCACACTTTGTACAAATATCAGCAACTATTTCAGAACCACCAGAAAAGAATTTATCAACTGGGATCATGTTTGCATGACCTATTAATTTTCCTTTACCGATTTCTGTACATCCACATACTGGACATCCATTATTGTTCTCCATAAAATTATCCTCCTATTTTTATTTTTTACAAATATTGTTTATATTGTAATTTACGTCTTCCGCTAAATCAAACATACTTCCATTTGTAAATATTCTTATTTATTTCAAAGTTATCCCTCTCCTTAAAATACTTAGTTCGTCCTACCATCCCAGCTCAATCTAAACAATTATATTCATATTATAACATATTATGTAAACATTCTATTATTTCACCAAACAGTAAGGTATCCACAATTCTTATTCTCCTAAGAATATCTCCTGCTTCCTATTCTCTAAATACTCAATTCTACATTACTCTTAATTCCTTTGCGACGTAGCTTTCTAGTATTGAGCAGCAAAAATACCGCATATCATCGTTGAACCTGCGGTATCCTAATTAATTATTTAAATATGTGACTTTAAATCTACCCTTTACCCCCATAACTATCTTTAATATATAAACTATTTTTCAGAAATAGCCATAAAAAAACTAAACAGACAAATGCAAATATACCAAACCCAATAATCATCGGTATATTATTAGAAGTGGTCTTTTGCATTGTAACAATCATTAAACAGATAATATTCACATTGGTTAATAGCGCAAAAACCATCATCATTGGTGCAATTAGATATCCCAGCGCTTTCTTTTTAATCAGCATGATAGAGGAAATAAACATTAATGGCAAGTAAAAAGCAAAGTCTAAAACATGAATAGGATTTGTAAATAAATTATCCTTTATAATATTCTCTGGTACTGTATTAGTTAACACTGCAGGTAGGGAATCAGAAAGCCACAAAAAAGCGAACATGAAAGCTATTATGAATAAGAATATCCCAACTGCTTTAGTAGGTGTTTTTTCTGTAAACCAAGATCTAAAGTCCTCGTTAATATTCTCAACTAAAAAATTTATTACTGAAAAATTTGATAATCCTAATATCAAACAATAAGCTAGAAATAAAAAATTAAAATGAACAGCAAAACAATAAATAGCATAAGAATAGATATTGGTAATCATGGTCCCAAGCCAAATAATTTTTGCATTTCTATTTCCTTTTGAAGCATAAAAAGCAGAAGCTAGAAGAATAGGCGATACAAAAATCAGATTAGAAATATCCTGCCCAATACATTGTGACAGCCAACCTACAGTTTCTTTTAAATATAATTTTTGATTCCATATTCCTATACCACTACATGTTGCAATGAGTATAACTATTGGAATTGTGAAGTATAATATATTTTTGTCATTTTTAGTTTTAATAATAATGTTATTCATTTTTTCACCCCTTACTATTTCTTAGCCATCTTATTAATCATTACATTCATATGATTATAACCTTTTCGCATTTTGTGAACTCTCTGAAATATTTTTCAAGAATAAATACAAAAAACATATACAAATAAATGTAACTATACATAAATCAATAATTATTGGTATATCATTAGAAAGGGTCTTTTGCATTGTAACAATCATTAAACAAATAATATTTATATAGGTTAATATGATAAGAACTATCATCATTGGTGCAAGAAGATACCCCAATGTTTTCTTTTTAATCACCATGACAGAAGAAATAAACATTAATGGTAAGTAAAAAGAAAAGTCTAAAACCTGAACCGGACTTGTAAATAAATTATCCTTTATTATACCCTCCGGTACTGTATTAGTTAATACTGCTGGAAGTGAAGTAGAGAGCCATAGAACAGAAAACATGGAAGCTGTTATAAATAAAAAAAGCCCAATTGTTTTAGTAGGTACCTTTTCTGTAAACCAATTTTTAAAGTCTTCATTAATATATTTAACAAAAAAAATAAGTGCAGAAAAAATAGATAATCCTAGTATCGAACAATATAAGTGAAATAAAAAATTAAAATGAACGGCAAAACAATAGATAGAATAAGTATAAACATTGGTGATTATTGTACCAATCCAAATAATTTTCGCAATTTTATTTCCTTTTGAGGCATAAAAAGCAGAAGCTAAAAGAATGGGCGATATAAAGAATAGATTTGAAATATCTTGTCCAATACATTGTGCCAACGAACCCACAGTTTCCTTAGAATATAATTGTTCATGCCAAATACCTATACTGCTGCATGTTGCAGTGAGTATAACTATTAGAATTGTTAAATATAACAGAGTTTTATTCTCTTTTGGTTTAACACTAATGTTATTCAACTCCTTCACTTTTATTATCCATCTCATTAATATGTAACAGCATGGTCTGTATCACTTTTCTTGCAATTTGCAAGTCATCTATATCTTTAAACAATGTTTCAGTAAACACAGCCCCCTCCTCTTTAATCATTTTCCAAAATTCATAGCTATTCTCTGTCAATTTAAGTCTAGTTGCACGAGTATCTCTTTTATCCTTTTCTAAAATCAATAATCCTTTTTTCTCTAGCTTTAAAGCAACCTGCTTCACATTCTGATGAGAACTT
The DNA here is from genome assembly GCF_002995745.1 of Clostridium vincentii. GTDB lineage: Bacteria > Bacillota > Clostridia > Clostridiales > Clostridiaceae > Clostridium > Clostridium vincentii. The sequence continues at coordinate 59,882 of NZ_PVXQ01000021.1, read as the reverse complement.
CCCATTTCATTTGCAACTTCTTTCATTGTAGGTGGATTATCAAATAAATTGTCTATAATAACTGATAAAAACCACTGCTTTGTTGTAATATCAAATCGATTAAATTCTCTTTGGAGCGAAGTGTCCATCCTGTTAGAGAGTATAAAAATTGATCCAAATAAATATTTACGATCATCCATCATTTCAAGTTTGCTCATAATTGCCTCCTAATTACTAAAATAAAATAGGTAATGTATTACCTTTAAACATAATATATTACCTTTTCATTGGTTTGTCAATTCTTTTTTATCCATATTCTAGTATATTGTGTATTAAATGCTTCTCTACTAGTATTACCTAAATGCACTAAAGAAAATTTTATCTTCTTCCACCATAGTTATAATTAATTTCACTATTTATATGGCTTCTTTCTTTAAAGTATATATTACTCTACGACTAGCTCCAAAATCTCGTGTAGTAGTATATCCAGAAACAACTTCCCATCCTACTTCCCCTAGTTTATTAAGTTTTTCTTCCATCTCGTTAGTATTCACAACATACCCATTATCCCTATTGAATTAAATTCAATTACTTTAAGAATATTATTTAGATTATGTTCATTTTTGACGTATACGTTTCATTACATGATAGCATAAATAATCACCGTTTTCTGTCAATATCTTATGATAATCTATTGGGAAATATCCTCGTTTAATATACATATTATACGCAGGAAACGAAGCAGCCAATGTCACTTCATCAAATGATTTGAATAGAAGGTTTTCTAAGATATCCATTATTTTGTGGCCGTAACCTTTACCTTGATACTGGGGTAAAACGAACAATCTACATACTTCATTTTCTTTTACACTGCCTGTTCCAACAAAATTATTTCCTTCTAATAATAAGTAGATTTCATTTTTTTGAATTGCATTTTTAATATTTTCATCCGAATGATGAGTTAAGAAAAAGTCAACAGCCCCTTTCGGATAGTAATTGGGATAAATATCGTTTATAGTATTGCAGACAATATCCTTAACAATATTAAAATGCTTTTGCGTTGCCTTAATTAACTCCATATAATCACTTCCTTCTATATATTCAACTTCAATTTCCTCTTTACTCATTCCTCAGACGATTTTAACTCTTCTACCATCTTTCTGAGTTTTATATATTGATCAACTGAAAAATAAGTAGCCACAAGAAGTGCTATACCAATCCATGGCAATGCACCACTCCAAAAATCGACCCAAGGACCGTTTCCATCTCCTTTAAAGGCATTAGTAAATATTGTGAAATATTCTATTACACACGCAATAGCAAACAAAGCTATGGCAACTATAAGTTGACGACTTTTAAGCATTCTGCTGTACATATCTATTTTTGAAAACCTGTCGTTAAAAATTGATAAATCAGCCCCGACTTCTTTTTTCTTTCGAAAATAGCACCATTTATCATGCTGTAATACATACTCCCAGCCACAATCCATAAACATCTGAATATAGTCTTCCTCTGCTACACCATTTCCCTTAAAATCAAGCTGGTAAATCCACTCATCAACATCACATCTTTCAAACCTGTATTTAATTCCATTAATTTTAATAAGGCGCCATCCATTCTTGTGCTGTTCTTCTAACCACTTTTCTTGTTGTGTAAATTCTGCAATACCAAAGTTCTTCTTTTCTATTTTAGATTCCATCACACATATTCCCCCCTTTTATTCTTATATAAACGTTCAATTCCTTTTAATTCAATAGTCAGAATTTTTTTTTGTTATCTTTATTCTCTAATTGCTTTTTCTTTTTTTAACTTGCTAATTTTCTTTGATACTTTTAATATTCCAAATCCAAGTAAAAGCGTTATAAGGAAAGAGAAAATTTTAAAATCAAAATTTACCGAATGTCTCTTCTCTATATAATTGTATAAGTAAGAAAAAGCAGGCACTACATTCATTGATGTTACAGCAAGAATCAAGAACCTAATCCGTTTGTAATGCTTGATTTTCGAGTCAATATCAGAATAGATCTCAAAGTCTCCATAGGCCACCTTTTTTCTAAAATATGCCCAACGCATTAAAGATCCAATATACTCCACTCCTGTTTCTTCAAGAAAACTAATATATGAGATGCTTTCAGCATTTGATGGCACATTTTCTAAAAGTTCTAATTTGTATGCGTATTCACCTTCAATAGTCTCTTCAAAAACATATTTACAAAATCCAACTGCAACTAGTTGTAGTCCTTTTACTGACATTTCATTTAACCAGTTCTCCTCTTTTTCAAAATCCCATACCCAAAACCATTTATGCACTGTGTATCTCATTCTTCTATGCCCCCTGCAATTTTTTTGCCATTTTTAATAAGTTCACGCAGTCTTTCAATTTCATTTTTTATAACCACTTTGCCAGATTCAGTAATTTCATATTCCTTTTTACGTGAATTGACTTTGCCAGCAAGTGCTATTATAAATTCTTTTTCAAGCAAAGTGTTAATTGCACCATAAAGCGTTCCGGCTGCGAGATTAACTCTGCCTTCACTTAATTCAATAATATTTTGCATTATTCCATATCCATGCATTGGAACATAGAGTGATAAAAGAATGTAATAAACAGCTTCAGTTAGTACTATATTCCCTTTAATATTGCTCATTATATCTTCCTCCGTTATATCATCTTCCGATATATGTATTGTAACGGGCACCGATATACTTGTCAATAGTTTCCAAAAAATAAGAGCAGTAAAACCGCTTATGGTTAGTACTGCTCCTATTGCTATTTTATTTTACATAAACACCTCTGGGGTAAAATTATACTTTAAAGAAAGGATGATCCTTAACTTTCTCATAATATTGTTTTAAAAATGTTAAATCAGCCTCAGTCAAAGGATTCTTCAAACATTCCTCAATATTTTCAACAACAAATGAAAAATTCGTAAAATCTCCGGGTGGAATCAAGGTGTCTACTCCAAGACTAAGTGTATATTTCATTGCGGCAAGGCGCAATTCCTTATTTTCGAGATCTATTGGTTTGCACCAAGATTTTTGAAAGGTTGAGTTTTCCCGTTCATCTGGGTTAAACCAGGCACGTTCTATCAATTCTTTCATACCAAGCAGACCCATACCTTTTTCTTTTGCCGTTTTACATAATTGTGTTCCCATATCATGGCCTATATTCATATGCCAATTTAAAGGAAATAGCACAGTATCAAAATCATAAAGTGACATTGCTTTTAGAGCAACTGCTTCATTATGGCAGGTAATTCCTAAATTTCGTACCAAGCCACGTTCCTTTGCTTTTACCATCATTTCCATAACGCCACCAACACCGAATGCTTTATCCACGTCTTCTTCTTTTTTTAGTGCATGCATCTGATATACATCAAAATAATCAGTGTGAAGCAAACTAAAAGACTTTTCAAATTCTTTCTGCGCATCCACTTTCATTCTGCAACCTGTTTTGCAGGCAAGATGTATATTTTTACGATAGGGCATAAGTGAAATCCCTAGTTTTTCTTGCGCATCTTCATAGGTTGGAGCGACATCAAAATAGTTGATTCCACGATCAATAGCCCATGATACATATTGGTCAGACGCCTCCTGACCATCTCTCATTGAAACAATCCCTCCATATACTACTGGGGTAATCTCAAAACCTGTATTACCAAACTTTCTTTTATCCATAAAATCAATCCTGGTTTCTAAAATCGAATAAAATCAATTTTTCACATCATCACTTAAACCAGTTAATCCTCCCTTTTTTATATTTATTTTTTTATTATTGACTCTGCCACCTTATTCTCATGTAAACTATAACATATAAGGTTAACTCTAAGTCAAGAGCTTCTCCAAAAAAATTTGAATCCCTGTAAAACGCCAATTTTGCAAGTTTCCTTCACCGGTGCATATTTTACTGCTGCAATTTAAAATTATTTGTCAGGCCCCTTCTCATATTCTACGATTTCTTTAGTTTTATCTACTTAAATTAAGTGTATTCTTTCTTTAAGATTTATAATTGTCACTTGTTCTTTTTCACTTAAACTTAAAATATACTTAGTGAATTCAAAATACCATTCTCTTTCATATTCATTTTCCAAACTTAAATTAGATACATATTTTGATAGAAGAATAATTTCCATTTGTGATAAGCTTTTGAAGCATATAATATATTCATCTTCAAATAAGCATTCAGCATCTAACATATCCGCTAAATCTTCTAGACTCTTAATATTATTTTTAATTAATGCAACTTTATCCTGAATTGAAGAACATTCTCTAATTTTCCTAATTAATTTTCTAAATACAGGGTTGCTTAATTTTTTACCATCTATATATTCAATAAATTCATTATCATTATCTTCATAAAATGATATAAATACTGTTTCTAATTTATTAAGTTCAATGCTTTTATTTATCAATGAAGTTATTTTTAATGTAGAGTTTCTAATATAATCTATTAATACTTCGTTTTTAATCTCTAAACTTTCACAGCATCTTTTTGCATATTTTAACAACTCTCCTTCTAACTCTTCTAAGGATAATTTGCCTAACTTATTACTTATCTGTTCTCTATCTATACTATTAATATTAAGATTTTTTAAAGATTTACCACAAATTATTAAACCTACTGCATTAATCAATACTAGTTCAAATATGTTTATAAGTAATAATTCGCAATTTATATCATATCCTTTTAATAATTCATTAATTTCATAAATATCAAAGTTATAACAAAACTCATTTTCTAAGGTTAATGTCTCTAAATAATTATTTATATACTCAATACCTATATAATTCATATTATCTATGTAAAGTTGATAATCTATTGATCCTGGAGTCTCATGAGCTGCAAAACAGTCTTCATATTCTTTGAAAAACAATGGAATACCATAATCTATAGTATCGTTATATGAATAATTATCAACTTTAAGCTTATTATCATGAATTTTATCTAGCAGCTTTTTGCTCTCTACTGTCTTTTTCTTGATTAAATCGTGCCCCATTTTTAGAATATAAGCTAAACTTAAGTTCTTTAATTCCTCTATTATTAATTCTATACTATCGAAAGTTTTCAAATAAATTCCCATTGTATAATCAATACACTGCATTATACTTTCTACTACCTCTACCATAACTGAACTGCTTTCATCTTTTGTATAATATTTCAATTGCACTTTTAAAATTTCTATTCTTTCATAAGATATCCTATTTAAACTCATATCATCTAATAACTTTTTCTCATAACAAATCACCAAAATATCCTTAAAAAAATATTCCTGACTGACGTTATTCTCTATAGAAAAACTATATTTTTGAATGTTTTTACTCTTACCCATAACTTATCAGTCCTTTTCATTATCAATATTTGTATAATCTTTCACTCCACGTCTTATATTATCAGAGATTTTATATAATACTCTTCCCTCTAAAAGTTCTAATGATCCTTGGCAATAGTTATCAAAATGCTCCTTCATGATTTCTATTAATTCATCATCACTTATATAATCTAAAGTTTCATTTTTATAATTATAAAAAATTTCTACAAGTTCGTTTATTGTATCACTGTAATTATATTGTGATATATATGGGGAATCACGAAAGGATATAATAATTTTATTTATGATTTGACCATTAAATTCTATTCTCCCACTTTTTTCTAGTGCTCTATTTCTTGTTTTAACAATTTCTTTTACATCCTCATCATGAAGCATTAATCCATATTCACTTGTAAGTTCATTACACTTAAATATTTCATTAAATATTTCATTAAATATTTGCGTCTCTAGTAAGTTATTTTCAAATAAATTGATAATTTCTTTCAATTTCAAAACCCCTTTAAAATATTTATTGACATGTGACTCCAAGTATGCTATAATTAATAAATACGCTCATATTGCAGTCACAATAGTTTATTATAGCATTGGCAATTTTTATTGTCAATGTAGTTTAACGTAAAAAGAGTATCTTCAATTTCGAAGATACTCTTTTTTTTAAGTTTTACCCTATTAAGCTCAAATATTTCCACATAATAACATTCTATTATAAAATCATATTTTTCCCTCTTCTTAATTAGATATAGATTATTTCTACTCCTGAAAAAGTAATATCACCAACTAATATTAAAGTATTTGTTGGTATTTGATCATTCTTATTTTTTTCACTAACAGCGCCTAAAGTTACATTAGTTTTATTCTCAACATTCCAGGTTTTTGGTACATATAATTCTATTCCTGAGAAAGAAGCATTAATCCTAGCTATAGCATTGTCGTTACTCATAGTTGCATTATCAAAATATACCTTCATAGCTCCAAAAGAACAATTAAAATCTGCTTGCTCAAATTCATCTGTATTTATATATTTTATACTAGCACCAAATGAAGTCTTAAATCTAACATTACTTTCGTCTTCTACATCAATTTTCTCAAACTTATAATCATCATCATTATGTTTGGTATTAAACCATTTAGTATGTTTATTAAAAATCATAGAGAGACCAATACTACCAAGTAGTGCTGCAATCAATACAGTCCAAGGTGTAATATCTGTAATCCCTAATTGTTTATCATATATTATACAAATAAATGCAATGGGGAATAGAATACCTGCAAAATTAATTTTAAGCAAACTTTTCACAATAACTACTACTAAAAAAACTGTTAACAATATACTAAATACATTTACATCAGGAAAGTATCCAAGCTTACTTATAATCAAGAAAATCCCTCCTAATATAAGTACCAATCCCCAAAAAGCCTTCTCTTTTTTCATCTTATTTACTCCTTTCTAATAATTTAATTTTTAATGGTCTATAATAATATCTTGAAACAAATATCTGTTTATGAGTATTTTGAAATTCAACCTTACTTGATGATGATATGCTACGTGTTATGGAGTAAATATGATTTGTATTTAAAATTGTTGATTTTGAAACTCTCATAAAATATCCTGGCAAGAATTCTTCAAGTTCATAAAGCTTATATTTTACGGCATATATATTGTTTATGGTATGTGCGCAAATCCCTTTTTCTTCAGTTTCAAAAAATAAAATTTCTTCCAAGGACAGATAATACTCAGCATCACCTTTGTAAAAAGTTATATTTTTCTTGTGTGATAACATATCGTCAAGCATAATTTTAATATTTTTGACATCTTCACTTAATTCACTACATCTAATAATAACTTCATTTTCTTTAATTTTATTATTTACTTCAATTCGTATTTTCATATTTTCACTCTCCACATTTTCTATTATATTAACTATTTTTTCCATTGTAAATATAATAACAGTAAGTAGTTAGTTATTGCTTATAAGTGGTATGTTTTTATACAGATCTTGCTAAATAATTGTTCTTCAATATAATATAAAAAAATAGTAGCTCCATCGTAATTGGGAGCCACTATTTTTAGTGAAGTTATGAATTACAAGAAAAATAAAAGTGGGAAAAGCGGGAAAAATGGGAAGAATCCACAACCTCTACGACACCTACAATTCCTGCAGCATCTACGACATCTACAACATCTATTACCTGACATATTATTTACCCCCTTTTTTACTTTATACTTTATTATATTCTCAACATTACATAACTGTTCTTATAAACCAATTATGTAATGTAATAAATTGTATTTGTTTTTATTACACTAAAAAAACTTGTCCCCCATATCGAGGGCAAGCTTCTCTTAATATACTAATTTACGAATAATAGTATTTACTTATATAGTTGTAACATCAGTTACATTTTGATTTTCATCAGGAATTTCAACTATACCAGTTATTATAGAACCCTTATATATTGCCGTTCCATTAATTACATATAGTTCAATTTTATCATTTTCTGCACCTGTAATAGTAAGAGTTGATCCAGTTGTTAATTTTATAAGTGCACTACTGTTAACATCACCTACTAATAGGTTGTCTACTGTTCCAGCACCCCATCTTAAATTAGCACCTGAATTTACTACAACTACATTACCAAAACCAATTTTCCAGTAATCTCTAAGTGTAGTTCCTGATGGAATTATAACTTGAGACATACCGCTAGGAATTGATTTAGCAATTGTAATGTCTGTTTCGCCAGCTGCTAATGCTTCTTCTAATTGTGACATTGTAGTTACATCTACAGTATTGGCGGGAGCTACAACTGTACTCTTAATTAAAGTAACTGCAGTTTGTGCAAGCAGTCTACCATTTATTGATGCATTAGTTCCTAAAGAAATATTTGTTTTACCAAGTATTATTCCCTCAAAGTGTGAATCACTGCCAATAGAAACTGTTTGAGCTGCCTGCCAGAATATATTCTTGGCTTGTACTCCACCTGCTAGGATAATATTAGTTCCACTAGCTTGGGTGATTCCTTCAGCTATTTGAAAAATGAAAACATCATTTTCTCCACCATTAAGTGTAACATCTGAATTTATTAAAACACCGGTACCCCATTTGTAAACACCAGCTGTAAGTGTTTGACCACTAATGTCCCCAGTATACAATTCAGTATAATCAGGAGCTCGTCCAGCAGCATCTGTGTACGCTGTTTCCATGTTGCTTACTGCTGTAGTAAGTTTGCTAGGAGTTGGAGACGCATAATCCGGAGCATACGCCTGTCCTATAAGTTGAGCTGAATGTGAAAATTCAGTAGTTGCATCCAAAGTTAGAGAAAATCCAGTAATTGCAGTTGAATCAATTGGACTAACTCCTATATTTCCAGTAACAACAGAATTAGGTACAGTAGAAATTCCTGTTTTTGCTAGAATCGCATAATCTCCAGAAGTACCAAGGTTTACAGGCTTTGTCACCACTAATTGTGTATCATTTTCCTCAGTCCCTGTGTTTCCTGATGTAAGAACTGTTGGCACATAAGCAAATGCAGAACTAAATGAAAGCGATACCATACCTAACGTTAAAAAAGTTGTTAATAATTTCTTGAATATTTTATTCTTCATAATTCTCCTCCTAAGTTGTTTTTCTTTAAAAAGTTGTAATTCTAGATTTCTGTAAAGTTAGCATTCACTCCTTTCAACCTTAAATTAAAACTCAACCGTTCTATGGAGCTAAAATTCTTATTTTTGGGCAAGAAAAAAAAGCTTTAGCTCGGCAGCTGGCTACCATTCAATTGAAAGGCCCTTTAGCTTTGCGTCCTTACCTTTCGATAAGTTTGCTATTGATCGGAAAAGCTTAAGATAATCTTAAGACACTCTAAACATACTATATATTGGAGTATATTGCAATATATTGTCACATTGTTTATATATTCTAATAATTTTTGAAGCTTATTTGTGAATTTAATTTAATCCTTTTATAAGTAGCTTATAAGATCTCTTTTTAGCTGCTTCAATATCGTCTCTAGTGTTTTTAGTATTGCAACTTATTATATTCTGAAACCCCATAAATACACTTACAAAAACAGTAATTGCATATTCTTTATCCTCTTGTTTTTTAATAAATCCTTCATTAAACCCTAATAATACAAGGGATTTTACAATCTCTCTTAAAAGTTTATCTCTTTCATCTACCCATTCTATATCATTATTTATTAATTCATTAAATTCGTAGGGGCTTATACTGGAAAATAAGGGGTTAGCGGCAGAATGATAATCTCGTACACAGACTTCTGTTATTTCAAAAAGTATGTAGCATTTTTTTTCGAATCCATCTACCCTATTAATTTTACTTAACACTTCAGAAATCCCCATATCCATACTATATATTAATGACTTTTTTAAAATATCTTCCTTCGATTTAAAATAGTCATAAATTGTTCCTTTACCTATTCCTGCAGCTTCAGCAATATCAGATACCTTAATTGCATGAAGCCTTACCCCTTCATTTATTAACTTAGTTACCCCATTAAATATCAATATTTCTTTTTCAGAGTAGCTAGTATTATACACGTTTATCTTCCTCCTCTATTATTATTACTTTCAGTTCTTTACTGTGGAGTAAATCATACATTATTGGAACTACAAATAATGTAAGCATAGTTGCATAAGTTAATCCACCTATTGTTACTATAGCCATAGGCTGAATCATATCTGCCCCCATGCCTATTCCAATGGCTAATGTAGATAATCCAAGAATAGTTGTTAAAGCTGTCATTAGAATGGGACGAATTCTAGCTTTTCCAGTTAGAATTAATGCGTCTTTCTTCTCTATACCTTCAAGCCTTAATTGATTAACATAATCTACAAAAACTATACCATTATTAACTACAATCCCTGAGAGCATTAAAAATCCAAGCATAGAAATCATACTTAATTCAAATCCTGTAATAAGTAGTGCAAGGAATCCCCCTGTAAAAGCTAATGGAATTGTAAACAGTACTATAAATGGTGATAATAGTGATTGAAATTGTGCGACCATAATTAGATATATGAAAATTATAGCTAATGCAATCATCTTAATTAAATCAGTAAATGCATCATTTATGGATTCTTTTTCTCCACCGATTTCTACTGAATAACCTTCTGGTACATCATAGGATTCTAATTTTCTCTCGATTTCATCACTTACTAGCCCAACATTATGATCATTATCTATAGCTGCTTTAACTGATAAAGTACGAACCTGTGATTCACGCCTAATTGACGAAAGACTCTCTGCTTCCTCTATTGTAGCTATATCACTTAATGATATCTCCTCTTCCACACCATCCTTAGTTACAGTTAAGGTATGATATTTTAAGCTTTCTCTGTTTATTTTGCTCTCTTGATCATCTATTAAAATGATTGGATACTCCTTTTCTGAAACATTTAATGTAGTTGCTTTAGTTTCATCTTTAATTGCAATGGCTATATCTTGATATACTTGTGCTACTGTTAATCCATAACTCATGGCCTTGTTTTTATCTACTGTTATACGCGTTTCAGCGGTTGATTCTCCTAATCCATCCGAAACTTCTTTAGTTCCTTCTGTTCCCTCTACTGTTTCTGTAACATCTCTACTTATTTCTCTTAATTTATCTAAATCATTTCCCTTAATTATCACCTCAACTCCAGATCCCCCTAGTGCAGACATATCCATTGTTGATGTATTTATTGTTATGTCACAATCTAAATCCGAAGTGACGTTTGCGATTAATTCCCCTACCTCTTTACTTAATAAATCCTTATCTTCCTTTAGTAATACATATAATGATACATTTCTTTTTCCACCTGACATACCAAGTAATGCAGTATCCATACCACCAGACTGAATAGCTCCAACGGTTTCAACGTCTTGGATGGAAGTTATTCTATCTACTAAAGTATTACTCATTTCCCTAGTTTCATTTAAATCAGAACCTTTAGGCATTTCCATAGAAACTGAAATTTGAGTGCTATCTGTCTCTGGCATTAGAATAGTTCCTTTCGCAATAGTTAATACGGCACTACCTGCAAGTAAAACTACAACTGTAATTAATACTATAGCTCTATGTTTAAGCGATACAGCTAATACCTTTTCATATACATGAACAATCTTATTGAAAAATTTGTTTTCATTTTCTATATCTTTCTTAAGAACTGTTGATGCCATGGTTGGTACTAAAGTTAAAGCTACTATTAAACTTGCTATAAGTGAATATGCTATAGTTAGTCCCATATCACTAAACAATTGACGAGAAATACCTTGTGTAAATACAATTGGTAAAAACACGCAAATAGTAGTTAGTGTTGATGCAGCAATAGCTCCTGCCACCTGTGTTGCGCCTTTTACAGATGCCTTTGCCGAGCTCATTCCTTGATTCTTTAATCTATAGATATTTTCAATTACAACTATACTATTATCAACTAACATTCCTACCCCTAAGGCCAGTCCTGCTAAAGATATAACATTCATAGTAACACCACTAAAATACATCATAGTAACAGCAAACAATAAACTTATAGGAATACTGAAAGCTATAATAATAGTTGGTTTTATACTCTTTAGGAAAATAAGTAGTATAATAACTGCAAGAATTCCTCCAAGCAAAAGGTTGTTTAAAACAGAATCGATAACAACATCAATATATACTCCTTGATCTTGCAAAGGGGTAATGTGCATATCTTTATTATCATTCATTAATGTCTCTATATTCTCATTTATTTTCTTAGAAACTTTTGAGGTAGATGCAGTACTTTGCTTTTGAAAAGAAAGAATAATTCCATCATTTCCATTGATTTTAGCATACATTTCTTCTGCATTATCAGCGTATTCAACTGTCCCTATATCTTCAATCTTAACTTCCCCTATTCCATCAACATCTATGTTAAAAAGTGCTAAATTCTTTAATTCTTCAAAACTTGTAAATTCATCTCCAACTTTTACAATATATTGTTCATTTCCTTCTTTTATATAACCTGCTGGCATAGAGAAGTTTTGAGCCATTAATAATTTACTTATGATATCTTTAGTTATGGTACCGCTTAAATTAGCTTTTTCATATGCTTCATCTCGTGCACTCTCAAATTCCTTTGTAGCCTTTTCTAACTCTGCTTCAGCAGTAGATAAAGTTACAGCAGCCTTAGTTAATTCTTGATTCAAAGTAAGTTTTCCAACTTCTAGTTTCTTTTCATTGGATACTATTTCTTTGAGTTTTGCATCTAAAGTAGGTTTTTGTTCTTTAATTGATACTAAACCTTCATCTATAGCTTTAATTCCATCGTTAAATTGAGCTAAAGCAGTTTTCTCTTCCTCCACTACAGGTATTTCGTTTTCTTCTTGCCACTTAATTAATGCCTCCAGTGTAGTTTTTTGAATTACTAACTCAGCCCTTTGAGTTTCTAAATCCTGTTGTAGTTTAGGTAAGTCTGTAAGTACGGATTCAAGTTGATCTTTCCCAGTTTCTAAAGCCATACTTCCATCTACAAGTTGCTCAGTTTTACTTGCACTTTCCTTAGCTAATAGAATTTTTCCATCAGCTACCTTAGCCTTTCCAGAATCTATTTGAGCTTTTGCTTCAGCTAGCTTAGAATCAACAGACTTTAAAACTCTATTATTAAGATCATCAATCTTTTTGCTATCTAATGTTACCTTAATATTCTCTTCTAATAAACCTGTAGCTTCAACTGAACCGACTCCGTCAATTCTCTCAAATACCGGCATAATTTCTTCTTTAACTAGCTTAGATGTCTCATTAATATCTAGGTTGTTTACATCAATACTAGCTACCATAATAGGAAGCATATCTGGATTTAATTTCATAAGCATTGGTGATCCAACCTCAACATCTAATTGAGCTTTAACAAGATCAACTTTTCCACTAAGATCAATCATTGCACTATCCATGTTTACCTCTTGATTGAATTCTAGAATAAGCATACTTGAATTCTCACTTGAAACACTATTAATTCCTTTAATACCACTAGTTGTTGATAAAACTTGTTCTAATGGCTTTGTAACTGCAATCTCAACTTTTTCAGGACTTGCTCCTGGATACGTTGTCATAACTACTACATAAGGCAAATCTATTTTTGGTAGTAAATCAGTAGTCATACTAGTAAAAGATATTATACCTAAAATAACAACTAATATCACAGAAACAACAATAGTTAAAGGTTTTTTTACACTAAACTTTGAAAGCATCACATTTCCCCCTAATAAATACAATCCGACTGACCAGTCGGTATTTGTATATATTACCATGTAAAATATGATAATTCAATAAAATTTGTTGAATTCAAAGAAAAAAAAAGTAAGGTTAACCCCTCCTAATTAATTTAATATTGCTAATCAAACATGGTAGAAAAGTTATCTTGTGATTTTGCCTCAAAGCACATCTCTACTTGTTTCTTTGAATTTCTTTCTAACGATAGTGGTGGCAAATCTGCTAAAGAGAAAAATCCACTTTCTTCAGTTTCTATATTTTTTTCAAAGTCACCATCTATTAACTCACAAAGTACGAATATTTTGTATATTCCATAAGCAAATACAGGCACATTATTTTTATTTCTATCTAATACTGCTATTAATTTTTTTGGAACTACATTTACTCCTGCCTCTTCTTTTGCTTCTTTTATTACATTTTCTTTTATTGATAAGTTAACTTCTGCCCATCCCCCAGGCATTGACCAGCATCCATCAACACTTTCTTTAACTAACAATATCTTATCATCCTTAAAAATAACCCCTCGAACATCTACTTTAGGTGTTTGATATCCAGTTTCATTACAGAATAAATCTTTTATTTTTTCATTGTTAATTCCGGTATATTCACTTAATATCTCCGCTGATAAATCTCTAATCTGTTGGAATCTTTCGATATCATACTTATCTTTTGAATATGTCAATCCTGCTTGTGATATTGATTGTAGCTGTTTAGCCCAACTAAGCCATTTTGGTTCCACATTTATCCCTCCTTAATATATTGTTTTTAATATAAATTAACATCTGAAAATTCCACTTTTATCGTTTCATTTATATTTTTCAGGTTACTAAGAGGCAACATATTTTCTTGTCCCATTTCTTTTGTAGGAAGTAAAACTGTAAACTTACTTCCTTTCCCTAATTCGCTTTCAACAGATATACTACCGCCATGTAATTCTACAATAGACTTAACTAAACTTAATCCAATCCCTGTGCCTTCTGCATTTCTTGAGAGAGATTTATCTACCTGCTTAAATCTATCAAATATTATCCCCAAGTTTTTGGCTTTAATACCAATCCCATTATCTTTTACTGATATTTCAACAAATTCATCTTTATCCTTAATATCTACTAATATCTCATCACCAGGATTTGAAAATTTTATTGCATTTGATATAAGATTTAATACTATTCTCTCTATCTTCTCTGGGTCACACGCAATAATTTTTTCTTCTGTATCAGTATCAAAAATAATATTTAAGCCTTTAATCTCAGTAAAATTAGTTACAGACATCACTATTTCTTCTATAACTTCTACTATATTATTATTTGATAAATTCAATTCAAAGAAACCTGCTTCAATTTTTGATGAATCAACTATATTATTAATAAGCTTAGATAATCTATAGCAATTTTTCTTCATTGATTCTATATATTTAATAATTGGCTTCTTATTTTTATCTAGCGAATCACTATTGCAATACATGCTAAATAACTGAACTACTGAGTATATAACATTTAGTGGAGTTTTAAGTTCATGGGATATATTCGCAAGAAATTCTCCCTGTAATTTCAATGTGTTTTCCATGACTAAATTAGAATTTGTTTCAGCTGTAACATCTATTACTACAATTAATATCTCTTGTATTTCTTCATTTACTTCAAGAATAGGTTCAAGGATAATATTCCAATATACCTGTTTTCCATTTATTAAATGACTTTTTTTATTCAAATATTTAGTTTTCTTCTCTTTTAACACTTGATCAATATACTTGTGATATTTACTTATATCAAATGGTTTTAACGGTTTATATAAATCTTCAATGGTACTTCCTTTTAATTGATCCATTGATATAATATCAGGCTTTAGCGACTTAGTTATACTAAATGCCTTCTTATTAATACCTACAATTTTTAATTCTGGGCATGATACCCTAACAACAGGCAAATCAAAAGTATCTATTATTCTGTTCATTAATTCATACTTGCTTATGATAACTTCTTGCTTATTAAAATCATCTGTCATATCTCGACTACAGAGCACCCCTAGAGCAAATTTTTCTTTCCTATCATAAATAGGTATTCCACTAACATCTAATTGTAATGTTTTGTGTGGGAAATTTATTACTGTTCTCATATTTTTAAATTTTTCACCCCTCATAACTCTACAAGCTGGGGTATTTTTTAGGTCAATTTTCTCTCCATAGATATCATGAATTTCAGCTTTGGTATAGCCATCACTTACCTTGTCTAGATATTTATTTGAATTAGGATACATCTCTTTTGCTGATTTATTAAATGATATAAACCGTCCTTTTTTATTGAAAATAGAGATAGCATTAGATATATTTTCTATGATAGATTCAAGTTCATTTTTTTGTTCCTCTATTATCTTATTTTTGGTCTCTATATTTTGATTTTTTAAAACTCTTTCCGTAACATCAATAGCAGTTGCAAATATATATTTCATCTTTCCTTTTTCAAATATAGGTGTTTTCCAGGAATCAAAATAAACTATGCCTCCTGCAAACCTATGAAATTCAAATTCTTTTATGTGGCTAGTCTTTTGTGTTTTAAGAACATCATTCCAAACAACTTCAGATTTACTTCCTATAAATCCAATTACAAGTTCACTAATATATCTACCTATACTATTTCCTTCTCTATTAAAAGGCGGATACATAAAATTAAGATATTTTTTATTAGCCTTAAGTAATATTAAATCAGGGACACTATAAATAGCTGCCCCTGAAATGTTATCCATAAATGTTTGTTCCACAAAAATAAGCTTGTCCTCAAGTCTGGAATTTAATTTCTCAACAAAAGTGTATATTTTTTCGTTTATTTCTCTGCCTTGTAAAAGTGATATAGTCACTTCTCTTGGAGCATGAGACTTTGTGAATATATATCCTGAATACTTACTATCTATATTATCAATTGTAATTTGCGAATTAATTTTCAGCATAACCTCTATTTCTATAAGCGATTTACCTAGGACCTCATCTATTGTGAAGCCCGTTAAATCAATAAAATTTTTATTAACCTTTGTTATAATGCTATTACACGAATATAAATAAGCTTGTTTTATTCCGTTATTAAAAGTATTTTTCACTATATAGCCCCCATTTTTTTCTTTTAATTTAATCAAGCGCTAGTGCCTTTTTTTTAATTATCTATATAATGCTTACCTCTAATTAAATTACCTTAATAACTAAATTCTAACAAATATACTCATATTGTGCAAATTATTTGCTATTTCCCAAAATAGTAGAGGATCAAAAGATATTTGATATTAATTCATCAAAAAACACCAGTTATCTTAAGACGTCTCCACTATCTCCTCTTTGCATAATTAATTTTCTCTGGTATTATCATTAAACAAAATCATGGAAAAGTCTTTTTCCCTATTAGCTTTAGCTATCTTGTTAATTATATTATCCTGTGTCTTTGAACTCTTCTTTAATAACTCCCGTCTCTCCATATCAAACCTATAATCTCTATGTCCTAAAGCAATATTAGTTTTAATAAGTTCCATCTCATTGTCAATTTTAAAAATAGCAGCTTTTTTATCTCCCATAATCTTTACCCCTCTCAAATAAATACAGAATACACCCATTTCATTCATACAAGAATCTAGCAATTATTTACTTTATCTACTCTAATAATAGGTATATTCATTGTATTTTCTATCTAGTCATATTCTCTTTAAAGTTACTATATACAGGCTTTTTAGTATTTATCTACCTTTATCAATAATTTCCTCCTCCCCTTCATCAATGAAACGTTTCTGTTATAAACCAAGTATAGCGCCTATGTATTAATAAATGCAAGAGTTATTTTTCCATTTTTTAGTAATTAATATTGCATAGATGAAACTCCTGCTATATAATATACCTATAATGTAGAAGGAGTTGAACTTATATGCCTATTTTTCCTGAGCTAATAGAATTAATTAAACTAGCCAGAGGAACCCGATCTTTAACTAAGTTTGCTAAAACATGCGGTATAAGTCCAGGGAACTTATCTAAGATATTAAACAATGAAAACTCCCAAATTCCAACTCCTGCCACATTGAAAAAAATCGCACATAATGCACAAAACAATATAACTCTTGAACAATTAATGGTAGCAGCTGATTACATTCCAATAAATCAATTTGATAAAAAAGAATTTGAAGAAAATCTGACTACAACAGACAAGATATCATTAGACCAAAGGATGGACGAAATAAAATCTGAATTAGAAAACAACCCTTCAGCTTTTATCTTTAATGATGGCAGTGAGCTTTCACCTGCAGCAGTTGATAGTTTTCTAACTGCCATAGAATTTGCATTAGGTGTAGCAAAACTTACAAATAAAAAGAGAAATACAAAAAAATAAAAATAACAAAGATATATATCCTTGTTATTTTTTCTTCTTTAATTTATTTTCTGCATTATTATACCTTTGATTGATACCATGTAGTAACATCATCTTTGAGTCTCAGCACTATTTCTTTAATAGCATAAATGATTTCTTTAGCAAGATAATATATAACTCTTGCAACTAAAATACAAAGTATAATAACAGTATTCAAAATGAACACAGCAATACATTTAACTAATGCAAAAGTCTTTTTTAAAATCAATATAAATAAGGTACTAGTCTTTTTAATTGTTACATTCTTTGCTTTTAAGGTAGTAACAGAGTCTTCTGATTCTTTAGGTTCTTCTACTACTTTTACTTCTTTAGTCTCATTGGTGCGATCTAACCTGCAATCAATCTTAATTAAGGCCTCACGCACTTTACCATATACTTCATTATACTTAGCATTCATGATACCTGAAAATTTAGTTTCAGATATTTTTTTTGCACAAGCAGAAGTAAATTCAGAAACTTTTTTCACACAAATAACTGTATATTTTCCAACTTCTTTTGCACAAATAATAGTATATTTCCTAATTTTCTTTCCACAAATAGCAATATATTTCCCGATTTTCTTTGCACAATTAGTAAGCCCTTTGCCAACCAGTTCCTTAAATTTAGTCCATTTAGTCTCTTTATCTATCTTATCAGTATGATCTTCCTCTATAACTTTCTCCATCCTAATCGTATAGTCTTCCTGTATCTCTTCTTCCTCTGTGATAGGGTAATCTTCCTCTATAATTTTTTCCATTTTAACGGTGTACCCTTTATCTTGATCAACATCAGTATTATCGTTATTATTCTTATTCATTTCAACCTCTTCTTTAGACATATTTTTAGCTAAGTCCCCTTTTAATTAGTTATTACTTTTAATCGTGTACTATATTATGTTTCATTTACATGCTAATCATAACATAACTTTCACCATCTACCTTGTTATGCTTGAGATTTCACCTAATCCTAATCTAAATGTACAAAGAAAAACAATCGGTAAAAGTGACATACACTTTATCCGATTATTGCTTTTCAATATTATATCTTCAATTCTTGTATCTTTCTATAAACCGCTTCTTCATCATCACTATTTAATAAATATTGAACAAAAACTTCATCTTCTATCAATTTCATTATTTGAGTTATTATTTCAATATGACTTTCTTTATCTATAGTCGCTAAAGTAATAAATAATCTTACATTTTTATGGTCACCTAATTGTATAGGTTCTTTAAATGTAGTTATAGTAATACCGAAGGCAGTAACATCTTTACCTGGCTTTGCATGTGGAATTGCTATTCCTTCGTCTACTACTATATACGCACCTAATCTATTTACATTTTCTATTATTGCATCCACATAGTCATTCGATATAACTGCTCTTTTAAGGAGAGGTTTAGCACTTAATCTTATCGCGTCTCTCCAGTCACTAGCTACTAAATTTAGTTGAATATCAGAAACCTGTAAATATTCACTCAGCTTTATACCCTTTTTAGTCTCCACATTTAGAAAGTCATTTAGATCTTTTATAAGCTTGTCTTTATCTGTTATTATACAATTATCAGATATTATATTTAGTATATCTTTTGTTATTCCTGTATTTTCTTGTTTAGGCTTATAATCTAAAATTTCTGTTAAAATATTTATATCATCCCTGCTAAATGTTGGAGATATTACAACTGTTGGAACTCTGTAATTCTCATCTATTTTTATCGTAGATATTATAAGTTCTATATTTTCATTCTCTAAGTATTTATCTATTGTGTGTATGGCGGTAACACCTATTACATTTACATCAAAATTCTTATTAATTCTAGCTTCGAGTAATCTTCCAGTTGCAAATCCAGTTGAACAAACTATTAATATATTTCTCACCTTAGATGTTTTTTTGCATCTTTCCAAAGTGGCACATATATACATAGCTATATATCCTAATTCATCCTCACTTAACTCACAATTATATTTTTTCTCTATAAATTCACAACAACGTTTTCCTAAATTAAATTCATCTTTATAATTTGTTAATATCAGATCCATTATAGGATTTTTTGTCTTTACTTTAAATTTCAATCGAAATATTAGGCCTTTTAAATGATTTAAAAATGATTCAAATGTCTTCATATCCATACTAAAGGATTCCTTGTATTCTTTGTTTATGTTAATAATAATTGAATCTGCCATTAGACATGCTTCATAATAATCTATGGAATTAAATATATCACTATTGTTATTATTGCTACAGGATAATATTCTAGTAACTAAATAATTAATATCTTCTTTATCTATATCAATCCTGAATTTCTCTTCTAATTGTTGAACTATTTTATATGCTGCTAAGAATTCTTTCCTATAATCATTTTCTATTACATTATAAAAACCGCTATTGGTATTTGTTTTCTTAATTTTAGATCTATTTATTATAATAAATAGATTTATTACAAGGCTCATGAAATCATCATCTGAAAATGATCCAAACTCTTCTTCTAAGGCCTCTATTATTCTTTTTATGTAATCTATATTATCTGTAGATAGATCTGTACTCTGAATTTTATTTAAGATACTCGTATTTTCTCTACAATAAATTTTCTCTAATATTTCTATTATATTGTAATCACTATTAGATATTAATAAATTAGTAAGTGCATGTCTAATATCCTTTTCCTCTCCCACTATAAGAATTCCCTTGTTACTATATTTATTTATAGCTATAGTATAATTTTTTAACCAGTCTCGTGCCCTTTTTAAATCAGACACTATAGTACTTTTACTAACAGATAATTTTTCTTGCAAAATACTATAAGTACATTCTTTTTCTGAACTTAATAATTCATATAAAATCATTCCAACTCTCTCATCTGTAGATAAAATATATATCTGCGTATTTAAGTTATTAATTAAATATAATATCTTATCCTTTTCCTCTTTACTAATAATTAATTTTAATGGAAAATTAGGTCTTTTAATTACCGGGCTTATATTGTTCTCTTTTAAAAAATCATTTATTCCATCTATGTCATATCTAATCATTCTATTAGATATAGAAAATCTATTTGATAAATCATCAACTGTTATTAATTCTTCAGAATTTAACAATAATTCTAATGTTTCAATACATCTACTATTTAACATTAAATACCTCCTAACCAAGTTAAAGCAAGGATTTTACACCTTGCTTTAAATTATAATTTTCTTACCTTAATTTTCAATACTGTTATTATTTATTACCTCTGATTTTGTTTTCATAAAATTAGGAACAATTACTACTAATATAAGTATACCTAATAATGCTAATACTCCAAAGTTACCAAAGAACTCATATAACTTTCCAATAGTTATACCTATAACACCAAAGTCAAAATCTCCAAATGTTGTATTCTGAAAACCTAGGCTTCCAAGTACCGGTAATAACAATGCTGGTATAAAGCTTATTAAAAGACCGTTTACAAAAGCCCCAATTGCAGCACCACGTTTACCACCAGTAGCATTCCCATATATTCCTGCGGTTGCTCCACAGAAGAAATGTGCAACTAGTCCTGGAATTATTAATACTCCTCCAGCAAATCCGATGAGGACCATACCTATAACTCCGCCTATAAAGCTAGCAACAAAACCAATAACTACAGCTGTTGGTGCATATGTGAAGAATACTGCACAATCAACTGCTGGAACTGCATTTGGAATTATCTTTGTTGCAATTCCTTGGAATGCAGGTAATAAATCTCCTAATATCATTCTAACTCCTGCATAAACAATAGTCACTCCTACTGCAAATTTCATTGCTGACATTAATGCAAATAAGATCATATTAGTTCCACCAGATAATTCGCCTACAACTTCAGGGCCTGCAGCTATTGCAGCAACTACGTAAAACACCATCATAGTTAAAGCTGTTGAAATAGTTGTATCTCTTAAGAAACTCCATTCTTCAGGAACATTAATTTTTTCTGTATCATTTTCAGGATTACCAACTTTTCCACCTATCCAAGCAGAAATATAGTATGCTAAGCTACCAAAATGACCCATAGCTACATCATCACCATCAGTAACCTTTAATGTATACTTCTGCCCTATTGCAGGTAATATAGCACTTATTATTCCTAAGAAAGCTCCACCTATAGCAACTAATACCCCACCTGTAAATCCAGCTGTTTGTAAAACTGCTGATAATAAGCAAGCCATAAAGAAACTATGATGTCCAGTTAAGAATATATATTTAAACTTTGTGAATCTAGCAACTAAAAGGTTTACTACTAAACCAAGTGCAAGTATTGACATAGTTTCAACACCAAGTATTTTTTGTGCAACTGATACTATAGCTTCATTATTTGGTATAACACCAGTTATATTGAATCCTTTTTGAATCATTTCTCCTAATGGATTTAAATTAGCAACTATAAAATCTGCTCCAGCTCCTAACATTAAATATCCTAGAATAGGCTTTAATGTTCCAGTCATAACTTTATGTGCTGGTCTTTTCAATGCCATTAGTCCTATAAAAGCCATAATCCCCATTAATAATGCCGGTTGACTCAAGAAATCCTTTACAAAGCTTAAAATAGATTCCATATTCTATTCCCCCCCATTTATTATTTCGTATTTCAACTTAATAGCGTCTAAAACATCTTCTTTTATCTTTTTCTTATTTATATAGCTTCTTACGATCTCAGTCTTATCAGCTTGAAAATGAACTGCTAATTCTTTTACTGTTACGAACATATCACACACTTTTCCTGTGGCAGCAGTAACATCACAAGATTCCACATCCACTTTTATGTTTTCCTCATCACATATCTCTTGTATTTTCATGGCAAGCATAAGACTACTTCCTATCCCATTTCCACATACAGTTATTATTTTCATTTTCGTCACCCCTTTTATTTATTCTTTTTATATACTTTTATAATTAAATCAATTAATTCCTTTTTTGTTCTACATGTATCACATTTTTCTATTAATTCACTATCATCTAAAATGCAACTCAAGTCCTGTAATAAGTTTATATGTTCTTTGCTATCTTTAGCACAAATTGAGAAAATTAGCTTTACTGGATCAAACCCTTCATTTCCAAAAGGAACTGGCGTCTTTAATGTTATAACAGATATGCCAAGCTCCTTAACCCCAGCTTCTGGTCTTGCATGAGGCATTGCTACTCCAGGTGCCATAACAATATATGCTCCCATTTGCTTAACTGTATTAATCATGGCATCTACATACATTTCCTCAACTTTACCGTCTTTAACTAGTAAATTTCCTGCCGCTTTAACTGCATCAACCCAATCTATAGCTTGGACATTTAAATCAACTATTTCTTCTTTTAATAATTCTTCTATCATAATATAATCCTCTCTATTCTAAAATGGAAAATCCTAAACTATTTGCATCCTTAAAGAAGTCATTTACAGTATCTACAGAATACTCGTTTAAGTCTTTTCCTAAAAGATTATTTTTCTTAAGCAAACTATTTTGAACTGTTATTATGTGACAGCCTACCTCTTCCGCTTGGAATATATTATACACCTCTCTACAGCTTGCCCATAGTATTTCCACATAAGGATATTCCTTTGACATCTCAACAGCTTTCTTTACTATTTTACAAGCATCTACTCCTGTATCTGCGATTCTGCCTGCAAATATAGAAATTATAGCTGGAGTTTCTTTATTTATAATTTTCAAAATATTTTCTACCTGTTGTAATGTGAATACTGCAGTTATATTTACCTTAACGCTAGAATCATTTAATACTTCGATAACTTCTCCATTAAAAACTCCATTTGTATCGACAACTGGAATCTTTGTATAAACATTTTTTCCCCAACTATCAATTTCATTAGCTTCCTTTATCATATCTTCCTTACTATCTGCAAAAACTTCAAATGAAACTGGCATATCTTTAATGTTTTTTAAAACTGATTTAGCAAAGTCTCTGTAACTAGTAACCCCTGCACTTTTCATTAATGAAGGATTTGTAGTAAATCCTTTTACCAATCCTTTTTTATACTCTTCAACCATTGATTGTAAATCCGCTCCATCTGCATATACTTTAACTTTTAAATCTTTAATCATTTAAAATTCCTCCTCTAATCTGTTTCTTTAATTTATTATATGATAATAATGCCGTCTGTAAAAGTTCTAATCATTTCCCCTATAGAGGAAATAGAAAACATCAATGATATTGAACAATAGTAGTTATATTCTACGAGGCAAACTAGTTAAGATATATACTAAATTTAGAACAAAAAAATTAGGAATAGTATGTGAAATAGCTTTATCTGCTACCCTATTGTATAATAGGATAAGTTATAAAATTGGTCATAATATAATAACTACAGCTTCTATTTTCATGATTGGGGCGTTTTAACCTCTTTAAGATTATTTATAAGGAAAGATTAAAATGTATAGCGAGATTTTGCTATACTTATTATTAAAACTAATTTAGGTAGGTGATTATTATGTCTGAATCTACAGTAACAGAAAAGGCTATTGCTTCATCCTTAAAGAAGTTAATGGAAACAGTTCCTTTGTCAAAAATTTCTATTCGAAGTATTACGGGCAACTGTAACCTTAATAGGCAAACATTTTATTATCATTTTAAAGATAAATTCGACCTTGTGAATTGGATTTATTACACTGAAGTTACAGAATGTATCGCTAACTGCAGGCATTATGAAAATTGGACTGATGGAATGCACCGAACCTTGTGCTACCTAATAGAGAATAAATCCTTTTATATTAATGCACTTAACACACCTGGTCAAAATGCTTTTGATGAATATTTCTTTGAATTTAGTGGCGAACTTATTATGGGAGTTGTTAATGATGTATCATTAGCGAAGAATATTTCAGAGGAGGATAAAGAATTTCTTGTGGATTTTTATACCCATGCTTTTGTAGGTGTAATCGTTCAGTGGATTAAAACTGGCATGAAAGAGTCACCACAAATCATGGATTCCAAGATTCAAAACGTTGTTGAAGGCAGTTTGATTGGTATTTTATCTAGATATTAATAGAGGTTATCCTGCAGTTTCTTTTTATGGAAACCTGGAGGATAACCTCTATTAAATTATTTTAATAGCATAGATTTAATTGCACCTATTTCTTCGCGAAGATTATCATCCTTCATCATTTCAAGTGCAGAATTAAGTAGTACACGTACATCATTCTGTCCTTTATAAATAGGTGTAAGTCTTTTATTTAGATTTAGGAATTTATAAACAGCAATTTGTGCACCTCTTACAGAATAATCCATAGTAAATACCACATCATCTTTTATTTCGCAGAACTGTCCAAGTAATGCTAAGTTAGTTGAACCTTCTGGAATATTTTTAGGCCTATCACCATTTACCCTAGTTAAAAATTGTGCTGTTGTAAACGGTAATATACATGGTATACAAATAGATGTTTTAATAATTTTCTTCATATCCTCTTTAAAGTTTAGATGATATAATACCTCAGATAATATTTCCTCACCAGTACAATCTACCATTCTTTTCTTTATAAAATCACCTTTTGCATATGGGAACAAAGAATAGCCCCATATAATTTGTATTTCATCAGGTTGACTAAGAAAATGTGGTTGATTATGCAGAACTATTGTCATGAGCCATGAAGAATCTCTAAATGTCATATGAGCCCCAGTTCCTGGCTGATTACCTGAAAATTCTATTATTTTTTTATACATTGTTGGATCTTTAAGTGTTACTGTGAAAGACTCCCACATTGACTCTTCAACACGTTCATCAAAAACCTTTGGATTACCAAATTCAGGACGTCCAACAGCTATTTTTTCCCATAAATCCCATGCTCCACCTACGTGTTTATCATTAATTACTGGAGCTGTAGTCATTGATCCGAGACTAGTACCAGCTGTTAATGAACCGATAGTAGCAAAAGCAAGGTCTCCTTCTCCCACTTCTATTCTAGTTTCTTTTCCATCTTTTATACATTTGAATGCTGTAACTGTAGTTTCAGTATCTGATGGTTTAAATTCTAAATCAAGTACTCTACAGTTTAATTCAAAATTGACACCTTGCTCTTTTAACCATTTTGTCATAGGTAATAACATTGAATCATATTGATTGTATGGTGTACGACGTATTCCAGATAAATCACTTAAGCGTGGTAATTCTTGTATAAACCTATGAAGGTATCTCTTGAGTTCAACCGCACTATGCCAAGTTTCAAATGCAAAGAGTGTAGTCCACTGAAGCCAAAAATTTGTTTTAAAGAATGCTTCTGGAAAACACTCTTTAATAGTTTTTGTGCCCAAAGAATCTTCAGAATTAATCATTATATCCATTAATGCCATTCTATCTTCGCGGTCAAGCCCCAAAGTTGACACATCTAATATGTTAGCATCATTATCTATTAGTCTAGCTTTTGCATGAGTATGTATTTTTTTATTAAAAGCATTAAATTCATCAAGTATTGAAACTTTAGGATCAGTTAACGAAGGAATACTTTCCATTATTCCAAAAGTACAAGTATATGCTTCTCTATCAAACATTCTTCCACCACGGATTACATAACCATCCTCAGTATTACCATTTCCATCCATACTTCCACCTGTGATGTTTAACTCTTCATATATATGAATGTTTTTTCCTGGAACATGTCCATCTCTAATTAAAAATATTGCAGCTGCCATTGATGCAAGTCCAGCACCAACCATATAAGCATTTGTTTTTTCTACATCAATTGTTTGATCAAAATTAAATTTCATTTTTAAAGCCTCCATTTGAAAATATACCATAAGCTATGAACCTACAGAAATTTTTATTTAACAAGTTAATTGCTTGCTATATGTATAATATAAATCCAAACAAAGGCAATTAGTACAATCAATTTTGCTGAACTGTCTTAAAACCATACACACTGCTTATATTATATAAATAACTAGGTATAAAGAAAACCAGTATAATTAAAAATTATACTGGCTTTGTCTACAACCTGAAATATTAAGCTCCCTCTAGTGGCACTTAATATTTATTACTATTTTTTTAATTCTTTATGCCAAACAAAAAACATGAAGAAGGTGTAAACATATTGAACAACAAATTGTATTATTTCCGGTTTTGAATACCAACCAAATAAAACGTAAAGTGGAAGTCCTATTATACCTTCTTTGTGGTAGAATATAGTTTCTGAAACGTCGAAAGCTTTAGTAAATATAGGATTTGTACTTTCAATAATATTTAGGGAACTTAAGGCAGACAATCCTTCATGAATGCCGTAACCTAGCAAAAATCCAGCTTGTAAGATTAAATATACTAAAGTTATATTAAATAATATCTTTAAATTTACCTTTATTAAAGAAAAATAAATTAATATGGAGAAAAGTAATGCTGCAGAAATACCTGTAAGTATTGATAGTAAAGTATATTTACCAGCAAAAACAAATATAGCAATTTCAGCACCTTCACGAGCAACCATAAGGAAGGTAATACTAAAGATCCCTATTGCTGAAAGGTTAGATTTAACTTGATTTTGAACTTCCGTAACCATATTTCTTCCATGTTTTATCATCCAGTAGATAAAACTAGTTATTAATATTAGTGCGATAATACTTGCTGAACTTTCCCATAGCTTAGATACTTCATCCATTTTATTAACAGATTTTGATATTAAAAATAAAATGCCGCCAATTCCTAGTGAAGCAAAAATTCCTAATAAAGCTCCTGAAAAAGCATTTTTTCTAAAACTAGTATTGCTACTCTTTTTCAAATATTGAAGTATAATTACTACAATCAAGAAAGCTTCAAGGCCTTCCCTAAATCCCATAATTAGTCCTGGTAAAAAATTTTCCATAAATATTGTGCTCCTTCTTTTGTATGCTATTGATTATTGTTATCAGTTCATTATAAATGGCAACTATAATTTTGTCAATATATATATCATATGTTTATTTGAACAAAAAAATGTGGAAGCTACAAATATTGTAGCTTCCTTTCCTAAAAAAAAGATATTATAAAAACCCCATAGTATCTGGAATCCATAGGCCGACTTAACTTGCTAATTGTTTTTTAGGGAAGTATGATTTTTAAGATCTACCCCACTTCTATTTCTCAGATACTAAATTCATTAACCTCATTAAATCTTCCATACTATTTAACTCTACTTCAATATCAACAGATGCTTTTTTATCTTCAAGTCTAATTGCAGTTACTGTAATTAAATCCTTTAGATCCTCATCCTCTAATATAATCTCATTATCTGAGGGCTGAACATCAAAAAACATAATCTTATTATCTTTAACTTTATTTAAAATACTTTCTTTATCTAAATCAATTTTTCCAAGCTTAGCATCATTTAAAACAAGTTTTGATTTGCCATCTTCCATTTCTGACTTCAATAACAAACTTATTTCAGTAGGAAAGTATTTCAATACTTTTTGAGTAGCATATATTTCTATCGTATTACTCCCAATAATTATATCTGCATCATCTACATTTCCCATCTTCTTGATTTCTGGTAAAATCAAACTTTTTAATTCATCTTCTGTTAAACTAAGTGTTGTTTGAATTTTTTTATTCTCAAGAGAGAAATTCTTTGGCATGGATTTTAATAGCATATCATTCACATCAAAGGATTCTGTTTGAGCTGTATCTTCTTTGTATTCATGTACTGGAAACAGAATAACCATGTATACAATAACCGCTATGGCAACTACCGCCACAAGGCCTAATAATATTTTAATAACTTTTTTCAAATTAAATCACCTCTATAAAATAAATTTTGATTAATTACTATAATAACATATATTCTTATTCATCGCCGCCATTTGATAGCCCTGTCTTTACTATTGTCACTTATCTGAATTTTATTCTAAAGATTATATATCTTGAGTAAATGTAAAAGCAACAATCGCGTCTAACCATAATAAAGTATGCCCCCCTTTCTTTAAGGGGGGCATACTTTATTATATGTTATATACCACAAAGAATAGTTTACCTATTCTAATGAATAAATATCCAGACTAAATTGTAATTAACTCATATTCCTTGCTACCAAGGCCTATCTTTACAGCATAGTCAATTGCAACTTTCCAATCTGTCTCAGGGCTAACATCTGTAAAATGATCATTATGTTTACATCCATGCGCATCAAGAAGACTTCCTTTAATTACAGGCTGTTTGTTTACTGCATCTGCACAAGCAACATCAAGTGCAACCGGGTCAAAAGATGCAAACATACCAACATCAGGTACAATAGGCACATCATTTTCCGGATGACAATCACAATATGGGGATACATCAATTACTAAACTAATATGGAAGTTTGGACGTCCATTTAATACAGCCCATGAATATTCCGCAATTTTTTTGTTCAATATATCATTAGACTCATCTGAAGCAGCCTTAACAGCATCCATTGGGCAAACACCTATGCAACGTCCGCAACCAACACATTTGTCGTGGTTGATGGAAGCCTTTTTATCTGTTATTGTAATTGCACTATGTGCGCAAGTTTTAGCACACATGCCACAGCCAACACATTTGTCCTGTGAAATATTAGGTTTTCCACTACTGTGCATCTCCATCTTTCCTGCACGTGAGCCACAACCCATACCTATGTTTTTTAATGCACCACCAAAACCAGTCAATTCGTGACCTTTGAAATGATTCATAGTAATAAACACATCTGCATCCATAATAGCATGACCTATTTTTGCTTCTTTTACATATTCTCCACCAACAACTGGAACTAGAACTTCATCAGTTCCTTTAAGTCCATCTCCAATTATTATTTGACAACCTGTTGAAAAGGGGCTATATCCATTTTCATAAGCAGAATCCATATGATCAATGGCATTTTTTCTTCCACCTACATATAAAGTGTTGCAATCAGTTAAGAATGGTTTACCACCTAATTCCTTAACAATATCTGCTGTCACTTTAGCAAAATTCGGACGCAAAAAAGCTAAGTTTCCAGGTTCACCAAAATGAATCTTAATAGCTGCATATTTTTTTTCGAAATCAATTTCACTAATTCCTGCTGTTTTAATTAGACGTCTTAATTTCTGCAACAAATTTTCCTTAGATGTTGTTTTCATACTAGTAAAATACACCTTTGATTTTTCCATATTAAAATACCTCCAAGATCTTTATAAATTAATTAAAATCTATTTAATTTAATTATATCCCTTAGAGTTAACACTAAGTCAAATTTTTATTGCTTGATATTCTCTAATATTGTGACATTAGTCAAGTTTGCATCGATACTTCCTATTAGCTCTGATATATCGCCAATAGAATCAATTGTCATCCTATAAGCAGTTATATCACTGCCAATGTTCATATGCCCTGGAGATATTTTTTGCTACTTTAAAATCACAAAGCCTGAAGTTTCCTATATCTTCTTATCTTCTTATCTTGTTATCAAGATATCATCTTATCTTCTTTTCAAGATACCTTCTTATCTTCTTTTCAAGATACCTTCTTATCTTCTTTTCAAGATATCATCTTATCTTCTTTTCAAGATATCTTCTATTCTTCTTGCCTCTTTTGAACTAAATATAATAAACCTTAACTGAATCGAAGATAATGCAGTCCCTTCTATGCAAAAAAAACACCAGAGAAAATCTCTGGTGTTTGGTACATTTATATATGTATTTATATTATTTACCACAACATTTTTTATATTTCTTTCCACTTCCACATGGACATGGGTCATTTCTTCCAACTTTAGTCTGACTAACCTGTACACCGGATTCATTTTTTAATAAATCACTTAGTTCTGCTGGCGTATATCCTCTATTTGACCATACCCTTGTATGATTATGCCAAGCAACATACAATTTCATAAAATTATTCCCATCCTTCAGATCATGGAAGGTAACTCCAAACTCATCAATCAAGTTCATAATTTCACTTGTACTAGCTTCAAATACACAAACAGTTTCCATTTCAAAAAGAATATCATCAAGATCTACATCATCTTTAATTTTCTTCCTCAAGTATTGTTTTACCGCCTTATAATAATCAGAGTTAACATCAACTATTTCATTTTCATACATATCTATTTCTGATTTTTCAGGCATGTAATATGGCTTATTCTTCGCCTCATCTAGTAAGTTTTCATACTCACTGTTATCAGAAAAGCCTCCATCTATCAAGTATTCTCCTTCTGTAAAAAAGAACCCAAGACGATCTTGTGCTTCTACTAAAAAGTCTTCTAGTTCTGAAACATTCAGTGCTTCCTCATGATACTTATTCCAAACTGTTAGGAACTGCTCCCTTTGATAAACTCCATATAAGTTATTTAAACTTTTCGAATATTTTAACATTTCCTGATATTTTGCATTCACATTCATTTTTTCTTCGTCTTCTAAGAGCTCTGCTAAATGTACTCGTATTTCATCCGGAACTACTATATTGAATTCTTTCTTACCCTTTGTTGTAAATAAATACATCCATCCTTTATATCGATACTTAAGCATATCCGTAACGGTGTCTATATCATCGGTTTTCACCTTATTTGTACAAAATGTATACAACCTTTTAATTTCATCAATATTTTCATACTTTAAGTCATTACATAACAATTCTACGATGGCATCTGCCAAAGTGTCAATTACAATAGCCTTCTTTGCCCTTGTATTTGTAATTCCATAACGAATGGCAATATCAGATAATTGTGGCTTTGTATAAAAACTCAAGCATAATCTAATCTCTTCCACCGGCTGTGCAAAAATCATTATCTCTTTTCTCAATTTAGTATATTCATCATTTATTAAATCCTTCATCTTCTACCTCTTTTCTCTAATCCTATATATTATGTTTTTTCATTAGTTGTTTTATATTTTACCACACCATTTACAATCTTGCATAATTACGTTGTTTATTAACAATTCTAATACATCATTTTATTGTAAATCGGCACTTCGGAAAATTACTACAGCCTTTAAATTGGCCATACTTCCCCTTCCTTAATAGTATTTGGCCTCCACATCTTGGACAAATATTACCTTTTATTTTATTATTCTTTTCAGATACATTCTTGTGAATTGCTTCCACATGAGATTTCCTTGTATCTTTACTATCAACATTTAAAGAAATTAGTTTTCTATATATTTGTTCTTTTCCTAA
This sequence comes from Clostridium vincentii, assembly GCF_002995745.1. Classification (GTDB taxonomy): domain Bacteria; phylum Bacillota; class Clostridia; order Clostridiales; family Clostridiaceae; genus Clostridium; species Clostridium vincentii. Next base: position 27,887 of record NZ_PVXQ01000021.1, on the reverse strand, counting down.
ATTATTTATTGTTTTACTATTGTAATTCCTAATTGTCTTAAGTAGATTGATAGTATAAACTACATCTGTTTTAACTGTAACTTTCAAATCAGCATTTGTAGTAAACGCTACTATGGAAATATAATTTATATCTGGTATATCCCTTAAAACTTCTTTTAAAGCTTGGATATGCCCATAATTCTGTTTTATTGGATTATACAGCTTTTCTTTACGCTTATAAATTGTCTGTCTCCAATAATCATCATAGTCATTTCCAGTAATCCAGCCTTTATAATTTTTAGTTTCTATAACAAAAATACCAAAGTTAGATACTATGATATGGTCTATCTGGGTAGTTCTATTACCCACTTGTAGCATTATATTGTTTATTACCTTATAGTTTGTATTATCAAGACCTGATAATATAAGTGCTACAGATTTCTCACCTAAAACACCCTTAATTTTAGGCTTGAAGATGTCTAATATGGCAATTACTATCATTATGAGGATTATGTACCAGAAGTTTTTTAGTAATTCAATTATTGTGGGCATGTTGTGAATTCTCCTTAACTGCACTAATATTTTATAGCTTCTCTTAACAAGTTCACTATGTTCATACAATCTTAAACGACACTAATGATGGGCAGTTAAACAGGATTACTCTGTCCACAGCTCTTATGGTTTCATTGTACTAATAGCCTACCACTATCTAGTAGTTCTTAATTGAATTAAATCTTTTCTAAAAGCTCTATTCTTTTTACTATTATTATCTTTTAAATTTAATGGTGGTTCATAAGTATTAATCAAAAATAATTCAAACTCCATAGGATTATCAATTATAACGAAATGCATTACTAAATTATTCTTCATCCAATTTGATAGCTTCTCTTCATGTTCAGCAATAAACTTATATTTCAAGTTGTTTGCTTCACTCTCATGCTCTTTTTGAAAACCAAATAGTACTCCTAAGCTTTTCCTTAATGTAGATGTTCTAGCTTTTCCACTAAAATGATTTTTATAATCTCTTTTCCTTAGACTCTTGACCCTTGAAGTTGGTCTACCTGCAATTCCTACATAAATAACAGGTAACTCATTAATATGTGAATAATCTAATTTTTTCATTTTTGAAGGTAATACATCAACACCTTTTACACATATAAGATAGGCTCCTGCTGTATCTGGTAATTTAGTTGGCAAGTCTGTTTCTGGTAAAAATATATTTCCTACTAATTCATTTAACAAATCTTTAGAATCCATACTAAACCTCCTTTTTAATCAAAACTAGCAGCATTTAATAAAAGCCATTTTATTATTGTATATATCAAAGTTACTTACCTTCTTTTTTAGATATCCGAAAATTCCGGATGATTGAACCCTTATTTATGGTGTGGTTCATCATATCAATCCAACTATAATTCTGTATATTTTTTGCTTGTACCTTTTGCCTTTTCAACTGGATATTTATTCTCATTTTTATCTATTTTATTATTTATTATATCTTCTATCTTTACGCCTAAAGAGTCAGCCATATATAAGCAATATATAACCACATCAGCTAACTCTTCACTAACTGCATCCTTATCAAAATTATTATTCCACAAGAAATTCTCTAAAAGCTCACCACTCTCAATACTTATTGCCTTTGCTAAGTTCTGCGGTGTGTGGAATTGTTCCCACTCCCTATCACTTCTAAATTTTCTTATTCTCTTTTTAATATCCTCCATTGTTCTATCCCCTTTCTAATCTAATAATCATATTAATACAATTATATCTCATTAATTACTTTTTATAAAATAATATAATTCTCATATTTTTATTTATGCACTTAAACTTTTCCTTTAATATTTAATATTAGAAAAATTTACCCAATAGTTATATAATGAAGGTATAAATAATTTTCTAGGGGGAAACATGGGATTAATAAAGACCTTTGATTACAAAGAAGAATTTTTAGATGAAATAAAGAAATATAAGTATGGTCTTAACTGGCCTGTTGTTTATATTCTCAGAGATAATAATGAGGCTTATATTGGAGAGTCTACAAGGGTTTATCATCGTAGCCACGAGCATTATAAAATTGATATAAGAAAAAAGCTTACTTTAATTGATATTATTTCAGACGCCGATTTTAATAAATCTGCAACGTTAGAAATTGAATCTCTCCTAATTGAACATATGTCAGCTGATGGGAAATATGCTCTTCAAAATGGTAATGGTGGTCTTAGTAACCATAACTATTATAATCAAGATAATTATAAAAGAAAATTTGATCTGATCTGGGATGAACTTAAAGCAAAGGGTGTTGTGATTAATGGATTATTTGAAATACGTAATAGTGATTTATTTAAATATTCTCCATATAAAGCTCTTACTAATGAACAATCTTTAGTAGTATATGACATTGTGGATAGTATTCTAAATGCCGAAAAGAGTAATCACTTAATTCAAGGAGAGCCTGGAACGGGCAAAACTATTGTTGCTATTTATTTAATGAAGTATTTAATGGAGTTGGAAGAAACTAAACATCTTAAAATCGGACTAGTTATTCCTATGACATCATTAAGGTCAACATTAAAAAAAGTTTTTAAAACTGTTAAAAGTCTAAAAGCAAATATGGTTTTAGGTCCATCTGAGGTTGTTGGTAAAAGTTTTGATATTCTTATTGTTGATGAAGCCCACCGTTTAAATAGAAGAGTTAATATTGTAAATATGAAATCTTTTGATGACTGCAACATAAAGCTAGGTTTAGATATTAAGGAAGGGGATCAACTAGATTGGATCAGATTATCATGTAAACATATGATATTATGCTATGATAAAAATCAATCAATAAAACCTTCAGATGTAAAGCCTGAAAAGTTCGAAAAAATTAAATTTAAAAAGCATATAATACAATCTCAAATGAGAGTCTTAGCTGGTGAGGACTATATCGAATACATACAGAATATTCTGCACCAAACTCAAAAAGAAGCTAAAAAGTTTGGTGAATATGAATTGTTTATATTTAATAATATAAATGAAATGCACAAAAGAATAAAAGACCAAGATGAAAAATTCGGATTATGTCGTATGATAGCTGGTTATGCTTGGGAATGGAAATCTCAAAAAAATTCAAGTGAATATGATATCATCATTGAAAACTCTAAATTCAAATGGAATTCTAAAATAAAAGATTGGATCAATTCACCTAATGCTTTAGAAGAAATAGGCTGTATTCATACAACTCAAGGTTATGATATTAACTATGCTGGTATAATTATTGGAAATGAAGTAACCTTTACTAATGGCGAAATACAAATAAATCGTGATAATTATTATGATAAGAATGGTAAACGAACCATTAGTGATCCTGAAGAACTTAAAAATTATATATTAAATATATATAAGACTATTTTAACAAGGGGAATAAGAGGAACCTATATTTATATTTGTGATAGTGAATTAAAAGAATATTTCAAAAACTATATTGCTACGTATAGCTCAGATCTTGATGTTGACTTTAAAGATATTATTGACTCTACTATAACTGAAAAATCTAAATAAACTAAATAAACTAATCACTGGCCTTCTTTATAATGTAATAATTCAATCTATAAAACATATAAAAACCCACCATACTCCAGAAGGTATGATGGGTTTTTACTTACTTATTTAACTTTAAAAACCACTTATCTAGCCCTAACAACCTGCCTAACAAATATCAAATTTCTATTCTGAATCCCATTAGCCTGAACAAACCAGCCAACAGTATGATTATTTTCCCATGTGTTGATTCATTCATGTTTGCCTGTAGCCCTAGAATCCAAAATTACTATTAAAGTCCCTACAAACTCATCTAAACATATCATCTACAGATACCGTATTTCAACCACTCCTATCCTCTCAATAAACCCCAAAGCAATACTGAATATACTGGCTTCTATTCCTATCAATTTCAAACCCTTGCCTTTAAAGTTCCTCCAGTATAAATTTATCTATCCCATAAGGACTTTTAAGCTTATCTAGTAGTCCCTTGGTCATTTTAACTTCATACTTATCTAATGATATTTTAAAATTATTTTTATCTCTCTTTTCTAATTTAACTTCATTATTTTCGAATTCCCTACTTAAAATATCTACAACTCTATTAATAAATTCCTCTGATTTTAAATTCTTTGCCATATAACTCCTGTTAATTCCTGATGTATTCAATACAACCACTCCCTCATTTAAATTTTTACAAAACAAAAAATCTCCTTACCTAAAATAAGAAGATAGTAATTCACTATTTTCACCTCCTTATCGTTTTTAGCTGAACCACCTTACATAATGCAGGTTGGTATAGGGTCATAGAGCTAAATCTCTACCCTAAATCTTCATAGATTGATGTTTAATTTTTACAGTTTTAGTATATCATATTAATTGTTATAATACTATACTTTCATATAATTTCCCAAGTAAAAATCCCCCACATATGTTATAATATTTACAAAAACCGCCCCCACAAGGAAGTGTAAGTATGGCAAATTTAATTAAGATACAAGACAGTATAACTTCTAAATCTATAGAGATAAACTCTAATAACAAACATCCCATTGCCAATGATATTTTAAAGGCGAATGAAACCAGCTTAATAGATTATTTGGTAGACTCTAATTTAGCACTTAGACCTAAACTTCTTATTAATGATTATAAAAAAGGAAATAAAGTTTTAAGTGATATTGTGTCTGAACTTACAAAATGTAATGAGTTCATGTTATCTGTTGCATTTATTACAAGTAGTGGCGTAACTCCCCTTTTAGAAACCTTTAAACAATTAGAACAAAATGGAGTTAAAGGCAGAATTCTAACTACAGATTATCTAAATTTTAGCGAACCAAAAGCATTAAAAAAGCTTTTAGAGTTTTCTAATATTAGTATCAAAATGTATTGCAAAGATAATTTTCATACTAAAGGCTATATTTTCAAACACAGTGATCATTATGACCTTATTGTTGGTAGTTCTAACTTGACTCAAACGGCATTAACTAAAAATAAAGAATGGAATCTAAAAATATCTTCTTTAGAGGAAGGCTCTTTAACAGAAGTAGTGTTAAATGAATTTGAAGATATGTGGGATGATGCTGATAATTTGACTTTAGAGTGGCTTGAAACTTATGAGCAAATATACTTAAAGCAAAAGGAGTCTTTACGACAAAGTAGTGTTCCAAGAATTTCTCAATATGTCTTAAAGCCAAATAAGATGCAGGTATCTGCAATTCAGGCTTTAGACAATATAAGAAAAGAAGGAATTGAAAAAGCATTGTTAATTTCAGCTACTGGTACTGGGAAAACCTATTTATCAGCTTTTGATATTAGAAATTTTAATCCAAATAGAGCTTTATTTATTGTACATAGAGAACAAATTGCAAGACAAGCCCTAGATAGTTATAGAGATGTTTTTGGTGATACTAAAAGTATGGGCATCCTCTCAGGTAGTTCAAAAGATATACATAAAGATTTCATCTTCTCAACAGTGCAAACTTTATCTAAAGATGAAGTTTTATTAAGCTTTTCTGAGGATGAATTTGACTACATTATTATAGATGAAGTTCATAAAGCTGGTGCTATAAGCTATCAAAAAATTGTAGATTACTTTAAGCCTAAATTTTTGCTTGGGATGACAGCTACTCCAGAAAGAACTGATGAATTTGATATCTTTAAAATGTTTGATTATAACGTAGCCTATGAAATTCGTCTGCAACAAGCTTTGGAGGAAGATTTACTTTGTCCATTCCACTATTTTGGAATTACAGATTTATCTGTAGATGGTAATGAATTAGATGATAATACAGATTTTAAATATTTAGTGGATGACCAAAGAGTTGATCATATTCTTCATAAAATTAATTTCTATGGTTATTGTGGAGATAGAGTAAAAGGACTAATATTCTGTAGTGATAAAAAAGAAGCTAAAGAATTATCTGATAAATTTAATAAACACGGCTTAAGAACGGTAGCATTAACAGGAGATAATACTCAAAAAGAGCGTGAAGATGCCATTGTGCGCTTAGAACAAGATGAAGAGGCTAATTGTTTAGATTATATATTAACGGTTGATATTTTCAATGAAGGAGTAGACATCCCTACAGTTAATCAAGTTGTTATGCTACGGGCTACTAAATCAACCATAGTTTTCGTACAACAATTAGGGCGTGGTCTTAGGAAAAATAACGCTAAAGAATATGTAGTTATTATAGATTTTGTTGGAAATTATAATAGTAACTTTTTAATTCCTATCGCACTTTCAGGTGACAAAACCTATAATAAAGATACAGTTCGCAAATATGTCATGGAGGGAACTAGAGTGATTCCAGGCTGCTCTACTGTAAATTTTGATGAGATTACTAAAAAGCGTATTTTTGAATCTATTGATAAAGCTACTTTTAATGGTATTAAACTTATTAAGGAAAACTATATCAGTTTAAAACAGAAGTTAGGTAGAATTCCTAAATTAAATGATTTTGATCTGTTTGATTCTATTGACCCTATAAGAATTTTTGAAAATAGTAGCTTAGGTTCATATCACAAGTTTTTAACAAAGTATGAAAAAGAATATACTATTCAACTTAGCCCTGTCCAAGAAATATTTATAGAATTTATTTCTAAAAAGCTTGCTTCTGGAAAGCGTGTCCATGAATTAGAAATGATTAAATGTGCCATGAATTATAATGTTGATCTAATATTTAGGCTAAAACATATTCTAAAAGAAGAATATGGTATAGATTTTAAGGATAGTACAGAGATATCAGTAGTTAACGTACTAACAAATCAGTTTCCTAGTGGGACTGGTAAGGACACATATAAGGAGTGTATTTTCTTAGAAAAACATAACTTAGACTATAAAATCTCAGATATTTTTATGGAGAGCCTGAAATACCCAGACTTTAAGGAAATTGTTGTAGAACTAATTGAGTTTGGTATAGTTAGATACAAAAAGTTTTATAGTGACCGTTATATGGGTACAAGCTTTCAATTATATAATAAATATACCTATGAGGATGTATGTAGATTATTAGAATGGGAAAGAAACGAAGTTGCCACCAATATTGGGGGTTACAAATTCAATAAGAAAACCAAAACCTATCCAGTATTTATTAATTATGATAAAGCTCCAGATATTAGTGATTCTATAAATTATGAAGATAGATTTGAGTCTTCAGGCCAATTAATCGCAATATCTAAGCCAGGAAGAACTGTGAAATCTGCTGATGTTGTACAAGTATATACTGCCGAAAAAGATGGCGTTGAAATGAGTCTATTTGTAAGAAAAGATAAAAAGGATACAATATCAAAAGAATTTTATTATCTAGGGAAAATCACTGCTATAGGATCTCCTAACCCTACTATCATGAAAAATGTAAATAGGGCTGCAGTGGAAATTCAGTATCATTTATATACCCCTATACGCGAAGATCTTTTTGATTACATTATTTCATAAGATTATATAATATTAAAGAAGCCTCTATAATATAGAGGCTTCTTTCACAAGGAATTTTAAATTATTTATTTATTTTTAGATACTCATCCACAGCTTCTTTTGCTTTTTTATTATTTGAGCTGGGGGTGATATTTAAATACTTAAATTTCCATACTGATTGATAAGCATAGGCCTTCTCTGTTAAATCAGTATAGTCATAATCCATTTTAAATTTACCACTTTTGTTTACTAACAAAGTACAATTTGTCCATCTTTTTTCATCACTTAATACAACTCTTTCAAGTTTCAAAATCGTATTTATCTTATCAAAAGCACTCATAATATCGGTTTTTGAAATATCTTTTAATTTAAAGCATTGAATAAATTCTTCATCCTCAAATTTAACATAATATTCAAAGGAATAAGAACCTTCTCCAAATTCTCCATAAAAAATAATATCTCCCCATCCATCTGGAATAACTTTTATAAGTTCATTAATAATTAATTTATAATTGTTTTCATTCATTATTAGACACCTTTCCTTTCATTTGCAAACACAACCACTTTTTGTGCTCCATCTATTGAGTCAGTTACAGTAAAAGAAGTTGGTCTTTTTGAGTCTCCTTCATAAGTCGGTTCAACCTTTAATGTAACCTCCCTTCCATCAGAAAGTGCATCGGCAAGTAAATTTTCATTCTTTTTAAAATCTCCCCTATTTAGATTTGCATCCATGGGAACTAAATTCTCAATTTTGTTTGAGCCATTAAAACGATCAGCAATTAGATGTCCTCTATCATCAGTTTCCCTCTTGTCTTCTCCACCAACATTATCTTCATTAATTGTCTTTCGTTCTGTGTTACTTAGATGTAGGTCTCCCTCTACACTAATAATCCTGGCTTTATCATCTGTTACATATCTATATTCATTTATCTCATATGTATCATTAGCCAATAATTCTCCATTCTCTTTATAAGTCTTACCATTATCATCCGTATCATACCTGCTAACATTTTCTTCATAGACATCGTTAGTATCATTTGCATAATTGAAGGGTCTATCAGCATCTTCAAAAGACATTACATCAGATTGTAATTCTTTATCAAAGCTAGGTGTAAAATCTGTAAAAGATGATTCGTCTTGTACAGTTTCTTTTAATGCCATGCTAAGTCCTTCTATCATAATACCTTCCCCCTCATGTAATTACTCCAGTTGAAATAGAAATTTTCTAATTCTTTATGGTCCTTAGCATTTTCTCTTACTAGACATTGAAGAATACCATTTCTATAATTTTCATTTATTTCATATACAATAGGATCAATATTATCTAAAACAATCTGATTCCATTCATCTATATTTTCTGTGTTTTTAGCTAATTTATATGCTTCTTCTTTAGAATATAACATTGAAATTATTCTTGATACATGTTTTAACTCAGATAAATCCTTCGTTTTTAGTATATTTATCACACTAATTTTCAAATTGGACGTAAAATTTGATTTTAATAACCTTTCTTCTAATTCATCAATATCATAATCAATTTTTTCGCCTACATGATTAGACAGTAATATTTTACTTAATTCTTTCTTAAAGGATTTATTAAATTCACTAGACTCTTCTCTTTCTATGAATTCTTTTTCTTTGCTTTCAAATCTATCTACCTTACATAATACAGGCTCTAACCAATTATTTTGATATACTGCAGCTACTCCGGTCTCAAGTTTTGCTAATTCTACTAATTGGTCATCATTTAATCCAGCTGCTCTACCTACAAGTTCTCTATCAGATTGTTCTGGCAATCTTAATATTATTTTTGTATTTGTATTACGTATTGCTGACATATCCAACAAACCTGGAGATTGATCTGCAATTATAAATCCTTCTCCATAAGTTCTTATCTCTGCAATCAAATTTGATATCATTTCAACTGATTTACCAACCATATTAGAACCTTCAGCTGATTGCTCAATCGAAGTTTTCTTTAATATATTGTGTGCTTCTTCTAAAACTGTAATATGTTTTAATGGTAAATTCATTCCACCTTGTGACATTCTATGTTCTTGAAGCCTCATTATAAGTATTCCCATAATCATCGACTTTGTTTCCACTGAACCAACTCTACTTAAATCCACTATTACATTAGAATCAAAAAGAATATTATTATCTATTTCATCGCTAGCAAATATTCTTCCATTAATCCCATTAGTAAGAGATTTAACTCTTGTAACTAAGGATCCTACATAATTTCCTTTTACTTCGTCAGAAAATGCTGATTCATTTACTACTTGGGTTAGCTTAATTAAAACATCCGCAAAGGTTGGAAATAAATTTTCATTATATTTATTTTCTGATAGATCTAAATCCCACCCTGAATCTTCGTAAGCTCTTTCTACTGCATCTTTGAGTACAGCTGGCATTGCCGCGTACATAGGCCAACAAACATTAAATATCTCAATTAATCTATCAATATGTTCTAATACATGTATCTCTTTAGAAAACTTGAAGGGATTTATTTTCAGTAGTTTCGTTTTATAAGGATTTGTTCCAAGAACAGTAACATCTTTTCTATGTCCTAAAACGTTCTTGTATTCTCCTTTAGCTGGTTCTACTACTAAAAATTTAACATCTTTATTATTTAAGCTTTCTAACATATTATAGATTGTATTTGATTTACCTGAGCCTGTTGAGCCTGTTATAAAAGTATGCATTGCTAGACTTTGCTTATCCAAATCCACTGATGTAGCTTCACTTTGTCCCATATGATATATGTTTCCAAGCTTAAAACTATCATCACTTTTTCTGTTAGATAATGTAAATATATTTCTTCCAAATTCAGTACATTGGACAACTGGTAATCCTACAATAGATTTCTTAGGTAAAGATAATTGTATTGCAAGTTCTTTTCCGCTAATTATAGAAGCTGGTGATATTTTAATGTGCTCATCATCTGATAAATTCAATTTAAATATGGGATGGGATAATTTCTGTAGATATTTACATACCTTTTTATTAGATCTTCCCTCATACCAAGTATTTATAAATGATGATTCTACAGATGAATTTTCGCCTCTCATTAAGGCATTATATGAACTTGCTGCTCTCTCATTAACAGCTGCATCATTTGAAATAAAGTATGCTGCAAAACTAAATGTTCCAAAATCCTCACATCTTTTAATACGCTCTAATTGTTCATCTATCTTTTCAAGCAGGCCCTTAACACTTCTATTCTCATAGCTTATTTGTATAGTTCTTCCTCTTGTATTACCTTCGCTTGTTGATATACTATTTTGATTAGATGTAGAATTACTATTCCCTTCCTGAGTGCTTTCTCCAGTGGAATCTGAAGTGTTCTGTGTTTCTCCAGTTGTTGTATTACTTGATGCAGTATTACTTCCAACAATTGCGCTACCTATAGCCCCAACAGCTCCACCTATTGCACCGCCAATCATTACTCCTGCCATTGTGCCTACTGGACCAAGAATTGTACCAGTTACTGCTCCAATTGCAGCTCCACCTGCAGCTAATGCTCCTCCTGCGTTTTTAGTTTTTGAATTGCCAACGCTATCAGATTTACTCCATCCATTAGATTCGGAGTGATTTTGTGTGTGGCTAATACTTGTATTAACTGTTTGTGTCATTCCTGTAGTATTTCCATCAGTTAATGTTAAAGCATCGCTTTCATTAAAAGATAATTCACTTTTTAGAAAAGGTGTAAGTTGAGAATATAAACTTTCATATCCTGATCTCATTATCTGAACTTGTTCACTAGCTACAGGATCTGCTAAAAGAATTGCAGTATAATTTTTATCCTTTATGGAATCAACAAATTTTTCAAGCCCTTGAATATAATTTTCTGCTTCCTTATTGTCATTTAATTTAAGAGCTGCTACTCCAGATACAGATGTAATAATCTTACTTTCGCCTTCAACATCAAAAATATCATCAAATAAATTTTCAAGTTTTCTATTTGTTAGATTATCTAATTCACTACCTGCAAAATTCGCTTTAAATGTCCCATTTAATATTTCCGCTTGAAGAGTTAAATCATTTTCTTCATCTTTGTTTATGACTCCAATATAATAGTCAATCTTTTTTCCATCACTATAAATAATAGTTGCGATTGATGCCCTACTTAAAGACGCTGAATTTAAAACTGTACTTAGCTTGTCTAATCCATCTTCATTCTTATTATAAACAAGTTTATTTATCCTCATAAATCTTACTTTAGATATAATATTAATATTACTTAGTTCAATGGGTAAGTCTTCAACTTCTAATTGATTCAAAACTCTTAAATAGTTTTTATTTAATACGTTATCTGCATTAGCAAATGCTTGAATTAGATCCTCATTTCTTCTTATATCCAATTCATTCTTATTTTGTCCCTTTAACTCCATATCCACACCCCGTTAATTCATTAGTATCTTCACCAATTTTCCTATCCTTCTTTTGTTCATCTTCAAGAAATTTTTTTTGTTCTTTCTTCTCCCTAGCTCTTTTATGTGCCTTTTTAAGTTCATCACCAGCAGTTAAGATTTTATTTTTATCTACTTCATGGCTTTCATTGCTATTGCTACTGCAATTGCTGCCACCACTGCAATGCCTACTACAACTTTTATCGAATTGTTCTCTTCTTTTTGATTCACTTCTCTTTGGTGACTTATCTGTTTTTTTATAGGATTGTTTCCATCCTTATCTTCTGTAAATATAACTTCTTTTTTATTTGCTCCAATGGCTTTATTCCCATATATTTCTTTACTTATAGCTTTAACATCATTAATTCTCTCTTGGCAAAAGTTATCTTTTAAATTATATACAGCTTCAGCAAAATCATCTTCTGTAATTTTACTATTCTTGATATTAACGCTTAAAATATCTTCTCCATCAAATTTTTCATATATCATATCTGATCCACAATTATCTATAATATAGCTTACTGTATTATCAAAATATCCTTTCGAAAAATTTCTATCACTAAGAATTATACCAACTAAGGCTCCCTTTAACCCCTTTATATCTTTATTATTTATGCATTCCTTAACTAAGTTATTTGGTTTAAAATTACTCATAATATCCTCCTATATGCTCATTATATTATTTATATATTCATTAACATCGTCGACCCACAATTTTATCTGTTTATTTGCTTTAACACGGTTTTGTATTTCCTTTTCATTCAAGGTTTTTTTATCTAATTCGTCTATAATCTCTTCTAGAATTTTATCCAGTTTATTTAATTCTTCTTTAAAATAAGTCTTTAATTTCACAAGTTTTTCTTCTGCTTCTACTTTTGATATTTCAATATTATTATCAATATAATTTAATAATTTAGGCATATATTCTTGTATTAGTGCGGTTAAATTTACAAGTTTTTTCTCTCCCACTTTTTCATTTACCGTATAATATGCATCTTGTAGCCAGGTCCAAGGCTTGTACCACTTTATATTTTGATTTTTATATGTATTTTCTTGCATTACATCTTCAGTTCTTTCATAATCATCCATTAATTTATCTACATCATTAATTTCTATTTTTTGTATGCTTCTTATTTTCTCAAAACTAAACCCTTCTATATTAAGTTCCGCTTTTAACTCACTTAGATACTTTTGATATTCATTTACAAGAAGTTCCCCTTCATCAATAACAGATTCTTTAATCGCAATGTTTAAATTGATTTCAAAGTTTTTTTGTAGTTTTTCTATCTCATTTTTAAAATTTTCAATATCCCTTTTTGCATATTCTTCTTCTATATTTTCTTTCTCGTTATAGTTCCTTGTAATCTTCTCAAAAGCAATTACAATCTTTTTTTCTATTGATTTAAATATCAACTTATTTATTTTAAAATTGTCTACTTTCCCTTTTAGCTTTCTCGCCTTTTCTCCATCAACTTTTTTCTTCTTAGCAGTCTTAATTTGTTCTCTAACTTTTTCGTATTCTTTGCTATCCTTTGCTAAATTTTCATCTAAGTTCATTTTCATACTATGTTCTTCAACAATACCTTTAAATTCACTTATTGCATCATTTATTTTCATAGGATAAGCATATTTTTCTAGATATTCATTTATTGATTCTTCTATAGCAGGTATTCCAGTATGTATAAGTGCTTCTTCATATTTGTTTTCATCTTTTTGAGCTTTTTCTAATTTCTTTTTTAAATTTATTCTACAACTTTCTGAAAGAGAAGCCATCTCATCAAAATGATATCCTTCTACTTCTATAAAATCTTCATATGCAGCTAAATCCTTTTTCTCTTTTCTTGTAAGTTCTCTATCATTTTGATACATTCTTATAAGTTTTGCAGTTTGTGCTGATACAGGAAATAAATTTGGTTCTTTAATTTCATATTTCAATAAATACTCTTTTACTGAAATCAACAAATTATCAATGGACTCTTTCTTTTCGCAATCAAATTGATCGCATTTGTTTATGGCAAATATAAATCTATCTTTAGATTGTTTTCCACCTTTTTTCATAGCTGTTGCAATCATTTCCAGAAGATCACTATCATCATTTATTCCAAATTGAGTTGCATTAATTACATAAAGAACTATACCTTTTTTTCTATCAGCTATTATACTTTTAGTTAACTCTCCATGACCTATATTTCTAGAATTATTAGGTCCTGGAGTATCAACAATTAATAGATTCATACTTTCTGATGAAATATTAGGTATTGGTCCTTCAATATCGATGTAAGTTACCTCTTCATCTTTATTATAGGTTTGTATATCTTCTAACTTTACTACTTTTTTTTCATAGATTATCTTTTCACTTTCATCTCTGCATTCTGCAATAAAGTTTTCTAATTCATCATTATCAGTAATCCTTGCAATAGTTGCAGTGCAGGCTTGGTTTTCTGATGGTAAAAGTTCATACCCTATAAATGAATTTATTAATGTTGATTTCCCACTACTCATAGTAGCTATAACATTAACTTTGAATTTCGATGATTGAACTTCTTCATAAGCCTTCCTTACATCATCAGATTTTAATTCTTTAATAGGCCCACTATTAAACACAGTTATCAATCCATCAATTTTTTTTAGAATATCCTTATCATTCTTAGTTTCAATATGATTTAAATTTATATTTAATGTATCCTTATTTTTCTCAATTGTAAGCTTTAAATCTTCAAAGTCTATTTTTCTTCCTTTAAAAGTTATATTGAAATCTGTATCATTAGTAGCTTTTCTAAGTTCCTCTACAATACCATTCCAATTATTGTCACTTTTCTCTAGCCAATACTGAAGTCTTTTTTTGCTTTGTGATGAAAATGCACTATTTTTCCTTACAGGTTCATTATTTATTTTAAATTCTGTTTCCACTGTATATGGATTATGTTTTATGTATATCTCTGTCATATGTTCCCTCTCCTCGCATAATTTCTATATATTAAAAATAATATTACTATCCTCTTTAATAATTCTTTTAATTCCCTTGATAGCATTCTTTATTATTTTAGGAACTTCATAATAATTTTCACCTTTATTAATATCATATTTCAACATTATTTCTTTACTTTTCAAATGTGCCTCATCATAAGTTTTTTGTATTTTTTCATATGCTGAATAATTAATGTTCCTATTTTCAATATATGATTTAAGTTCTATCACTTCATCAAAAACCTCAATATCATTATATACTTTAAGTAATTCGTGAATAATATCATCTATGTAAGAATTATTTTGATTTACATAAAAATTAACCTTAGGAATATATGTACTAGTTTCATCAACAAGCAAATCTTCAATAATTTTTTCGACCAATATAATTCCTGTATTATCAATAGCACTTAATAAATCATCCTCATAGAAACTCTCTCCACCAATATCTACATGTTTCTTTTCTATACTATCTATCTTTGAAAATTTGCTTAAGTTATAATCATTTGATTTAAATAAATCAAAATAATCCTTAAACTCTCTTATTTCTTTTCTAGTCAATTTCTCTCCGTTAATACCTTGTCTAAACAGCTTAGCTGCCAATGCTGATATTGGAATTATTGTAGGATTTTCAATTCCATTGCTTACAATATATTTATATATTGAATTCATTGCTTCCTGAACGCTTTCTTTTTCTACATCAAATTCATCAATTTTATTTACAACAAACAATATCTTCAATTTTTTATTTGATGATTCAATTCTTTCTTTTATATGAGTCATAAGTTTAAAATCATCGTTTACACCAAATTGAGTTGCATTTATAACATATAAAATAAGTCCATCTTCAAGGGTACTTATAAACTTGTATGTTTCTTTTTGATGAGTATCATCACCTGAAAAATTAGTTCCGGGAGTATCAATTAATACAACAGCTCTATTTCTATTTCTTATTCTTTTTATGTTTCCTTCAATGAGGATATCTTTTATTGTATCGTCATTATTAAAACTGTCTATTATATCTCTATTTTTCAAATCAACTATCAGGTTTTTTCCATCATTATACTCAACATAGGCCCTATACGTACTTAATTTATCATTATCTAATATTTGTATAGTCCTAGCTGTGCATGCTTGATTCTGAGTTGATAAAATATCTTGTCCAATTAATGCATTTATAAAAGTTGATTTTCCACTACTCATGGTTGCAACTACTACAACTTTAAACAATTTCGAATCATCTATACCATACTTTTTTAACATTTGCATCTCCTTATTTAATTATTTCGCCACTATTTTAATCTAAATCGCCCTCATAGTCTCGGTTATAGCCATAATACTCATTAATTTCTGTTAATCTTCCTTAGTTTTTACATAGGTACAAAACATATTTAAATTATACCTAAAATAACAATATTTTGCCATAGATTCCATCCACAAAAGCTTAACTTTGCGAACAAAAAAAGACGAGCTTCAAAGAACTCGCCTTTTCAAAATCTTATCACTATTACAATTGAAAAAAATCTAAGATATGATAAGCGTTTTGCACTTTCATATCTTAGATTCATTTAAAATCTCTTACCAATCACCTTAAATGCTAGGTATTTCTTTAGTATGTTTCAATATTAATTTTTTTCCTATTTTAGTAACAGTATGCCACCCTCCTACTAATAATAATCCTGCAGTTCCAATGCATATTGCAGCTGGAATACTGGATGCAAATACTACTCCACAAACTACCGGGCTACCCATTGCTACGCCAGGTAATAATTTTAGAATCTTTTTAGTCTTCAATTTGTCCTCCTTTCACGTTAATTCTTCTCTATTTTTATATAGTATTCACTATCAAGTCTGCATGTTCCATTCCTTTTCACTCTATATCTTCATCTACATATTTCTTCATAATCTTAATAAATCTAGTCCAATATGGCGGATATTCATTACTGCCACATTTACTTATTTTATTATTATTAGGCAACTTAATCACTATATTCCACTGTGTTCCATCACATACATCGTTATCATAATATTTATCTTTCCAGCATGTTATGTCCAACCTAGTTAATTCTGTTATAAAAGTAAACCACTGCTCAGGACTCAATTGTATTTCTTTAAATATTATATTTGGATTAAGGTTCACTTCATTTTTTGGATGTTTCAAATCAACATACATTCCACCTGGAGTTTCTGCATATTTTATCGTTTTATTTTTTCGTTTTCCATCAACGAATATATAGTGAGATATTCCAGAGTATCCCCCCACATAAAACTCAAAGAGAGTCATTTCAAGTAAAGCAGAATTATCATTACCACCAAAGTCTTGTCCACAAATTTTACAATGTCTACTTGGATCATTACCTGAAATACAGCATCCACCTAATACAAATTCACCACGCTGTGCTGCTTCAAAAGCCTCATGTGTTGGCATACCATATATAATTTTCACTGTGTCAGTTAATCCACAAGCTGGGCATTTTTTCTTAGGCATATCCTAACCCCCTATAGTAATTTAATGGATTCCTTCTAACTCTAAATTCTTTAGAATATAAGAATGAGTCTCTAATGATTCTTCCATTACAGTTTTATTAATTACTTTACCCTCATGCATATAGTCATAAGCATCATAGATACAAAGTACTGATGCATTAACATTATTTAAAGCTTTGCTTAAGTTTTTTTCATAATCTAAAAAATCCTCTTGCGAATTATTTTCAATAGAATAAGAGGATTGTCCAATCCATCTGACACCATTATGTTTTTTAACTTCATTGTCTAAACCCATCTTGTTGATTTGTTCTTTTAACCCAGTTAATCCACTATCTTTATTAATTTTAATTAATCCTTTTGCAATACTTAATTTAATATGTTCAGTCTCAATATTATTAATCCTTAGAAAACATAATAATTTATTATAAATATTTTCTTCCATAGCCAGATAAATAAGTTCATTGTTTTCTATCCCCGCCTTTATATAAAAGTACAGATTGATAAATAAATGTTCCTCTCCATAGTAATATAGACTTGTATGTCTTCCAAATATATTTTTAAGATCTAATTTAGATACATTCTTTATAATTCTATTGCAAAAGATACACTTATACACTAAATCATCAAGTGCCTGACTTAAAGTAATTACTTCATCATCTAATAAATTATGATTTTTTTTAACTATGATATTATTCAAATGCTCCCTATATTCTTCTATACTAGAATTTAGATTACAATTTATACATAAAATGCTCATTAATTCACCTCATCCTGATAGTTATTCTTCTTATTTTATCGCTTGTTTCTATCTCTATTTAATTAATATTTTACTCTTTGCCTATATATCTTTTAATAGCTTTTCCATCTTTAATTACATCTAGATATAGCGGACCATTAGTTGGGCCTTTATAAACATTTCCAGTCTCTTTGCCAACAAAATAAGGTGCTGGTGAGTCCCCTGGATCATATACAAAAGCATTATATGTTTCCTCTGTTATTCCAAAATCTTTAGATGAGGGAAAACAATTAGGTAGATAAATTAGCTTCGCACCATTTTCATTAGCCCAATCTAACCCAGCCTTGTCTTCTTTCATTACTAAATTCATAGCTTCATCAACTGTAATTTCCTTACTTTTGCTTAAATTAGCATTTATTTCATTTTGCTTTTCTATTTCTGCTTGCCTTTCAGCTTCCTTTTTTATTTCTGCTTGATTTTCCGTTTCAGCTATTGCCGCTAGCTGAACTTCAAGATTCTCTTTCACTTCAATTACTATTTTATTAGCATCATTGAATTTATTTTCTTCAGATAATTGTTCTATCTCACTAATTCCAGTCGAAACTTCATTAGTCTTATCCTCACCTAACTTTGATATATCAATTGCCTTCAATTCTTCTAAAGTTTTTCCAAGTTCAATTTGATTCTCTTCAATGATTTTAGCCTCTAGAGCCCCTAATTCTTGTTGCAACTCACCTATTAGCCATTCATTCTTGATATCTATAGCCCTCTGAGAATTTACTATTAATGTATTAAATTCTTCTTCATACTCTCCCAAAATATAATTTTCAGCATTTTCCTCTACAGTATTTAAGTAATCATTAAACTCATTAGCAGCTTTTCTCTTACTATATTGACCCTCAAAAACAACAGCTCCAATTGCAATAATAGCAATGATAGCAATTGCTATTATAATTTTCTTTTTATTATTTAACTGTTTCATATATACCCCCTTAGTATTTAAATTTATTTTATATTATATGACTGAGTTTAAGATCATATTATAAATAAGATTGAATACGAATTGTTGAACTTTCCCCCTTGCTTGAGAGGTTTTCACTATTATTTCAATTCCATCATAAAACCAGGTTTGATTGTTAGAAATCCTCGTTCATTATTGCAAATTCCAGCCCAGTCAAGTATTGCTGCAACTACAAATCCTGGTCCAAATGCAGTCTTTCCAAGTTCTATTCCATGCACCTTATAGGCAATATAACCTTCTACAGAATCAAGGGGTAAATCATCACTTCCAAGTTTTGCTCCTGATCGAGCTTTTCCTTTCATAGCCTTTCCACCATTTTCAATGACAACTTCAACAGCAGCCTCGAATACTTCCCAAATAAGATGATTTGGAACAGGTATCTTTGGAGAAATTAGCCCTTTACCATTTGGATCATAACCAATTTTACACAGATCACCATTATAAAGGGGAATGGATACTCTTCCTTTATTTTCATTAAGCTTCTCTTTGATTTTACGAACAACAAGTTTATCGGTTTCTTTGATAGGAACAACTCCTGTTGTTATCATAATAACCTCATTCCTTTCTTCATTTTTTATAGGGGATAAATTCAATTTATCTAAAATTTCATTGAACTTCTTTTTCACGGCTGGGTATGACATTTCTCTGTCAATTTGAACTGTTTTGAAATTACCTTGAGCCTTTAAAAAGCACTCCACAAAATTAAGTTCTTCAGCACAAAGGTAGTCAAATTTGCTTAGAGGAAAGTCACCATTCAACTCTAAGTCACATTTGCCACAACTAAGTCGTGTTGCAATTAATTTTTCATTGCATCTTGGGCATACAGCTACTAATTCATTTACCATAAAATCCCTCCTCTTATATGGTTATAATATCCATTTGTATTATAGTTGTCAATGTAGTTTGTAATTTTATTCACAACTAGTTCATCAACAACAAAAATGACCGGCCAAAGTGATTATCACTCCAGCTGGTCATTAGTTTTCAGTATTATTTCATGTTTTTCTCCTTAAAAATAAGATACCCCCTTAAATTGAGGAGTTATCTTATGGTATTTTTCTTTTTCCATACTTACTAAATATAATCTTTACTCAACATACCATTCCTCCTATCGCAAAAATATCTCTTAAAATTAATATATTAAAATCTTCATCAACTCTATACCCTACTGCGCTAATTACATCTAAATTTAGTCTTATTAATGGCTTCTTCAATTAATTCAGTGGTTTTTTCTATGCCAAAGGCTGCACTGTTAATTGTTAAGTCATAGTTCTTAATTCGTCCCCATTTGCGTTCTGCATACATTTGATAGTAATCTTCTCTTGCTCGATCTTTTTTATGTAGTGTTTCTTCAACATTTTTTTGTGGTATTCCATATTCATATTGAATACGCTCCATTCGTTTTACTTTATCTGCATGGATAAACAAGTGAAAACTACCAGGTAAATCTTTTAGAATTACATCTGAACAACATCCGATAATCACACAAGATTCGGTATTTGCTAAATTTATAATGATTTTCTTTTCTGCTTCATAAATAGCATCTAGAGGTGCTTTCTCCTGTTTAGAAAATGCATATCCTTGTGCTATTAACTCATTTAATAACAAATTGGGTATGGATTGATCATTTTCTGCAATAAATTCTTCTGGAAATCCTGTTTCTTTAGCAGCCACTTTTAATAATTGGGTATCGTAGAAAGTAATACCTAAATCATCTGCTATTTTTTGACCAATTTCACGACCCCCACTGCCATATTCACGGCTAATGGTCACAACTAAATTTTCATGAGTTTTTTCAGTATTCTCTACAATTTCACCGGTATTCACCATTATAGGTTGTCCCTTAAATACAGACTCCATAAATTCCAAATGCTTGTTTATAACACGAACAATAGTTCCTACTAATAAAGCAGCTAAAATTGTCCCTTCCCTTACCCCATTTAGTCTATGGAAAAAAAATGAAAGATAAAATACACCCAGTAATCACAAGTGTAAAATCGAAAGCGACTTTTAATTTTCCAAATTCCTTCTTGCTAATGGTTGAGATGGCACTAACGACTCCTTCTCCAGCCATTAAAACAACATTAGCAGTCACTTCCATACTTACTCCAATAGCAAGGATTAAACAACTAAGTGCAAACACTCCTAGTTGGGCAGGATAATTGGTTACATTTATCCATGAAAATAACTCCATTGTAAAATCGGTAAAATAGCTAAATACAATAGCTACCACAATTTGAAGTAGCTGAATCAGCTTATATTGTTTTCTTAATAAAATAATTTGAAAAGCAATAAGTACTAAGTTCATTATAAAAGTAAATTGCCCAATTGTCATAGGCAATCCTAAACTCAACACGTATGGAACAGATGAAATAGGCGACGTTCCTAAATTAGATCTCGTCGATAACGCAACCCCAACTGCCATCATGAATAGCCCCGCAGTAAAAAATAAATAACGTTTTATTGTCTCTTTAATTGACATTCCAAATCTTCACTCCTTAATTAACGTTCTAAATCTTCACTCTCCTTACCTTTTCCATTGTTCTATTTCTAATTTCATAAATAATCAAGAATTTTTTTTAGAAATATAACTACTATAATCATACACCTAAATAAAAAGTGAATCAAAGAAACATCCTGAACCTTAATACAAACTTCTGATTATCTGGAAATTTTCTGTATTTTAATTATACTTAACTAAACTTGTCCCACTATTTTGCTCTGGAATTTTGTTTATTACTAAACGATATGTTAATATTAGTAATATAAAAAAGTGAAGAAAATATGGAGTGGATGCTCTAAAATTTCATGCTGATTGGTATACACAAGTATTTGAAGATATGAAAGAAGGTAAATTATAATGGAAGCAAAAAGATTGAATGAGTCCCCAATACATTATTATGTAACAGGAAATGAGCAAGGAGAATGTCTGATGTTTCTACATGCCGCTTTTGTTGATCATTCTATGTTTGATACGCAAGTAGAATACTTTAAAGATAAGTATAAGATTGTTACCATGGATTTAATAGGACACGGACAATCTGTAAAAACCAAAAAGGGTGACAGCATTGAGAATATGGCAGATTGGATTTTGCAAATTATAGAGAAGGAACAGGTAAACAAAGTTCATCTTATTGGTATCTCACTAGGTTCTCTTATCATTCAGGATTTTGCGAATAAATTTCCTGAAAAAGTTAATTCTTTAGCTTGCTTTGGAGGATATGATATTAATAACTTTGATCTTGCTATGCAAAAAGGTAACAATAAAGAGCAGTCACTTATGATGCTAAAGGCTATATTTTCTATAAAGTGGTTTGCAAAAAGCAATAAAAAAATAATAGCATTTACAGAAAGAGCTCAAGAAGAGTTTTATCAAATGAATATTCGTTTTCCTAAAAAATCCTTTATGTATCTAGCTTCTTTGAATAAAATGGTGAATAAATACAAATTACAGACCAGACAATATAGATTATTAATAGGATGCGGTGAACATGATATACCAATGGAATTAGAAGCGATAGATATGTGGCATAAAAGTGAGTCTGTAAGCAAGAAAGTTGTGTTTAAAGGTGCCGGTCATTGTGTTAATATGGATGTTCCAGAGGAATTCAATGAAGTAATGAAAGATTTTTTTGATAACTGTGATTGAAACTTCTCTGCCATCTATAGCTTCCATTCTTGAAAAAATTTTTCTCCCAACCCTTAAATCATTTTAAACTTTATTTTTAACTAAACAGTCCTTATATTTCACTTCCAAAATATCAGACTGCAAGATGAATTATTAACTCCCAATCTCCACCGAAAACTCACAAAGCCTGATGTTTACTACAACTTCTTAATTTATTAATTTATTAATTGTTTAATTGTTTAATCTGTTAATTACTTAATTACTTAATTACTTAATTCTAGTATAAAAAAGCAGACACACGCCCGTTCTATTAAACTACATCTAATAGAACGGGCGTATGTCTTCAAATATCGGAGTTAACATCTAACAAGGTGAGCACCACTCTGCAAAAAAGTCTACTACAACAAGACCCTCTTTGATTTCATTTTTTCTTAATCAATATAAGCTGCAGCTTATTATTTTAACAGCTTTTCAATATCATCTTTTAATTTTAATGGAGTTGTTGTAGGTGCATATCTATCTACTACATTTCCTTCTGAGTCTATTAGAAACTTTGCAAAGTTCCATTTTACCTCTTTAGTTAAAATTCCTTTAGCTTCATTTTTTAAATATTCATATAATGGATGTGTATCTTTTCCATTTACATTTATTTTCTCAAACATTGTGAAAGTTACTCCATAATTTATTAAGCAAAACTGACTAATTTCCTTATTACTTGATGGATCTTGCTTTGCAAACTGGTTACAAGGAAATCCTAAAATCTCAAAACCTCTTTCTTTATATTCTTTATATAATTCTTCTAACTCTGTAAACTGAGGTGTTAAGCCACATTTACTTGCAGTATTTACTACTAAAACTACCTTGCCTCTATATTCTTCCATTTTAACTTCTTGTCCATTCATGTTCTTTGCTGAAAAATCATAAAAATTCATATTAATTACTCTCCTTTTATTTTAATTTAACATTGTTATAAATTTAATTGTACTCAATCTAATTTCTAACTTTATCTTATACTTTATTGTTTTCGCTGTCAACATAAATTTTATTTACTAGAATATTTAGATAATCAATAAAGGTCTTTTTTTCTTGATTACTGCGCCCATGCTGGTTGCACTAAAAAGCCTCTCAGACCGAAGTCTGAGAGGCAAATTTCTAATCTTACTTAAACTCACAAGCACCTAAACACTTTGATTTCAACCTGTTTGTTCTATTTCAGGTACCGCAAAAGGTTTGGTAAGGATGAGTTGATACCTCAGGCAGTGTAGAGTAATCAGTCTGTTCGGAGGAGTGCGCATAGGGACTTGCAAGAACATCAAGAAGCTGGTACATTACGCTGTAATCTCCTTGTTTCTCTGCAGCTTCTAATGCGGCTTCTACCCGGTGGTTACGAGGGATTATCGCAGGATTACTGTTCCTCATCAACTGATTCGAGGAAGATTTTGGTTCCTGTTGTCTGCTTAGTCTCGCCTGCCACATCTCATGCCACTGACCAAATTCTAGGGTGCCAAATAGGACCGTATCCTCTGGTTTATCAAAAGTTAATGCACGAAAGGTATTGGTATAGTCCGCACTATACTTCTTCATCATACTAAGTAGAGTCTCAATAATGGATTCATCCTGTAGCTCTTCGTTAAATATCCCAAGTTTTGATCTCATTCCCGCTAGCCAATTATAATGATATAACTCAGTAAAACCTGAAATTGCATCCTGGGCTAGCTTTATAGCCTCTGACTTATTGGCATGTAGCAAAGGTAATAAAGTTTCAGCAAATCGAGCCAGATTCCACCCAGCAATATGAGGCTGATTGCCATAGGCATATCGACCTTTAATGTCAATAGAACTAAATACCGTTGTCGGGTCATAAGCATCCATAAAGGCGCAAGGGCCATAATCAATGGTCTCTCCACTAATGGTCATATTATCGGTATTCATTACCCCGTGAATAAATCCACCAAGCTGCCATTTAGCAATCAGTGCAGCCTGACCCTTGATCACTTCCTGAAGTAAGAAAAGATAGCGGTTCTCACCAGAGTCAATGTCTGGGAAATGTCGTTTCAATGTATAGTCAGCAAGGCCTCGTAGATCCTCGACAGTCCCCCATTCTGAAGCGTATTGAAAGGTGCCAACGCGCAGATGACTTGCAGCCACCCGAGTTAGAATTGCACCAGATAAATCAGTTTCACGAATTACTGACTCTCCACTTGTTACCACCGCTAGGCTTCGGGTAGTAGCAATACCAAGGCCATACATGGCTTCGCTAATGATATATTCACGGAGCATCGCTCCAAGTGTTGCTCGACCATCACCGCCACGGGAATATGGCGTTTCACCTGAACCCTTGAGTTGAATATCAACCCGCTGGCCTAAGGGAGTAATCTGTTCACCAAGTAGCATAGCGCGGCCATCTCCAAGCATGGTAAAATGCTGGAATTGATGCCCTGCATAAGCTTGAGCAATAGGCAAAGCACCTTTGGGAATCTGATTGCCAGCAAGCACCTCTAGACTATCTTTACTTTGCATCGCCTGGACATTTAACCCCAGTGATGTTGCCAAGGAATTATTGAAAATAATCAACTTCGGTGATGTTACAGGAGTTGGTTTAATACTTCTAAAAAATATTTTCGGCAGACAAGCATAACTGTTCTCTAAGTTCCATCCTGTTTCTATTAGTTCTTTTCTATTTGTCATTCTATCTCCTTTTCATCTTTTGTCTATTAACTTTTGTCTATTAACTTTTAAATCCAGTCCTATCTTCTTCTGTAATCTCTCGAATTACTTTGCATGGTACTCCAGCTGCTATTACATTTGCTGGAATACTTTTTGTAATAACACTACCAGACCCTATAATTGAATTATCTCCAATAGTAACACCTTGATTTATATTCACTCCTGCCCCAATCCATACATTATTACCTATCTTTACAGATTTCGCATAACAGCCACCCGCTACTCGTTCTTTTGCATTAGTTGCATGATTCGATGTATAAATTCCAACTCGTGGCCCAAATAAAACATTATTCCCGATATCTATCTCTCCACCATCTAACATTATACAATCGAAATTGGCATAGAAATTATCTCCTATTGTAATATTAAAACCAAATTCACATCTAAAATTCGGTTCAAAATGAACTCCTTTTCCAATGCTTTTCAATAATTTTCTTAATATTTCTTCTCTTTCATATGTGGTTTTACCAAAATTATTATTATATTCATTTGTAAGAAAGACTGTATTTTCTCTTGCTTGAACTAATTCTTGAGTTAAATCATTATACATTTTTCCAGATAAAATTACTTGTTTTTGTTCTTCCAAATTCATAAGATAACCTCCAAATATACTTTATTGTCTTATAATATATCCTTATTGTAGCATATTTTGTAAATATAGTATTATTCAATTTCAATATTTAAACTTAAGCAGTCTATATGTTTATTGTGCTGCTTTTACGACTATCTTATTCTTACCGCAATTTACAACTAAGCAAGTACTACCTCATAAATAGATGCGAGAATAAGAAAATTGTTAGGTTTAGTTATTGATAATTTCTAAATAAAACCACTATTTCAATGTGACTATGGGCATAATATTTCTATTAGTGATACTATAGTGATAAGCTCTGGTAGAGTTGTAACTAAAGATATTTTATAAAAAATAGATAAATTATTATGGAGGCTTTTTATGAATTTATATAATGACATGGCTATGCAAGAACTGAATAAATGGAAGAAAAAAATGAGAGAAAAATCTTCAATAGTTGAAAAGGCATCAAAGGGTATTCAAAACAAATTTAATGGGATATTACCTGAAAAATATCATGAAATGATGACTTCAACCATAAAAAACATGACTAAAGTAGTTTTACTTGGTTCCAAATATACTACTAAGAAGCCCTATATGAATCTATCCCTTGAAGAAAGAGAAGAATTAGTTGCGCAAAAGGCTAAGATATACAAAAATACAGCTATGATAGAAGGCGCAGGAACAGGTGCCGGGGGAATCCTTTTAGCACTTGCAGACTTACCTTTGCTCTTAAGCATTAAAATCAAATTTCTTTATGATATTGCTGCAATTTATGGATTTGATGCTGATGATTATAAAGAAAGAATTTATATATTATATATATTCCAACTTGCCTTTTCTAGTAAAAGTAATGTAAATAAAGTATTTGATAAAGTGGAAGATTTTGAAGCATATTATCGTACATTACCTAAGGATTTTGATGCTTTTGATTGGAGGAATTTTCAGCAAGAATATCGAGATTACATTGATCTAGCAAAACTTTTACAAATGATTCCTGGAATAGGAGCATTTGTAGGGGCTTATGTTAATGCTAAATTTATTGATAAACTTAGTGAAACTGCTATTCAAGCCTATCGTATGAGAATATTATAAGCAATACTTCTACCCGGCTTCTGGCTGCAATATTATAGTTAATATTCCTGCCAGAGAAGGTTAACTTTATTTCATAATCTTTTCAAGAGTTGAAATGAAAGCAGCTTTATTACTAATCATATTCGATAATATTGTATATGTCTTTGTATTTATATCACTCGTATTCTTAACAAATCTGCCTTGTATATCAATAAGCAAAGCATATGTATTTTTTTCTAAATTGAGGGAAAACTCTAAGAAATTTCTAACATTATTAATTTGAGGTTCGCTTAACTTCTGATTGAATTCATTTATTAAAAAGGAAATTCTATCATATATTCCGAAATCAATTTCTTCAAAATTTTCATTTACTAGTTCTTTTTTCAATGTTTCATAATATTCAATGGTCTTCTGAATTTGTTTTATTAAAACCGTTAATACTATTTCCATATAGGGAATATCACGTTTTTGTTGTCTTATATTATCATATATAGCTTTTTTTCTAATTGAAATATTTATAGCTTTATTTATCAAATCTATAACGTTATATCCCATGACATCACTCCCAAAAAATTATTTATCCATAATAAATTATATTTCGCCTTAACAGCCAAAAGTAATTATAACATATTTTCATGTCAATATATTATTATCTTTTTTCCATTTAATATAATTTAATACAACAAAAAAAGGATAGTATAAACTATCCTTTTTTATCTTACCTGGCAACGTCCTACTCTCCCACACAGTTGCCCATGCAGTACCATTGGCGCAATAGAGCTTAACTTTCCTGTTCGGAATGGAAAGGAGTGTTTCCTCTATGCCATCATCACCAGATCTTCAGAAA
>NZ_PVXQ01000020.1 GCF_002995745.1 Clostridium vincentii | reverse complement strand
TGTGGATTAAAAGGATTTGGAGATATTAGTTACAATTAAGAGTAAAAATGCTTAAGGGAAGTTATAAATATATACTGTAAAATAATGGATAATAAAATAGTTGCCCACTTTTACTTGACTCAATCTATAAACTGAAATTAATTGACAATTGTGACTATTTGCTAGTATACTTATATAAAACTTATTAAAGTGACGACTTTGATGAGACGTGTGTATTTAATTATACAAATTTAGGTGGTACCGCGATGATAAACTCTTCGTCCTATTAATATTATAGGATGAGGAGTTTTTTTTATTTTAAGCTATACGGAGTATAGCAACTATATTTATGGAGGTAGTGTAATGAAAGTATTGGGAATAGTAGGTAGTAGACGTAAAAAGGGGAATACATCCTATCTAGTTCAGCAAGCACTTAATGCAATTGAATCAAAAGAAGTCAAAACTGAGCTGATTTTTCTTGGGGATTACAATATTAGAGGATGTACTGGATGTGAAGGGTGCAAAGATACATACAAATGCGTAATAATGGATGATATGCAGAAATTATATCTACTTATTCTAGACTGTGATGCTATTATTTTGGGGTCTCCAACATATTTTTATAATATAACATCAGATATGAAGGCTTTTATTGAAAGACTTTATTGCTTCCAAATCTTTGCAGAAGATGACCGTTCGGTTTGGTCAAGTATCAATGAAGTATTAGGAGGAAAATACGCTGTAGTTATATCTATTTGTGAACAAAATGATGAAAAAGATATGGGATTTACGTCTGATGCTATGAGTAAACCCCTTGAAGGCTTAGGATATAGAGTATTATCCACTGTTAAAGTTCTACAATTATTCAAAAAAGGAGATGCACTGCAAAATCAAAATGCTTTAGAGCAAGTACAAGAAGCTGCGGAAAAACTAGAAAAAACCTTTAGGTTAAGAAAAGAAACAGAGAAAAAGCTCAAATTAGATGTAGAATAGATTAAATATTATAAAGGAGTGATTTATGTGAAATATTCAGGTGCTGAACTACTTATTAAACTATTAGAAAATGAAGGTGTAGAATATATTGCAGGAATTCCAGGTGGTTTTAATCTTCCAATATATGATGCTTTATACAAAAGTAATATTACTCATATTTTAGCTAGACATGAGCAAGGAGCTGGCTTTATTGCTCAAGGAATTTCAAGAACAACAGATAAGATTGGAGTATGTTTCGCTACATCAGGGCCAGGTGCAACTAATCTTTTAACTGCCATTGCAGATGCAAAACTTGATTCAATTCCATTAATTGCAATAACAGGGCAAGTACCTCACTGTGCCATCGGTACAGATGCCTTTCAAGAAGTTGATGCATATGGCTTAACTATACCAATTACTAAGCATAATTTTCTAATTAGAAGTATAGAAGAACTTTTCATTGTTATTCCAGAGGCTTTTAAAATAGCTATAGAAGGTAGACCTGGCCCTATCCTAATTGATATTCCAAAAGATATACAAAATGCTGTTATTGAAGTTGAATCCTTTGAAACTAAAGATAACACTTCAGTTAAAAAAACTCCCCTTAATACTACTACCATTGAATATATGGCAGGATTAATTAATAAATCAAAGAAACCTATAATCTATGCTGGTGGAGGAATAATTGGAAGTAATAGTTCTTTAAATTTATATAAATTTGCAAAAAAGAATAATATTCCTGTTGCTCTAAGCCTTATGGGCCTTGGGGCTTATCCAGTTGATGATGATTTAAGTCTTGGAATGCTTGGGATGCATGGTGCTCCCTATACTAATTACCTAATGAATGAGGCTGATTTAATTCTAGCCTTTGGTATAAGATTTGATGATAGAGCTACAGGAAATATTAAGACCTTCTGCCCTAATGCTTCAGTAATTCATATTGATATAGATGCTTCAGAAATAAATAAACTTAAAACCATTAACTTATCTATAGTTGCAAATATAAAGGATTTTTTAGAGGAGATACTTCCATTTATTGATGAATATTCAAGATCTGAATGGATAGAAAGAGTTAGGTATTTAAAAAATAAATATCCACTTCCATCCTATGAAAATGATTTACATCCTGCTAATATAATCAGCTTTGTTTCAGAAAATACTCCACCTGATGCGATAATCACTACTGATGTTGGACAACATCAAATGTGGACTGCCCAAAGGTATCCCTTCAATATACCAAAGACCTTCTTAACATCTGGAGGACTAGGCACCATGGGTTTTGGACTTCCTGTAGCTATCGGTGCAGCTCTAGCTAATCCCAACAAAGAAGTAATTTGCTTTACTGGAGATGGCTCTATATTAATGAATATTCAAGAGCTTGCAACCCTTTCCGATTTTGGTCTTAATGTTAAGGTTATTATTTTAA
Organism: Clostridium vincentii; assembly: GCF_002995745.1. Taxonomy (GTDB): domain Bacteria; phylum Bacillota; class Clostridia; order Clostridiales; family Clostridiaceae; genus Clostridium; species Clostridium vincentii. The sequence goes on along the minus strand of NZ_PVXQ01000020.1, from coordinate 62,306 downwards.
ACAATCATCATTTAGGACTAGTTCGTCAGCAACAAGAATTATTTTATAACCATCATTATATTGCATCAAAGTTTATAACAAATCCAGATTTCAACCTAATTGCTAAAGGTTTTGGTATTAATAGTTGTGATTTAGGCGAAGAAAAGGACCCCTTAAAAAAACTTAAAGAAATATTAGGTACCCAAGGTCCCTATGTAATTAATATACCTATAGAAGAATTTGAAAATGTATTTCCTATGGTAGCTCCTGGTGGTACAAATACTGAAATGATAGGTGGTGGAAATTTTAATGATTAATACAAACTTTTACCTTGTTGAATTACTTGTGAGAAATCATCCTGGAGTGATGAGTCATATTACAGGACTTTTTGCTAGACGTGCCTTTAACCTTGATGGAATATTATGTGCTCAAGTTGGTGATGGTAAAACTAGTAAAATGTTCTTATTAGTAAAAAATGATTCTACTTTAGATCAAATTATTAAACAGCTTGAAAAGCTTTATGATGTTTTGAAAGTATCAGTCAATCAAGACTATGATAAATCTGTTTTTGAAAATCTTGATAAGGTTTTAAAACTTACGACACAATCAAAAGAATAATTTCTCAATTGTTTTTATTGACCTTCACGCTACGTAAGGGTGTATATTGGAAATAACAGGAGGTGAAATGATGGAATATACAGTTAATAAACTAAGTAAATTAGCTGGGATTAGTGCTAGAACTCTACGATATTATGATGAGATTGGAATTCTTAAGCCGGCAAGAATTAACTCATCAGGATATAGAATTTATGGGCATTCAGAGGTTACTCTACTCCAACAAATTTTGTTTTATAAGGAGCTTGGAATGCCTTTAGACAATATAAAAGATATTGTTATTGACCCTACTTTTGATGAAAGTAATGCACTAATTGAACATCATCATAAACTTCTTGAAAAAAGAAAGCAATTAGATTTATTAATATTAAATATTGAAAAAACTATTGCTTCAGTAAAAGGAGAAATTAAAATGACTGATAAAGAAAAGTTTGAAGGATTTAAAGAAAAGCTGATGAAGGATAACGAAGAGAAATACGGTAAAGAAATACGTGAAAACTATGGCGTGGAAACTATAGAAATATCAAATAAAATGTTTCAAAATATGACCAAGGAACAATTTGATAAATTCACTTTATTAGGTGATGAAATTAATTCTACTCTTTTAGAAGCCTTTAAAACTGGTGATCCATCTAGTGAATTATCTCAAAGGGTTGCTAAAATTCATAAAGACTGGCTTAGCTACACTTGGCCAAACTACACTAAAGAAGCCCATGCAAGCCTTGCTCAAATGTATGTGGATGATGAAAGATTCACAGCTTATTATGATAAAGAACAACCAGGATTGGCTGTTTTTTTAAGAGATGCTATATTAATATTTACTGGTAAATAAAAGCAAAATACCACCCGCTTAGCGGGTGGTATTTTCTTATACTACTTTTTCCACAAGTTCTTCCCTAGCTACTATCTCCCCATCAATTAAATTAATAATAGATGTGCCATATTTTGCTGCGTCAGCTGAGTGAGTTACTTGTATCAATGTTTTTCCGTATTCTTGATTTATCTTTTTAAATAGCTTCATTATGTCTGTTCCCGTTTTTGAATCAAGATTTCCAATTGGCTCATCCAAAAATATTATTTCTGGTTCAAAAATTAATGCTCTTGCTATAGCAACCCTTTGTTGTTGGCCTCCTGATAATTCTCTTGGAGTCATTTTCCTCTTATCTTGCATACCGATTATATCCAATATTTCATCAAGCTTTTTATTATAATCCTTAAGTTTTTTACCATCTAATATTATTGGAAGCATTATATTATCCTCTACGCTTAGGTTTGGCACTAGATTATAAAATTGAAATACAAAACCCATCTTATTTCTTCTCATCCAGCTTATTTCTTTTTTCTTTATTCTACTAATATCTTTGCCATCTATTTTTACGGTTCCTGAAGTTGGTTTATCCAAGCCTCCTAGTAAATATAAAAGGGTAGACTTACCACCACCGGATGGTCCCATAATTGAAATAAACTCACCTTCTTGAACGTTGAAGCTTATATTTTTTAATACCTGAACACTTTCTTTTCCTACTTTGAATGATTTATTTAAATTATTAACTTCAATTATACTCATAAAACTTCCCCCTTTATTCATACTTTAATTCATTTATTATTGATAACTTTCTACTTTTTAATAATATTGGCAATGATGCTAATATCATTAACACTAAAGTTGCTATTACATATATTGGCACAGCCTTAATATCCAGAACTACATCCATTGGTAGTTCCATGGCAGTCATAGTTTTAGTCAATAGGGATAATCCTAAATAACTATAAGGCACTGCTATTATTACTGACCATATTACTGATAATACGGATTCAATAAGTAACATTCCATTTCTAGCACCATCTGACATTCCTACTGAGCTTAAAACTGCAAGTTCTCTTTTTCTTTGCAGGAAACCGATTATAATATTATTAAGAACTCCTAAAGCAGCTATGAAAATTGCTAAATATGAGAATATACTTAAAATATTAACTATCATTTGATTTCCTTCCACATTTTTCTCTTGATCCTCATCCCTTGTGGACACAGTTGCGCCAAAATCTTTTACAACACTCTTTAATTCATTTTTAACATCATCTGGTGATTTAGTAGTTTTAAATATTATTTGATTAGCCTCTTTAATATTGAATTCCTTCATGATTTCATCATTCTTCATTAATATGAATTGACCCTGATAGTATGTTTTGCCATCCATTGTTCCTATTATTTCAAGATCCTTCTTTATATCATTTACTTCAATTGTAATTTCATCTCCAACATTTACATTTAATAATCTTTTAAGTTTATCGGTTATAATAATTTCGCTATCTGTAGATTTATCAAATTTTTCATACATCTCACTATACTTATAACTATCTAATTCTAAATATCCATTATATTTTTGATATTTCTGACTATCTATACCCTGAAGATAAATAATAGTATCCTTGTTAGCTGTCCCATATGCAAATTTAGCTATTTGGATGCTATCTTTGTCAACATTTTCATTTTCTTTTATTTTAGTAATTAATTTATCTGTTACGCTTTCTCCAGTAAGGCCTGGTACTGCTTGAATCCCTGCTACTGAAGCATCATAATACATCTCTTGATAAGCTCCAACTACTAGTTCCTTCAAACTTGTGCCTATTGATGTAATCATAAATATTGATAACATGGAGATTACTATAAGTGTAATATTTCCCATAAGAACTTTAGAAGTTCTTAAATTATTAAGCGCAAATACTACAACCTTACTCTTTCCTCTAAATACCTTGTATAATACTCTAGTTACTAAATCTATTACCTTAGGATACATAAGAACTAGTCCTATTATAGAAACTAATATAAGTATCGCACTTAAAGAATTAACCCAAGTGGCATCTATTGAATTTATAATTATTGTACCAACTAATATAATTGTTCCAATAATGAATTTTACCCATCCTACACTCATTGATATATTCACATTGTTTAATATAACTTCTTTCACTTCTAACTTTCTTATTTTTATTATTGGAACCAAAGCTGATATGCAAGATAATATTATTGCAAAGGCCGTTCCTATTATAAAATATATTGGATCTACTGAAAGACTTTCAATTATTCCATAGTCCTTTAATGGTGATACAAGATAATTTATTAAATATAAACCTCCATATCCAAGGAGATTTCCAAAAATCGCTCCTATTATTCCATATCCTATACTCTCTAAGATAAGTATCTTTTCTACAGTCCAATGAGTTGCACCTTGACTTAAAAATGTTCCTATTACTGATAATCTCTCGGTAATGGTTAATTTAAATGAACCATATATAATTATTGCACTCATAAATACTACTATTATAAGCATTGCATATAATATTGAAGTAAATGAAGCCATTTGATCTTCAATAGATTCTGCATCAAAAAGTTCCTTAGCTTCAAATTGTGTATTGTTGCCATTAAACAGCTTTACACTTTCTTTTGAATCATCTAAAGATTTATTTGCTGTTACATAATTATATTTCTCTTCTACTTTGAATTGTTCTGATATAAATTTATATGGAACTATTATTTCGTAGGAAGTTTTACTATCATTATAGAAGGTTTTCTCATTAGCACTTATTGCTGTAACCTTATACTTTTTACTTTCTCCTGCTATGAATAATTCTAATTCATCATTTATATTTAGGTTTTTCTCCTCAGATACCCTTTTTGATATTATGCACTTTTCTCCAGTAAAATCATTTAGGTCACCCTCAAGTAAAATATCTTTATTTATATTTTCATCTTCCTTACCTCTAATGGTTACATTATTTATTTCATCTCCATTAGTTGTTGCTGATAATACAATCTCACCTTTTATATTTTTAATTCCCTCTTCTTTTATATCTTCCGTCTTAAAGAAAGTCTCACCCTCCTTAGATGATATAGTTATATCTTTCCCTTCAAATGCTTCAGTCATTGGTTTTTCAAAACTACCAATTGCAATTTTAACTGTTCCTGAAACTGTTACTAATAATCCTGTACTCATTGCTATAGCCAAAATCAATAAGCAAAATCTAGCTTTCTTCTCTAGCATGCACTTGGCTATATATTTAAAAAATATTCTCAATCCATTTCCCCCTGCCTCATATAATTTAATTTTTTTATGAATTATTATCCATTAATACAATAATAATGTTATTTTCTTAATTCTATAATTGAATTTTCTTAATATTTCCTTAAAATTCCTTTAAAAATCTATACTTTTATTTTAGTAATAAACCTAGTCATATGATAGTTACCCCAGTCATAAAAAATCCTAAGGCTTTTATATAAACCTTATTAGAAAAACATTGTCATCAAATCTTTAATTGGCTCCCATAACTTCGGATATTCTTCATTAATTAGTTTTTCTACCTGAACAGCTGTAACATTAGCGAAGTTACCATTAGCTGATGTATCTATTATAGTTCTAACACCTTTAGCAGTGCTTCCTATTGCTATATGTCCTCTTGCATAATTACCAATTGCTATATCTGATGCAATTGAACAACCACCAACGGAATACATTCCAATAGACAAACCTCCAATGGTGACTACACCTATTGCTACTCCCCCTATGGCAATAGTACCAATAGCAATTCCTCCTAGAGCAAGTAAAATACCTAGTGCTATACTCGCTATACTTATTAGACCTAATGCTAAAACTCCAAAACTTAACACTCCTAGTGAAACTATACCTAATGATATTAATCCCTTTGAAATATTTCCTATAGCAATAATTCCTCTTGCTGTGTAAAATCCTAATCCAATATTAATATGAACTAATGGAATTCCAAAAGCTTTTCTCTTACTTTCATATTCGTAATGTAGCCTTCTGTTAGTCTCTTTAATTTCATCTGCTCTTTCTACTTTTTCGTCATTTTCTTTTAATAAAAAGTCTAAACTTATTCCATATACTTCACTTAGCATTATTAAATTATTGGTGTCAGGATTTGATTGACCTGATTCCCATTTTGAAACAGCCTGTCTTGATATTCCTAATCTACCAGCTAATTCTTCCTGAGAGAATCCTTTCTCTTTTCTTAATTTACGCAATCTTTCTGAAAAATTCATTACTACCACCTCCATATCCATCCTATAAAAATAGTCTCAATAAGGCTACCAACTCTAGCTTTCTTATTGTCAACTGTTGGTTGCATTTATTAATTTTACTAATATTATACTATATTTTATACGCCAATAACTTTAAGCATCCTCCTTAGGGCCATTGCTGCACCGGCACCAAGTATAAGATATGCAGGCGTTAGTACATCATAAACTCCTATTTTCATATATGTAATAATACCTGCTACGATTAATACCATTGGGTAAAGGCAACATTTAATCAAAATCACCGGTGTTAATATAAGCGCCCAAGGCTTTTTGGACTTTAAATATAACGTAAGTATAAAAAGTGGCGAAATTAAAAATATCAAATCTGTTGCAAAAACTACACCTGTAGGATGTCCTGTTTGAACTATCGCCGTCGGAACTTCTCCTGTAAAAAAATAAGTTGATGCCATTGCTATCCATGCACCTCCAAGTAATATTGCAAAAATATATAAAAATACCCTTACTGATTTAATGCTGGCTTCCGTTTTAACTTTTTCTAAAAAGTTCCCTACATCAATCAAAGTAAGTGCAAAAAACATAGCCAGCACCGACGAAATAATTATTGCAGTATACGGAAGAAAGAATACACTAAATGCTGCACCATATACATAGAAGACATAATTATAGATAAGATACCATAAACATCCGAGCCATATAAGAAAACTCCTTTTTGATTTGCCTCCTTCAGATACTTTTTTCATACTCCAAAACATTAGAGGTACTACGATAAACCCAGTTACAATATCATTTCCCTGCCATATGGCTCTAACAAATTCATTATCATTATATAGATTATTTAAAAAAGTACCTAGCATGCTTACTATTAAGGCAATTGAACCCGCAAAAATTGTAAACAAATTTGCTTTTTTAAATCTCATTTTTTTATCCCCCTTATTTGAAATGTATGATTTCCATTGAATATCAATAAAAATCATAGCTTTTAACTTTTTCTTATACTGCTTGTTCCGCAAGCTCTTCCCTATCTACTATTTCTCCATCAGACTACTAACTTTAGCTTTCTTATTATCAATTATTGGTTACATTTATTAATTTTACTAATATTATACTATATTTTAATAATTAAACAAAATAAAAATACCAAGATATGCTCTAGAGACACTTTTCAGTTCCCTATCCTTATCTTGGTATTTCTATTATTAATTATTTTCTTATGACTTCCACCTTATATCCATCTGGATCAGTTACAAAATAGTATCTTGGCTTTTCGCCTGGTAATCCTTTAAGATCAGTTACCTCATAACCTAATTCTATATTCTTTTCTCTCGTTTTTTCTAAATTTTCTACCTCAATAGCTGTATGACTAAAACCATTTCCTATCTCATAGGGTTTTTCTGTATCATAATTATAGGTAAGTTCAATTTCATATCCACCTATTCTATCTGATAAAAAAACTAAAGCAAATTTATTCTCTGGGAATTCCTTTCTCCTAGTTTCTATTAGACCTATTGCCTCTTTGTAAAATTTTAATGACTTTTCTAAATCCTTAACCCTTATACAGGTATGCAGCATTTTCACTGACATCTAACCACTCCTTAAGTTGCTAATTTGTATTCTTTCTTAATTATACTACTTAAAGTTATACTCAGTAACTATTTTTTCTCTGCCTGTTGTTATATCATTAAAATATTCATAAAGACTAATTCCAAGGAAGCTTCCAGTAATGTTAGCTACATTCTTATAGCCCATATTTTGTAATGCTAATACTGCATTATAACTTCTTTGCCCTGTTCTACAGTGAAGATAAACTGGCACATCCTTTGGTATTTCAGCAGCTCTATCTCTTAGTTCACTAAGAGGTATATTTACAGCAACTTTTAAATGTCCTCTATCAAATTCTACTTTTTCCCTTACATCTACAATATAAGCACCTGATTCAATAAGTTCTCTTACTTTATCCACATTAACTTGTTTAAAATCTCCCCTTAGTAAGTTTGAAGCTACATATCCTGCATAGTTTACAACATCCTTTGCTGTGCTAAAAGGTGGTGCATAGCATAATTCTAAATCTTTTAGGCTATTAACTGTTCCTCCAAATTTTATAGCTGTTGCAATTACATCTATTCTCTTATCAACATTCCCCTTTCCAATAGCTTGGGCCCCTAGAATTTTTCCTGTTGGTACTTCGAATAAGAGTTTAAAATGGATAGGTGAACTATCTGGCATTATTCCTACCTTATCTGATAAAATCACCCTTACTATTTCATAATTAATCTTTAGACCTAATACTTTTATCAAGCTTTCATTTAGTCCTGTTGATGCACCATTATAGTCAAATACCTTAATTGCTGATGAACCAATATATCCTGTGTTTAACACACTTATCCCATTTATATGATCTGCTACAGCACGTGCTTGCTTTAGTGCTGGACCTGCTAAGGATAACTTTGTCATGGAATGAGTTAAAGAATTATATACCTCTACAGCATCCCCAACTGCATATATATCTCTATCATTAGTTCTATAATTTTGATCAACCTTTATAGCCTTTGTTTCACCAAGCTCAATTCCAGCTTCTCTTGCTAAATCTGTTTCTGGAGCTACTCCAATAGCCATAATTACAGCCTTCGCATCTATTTTTTTCCCTGATGCTAATACAACCTTATTCTCTTCAAATCCACTTACCTTATCTCCAAAAATAAGATTTATACCATGATCATAAAGTTCTTTATGCAAAATTTGAACCATATCATAGTCAAAGGGTCTTAATATTTGTTCCATAGCTTCTATTAGTGTTACATTATATCCTGCATCTTTTAGATTTTCAGCTACTTCAATCCCTATAAATCCTCCACCTATTACTGTTACATCCTTAGAATCCATTGACTTTACAAATCTATTTAATCTATCAATATCAACTACATTTCTAACAGTGAAGACATTAACCTTATCAATTCCAGGGAAGTTAGGGACTATTGGTTTTGCTCCTGGAGATAATATTAACTTATCGTAGGATTCTATATAAGTTTTATCAGTTAATATATTTTTAACCATTACTTCTTTTTTATCTCTATTTATTGAGATTACCTCACTATTTATCTTTGCTTCTATTTTATATTGAGCCATAAATTTTTCTGGACTCATAAGAACTAACTTATCAGCAGTCTCTATAATCCCAGATAAGTGATACGGTAGTGAACAATTTGAGAAAGATACATGAGGTCCTTTTTCAAACATTATAATTTGATCTTCCTCACTATGCCTTCTTAATCTTGCTGCAGCAGATGCTCCCCCTGCAACTCCACCAATAATTAAAATCTTTTTCTTCATAATAAAATTACCTTCTTTCTCTATTATTTTTCCTCTAATAATTTCTTTAAATCTTTTATTACTTGTATTTTCCCTCTAGTTCTTTTTATATATCCACTATCTTCAAGTATTTTAAGCTTTCTACTTACAACTTCCCGTGCTGAATCTATTTCAAAGGCTAATTCCCCTTGAGTAGAATAAATAATTTTTGAATCTTTACTTAATAATAACTTTATTAGTCTTTTTTCTACAGATTCATGAACCCTCTCTTCCTTATTATCTAAGATATTTGTAAACTTTTTATATAAATCCTTATAAATCTCCTGTAAAAATCTAGAATCTTCCAGTAAATAATTTTTAACTACCTCCGCTGAAACCATGCCGACTTTGGAATTTTGAAGTGCCTTCCCTAATACATTTAAGGATTCACAATTAAAATAACAGCTTAAAGCCTCATGACAAAGCTCACCACTTCCTATATCATAAATATTAGTCTCTTCACCGTCTTCATTAAGCTTGTGTATTTTAATTTTCCCTTCTATTACAAATAGTAACCCTAAGCAATTTTCTTGAGATGTTTTTAAAAATTCACCTCTATATAACTCCCTAAAGATGGTATTACTTTTTATTACTCCATTATTTTTTATATCTATTTCCTTTAATATAGGATAAGTTTCATAAAGAGCCTCTATATCCATTTCCATATATTCCACCTCTTCTATTTAATATTAAACTTTTTTAATATATTTTTTTGTGACTTAATCACAAAGTTTATCGTATTATGATTATATAATTATATTACAATTAAAAGGGGGTGTTTGCAATTTTAGAAAAAAGAAAAACAAAAAAAGCTTATGTAGATAAAAACTTTTGTGTAGCCTGTGGGGTATGTCAAAAAATTTGTCCTGTACAAGCAATAACTATATTTAATGGGGTATTTGCAAAAGTGGACTTTGACAAATGTGTTGGCTGTGGCAAATGTGCTAAAGCTTGTCCCGCATCAACTATAGAAATTAAATAAATTGGGGTGAATTTTTATGAAAAATAAAAAAAAGTTTTCAGATTATATGTGGATTTTATCTTCTTTATATTTAGCATTAGGAATTTTTAATATTCTTTTTGCTTGGCTTGGGCTTATTTGCTTTATAGTGCCTTTATTAATATCATCAATAAAAGGAAACAAGGTTTATTGTAATAAATACTGTGGTAGAGGACAACTTTTAGATCTTCTTGGGAATAGACTAAAGCTTTCAAGAAATAAGCCTATGCCTAAATTTTTAAAAACTAATTATTTTAGATATGGTTTCTTAATATTCTTTTTAGTAATGTTTATGAATATGGTATTTAATACCTATTTAGTTTTTCAAGGTAAGAATGCTTTAAAGGAAGTTTTAACTATACTTTGGACCTTTAAGCTTCCTTGGAATTTCAGCGAATTATCCTATGCATCTCCCTTTATCTCACAATTTGCCTTTGGATTTTTTAGCCTTATGGTTACCTCTACACTCTTAGGCATAATAACAATGTTTTTATATAAACCAAGAAGTTGGTGTGTATATTGCCCAATGGGAACCATGACTCAAGGAATATGTATAATAAAAGAAGGATCTAACAAGCATTAAGCTTTTTAGATCCTTCTTTTCTAGATACCTTTTATCGTTCCATCTTTTATTTCAATTATTCTATCAGCTTTACTAGCAATTCTATCATCATGGGTAATAACTACTATAGTAGTCTTATCCTCCTTATTAATCTCTGCAAATAATTTATAAATTTCTTCTGCAGTATCTGAATCAAGATTTCCTGTAGGTTCATCTGCCAATAAAATCTTAGGATTATTCATTAAGGCTCTTGCAATCGCTGTTCTTTGTTGCTGTCCACCTGACATTGCATTACCTTTATTATTCAATACCTTTTCTAGTCCTACTCTTTTCATTAAATATATTGCTCTATCACGAGTCTCTTTATTTACCTTATCACCACTAATTAAATATGGCATTAATACATTTTCTAAAGCTGTGAATTCTGGTAGTAAGTGATGAAATTGAAATACGAAACCAACTTTTCTATTCCTAAACTCCGATATATCATCCTTTTTTAAGGTTCCTACCTCAATTTCATCGATAATAACTTCCCCACTACTCTTAACATCTAAAGTTCCAAGGATATTTAGCAATGTACTTTTTCCACTACCACTCTGTCCAATTATCGCATTTAAAGATCCTCTTTCTATCTCTAAATCTAGTCCCTTTAAAACTAAGTTTTCTTTATCATTTCCATAATACTTTTTCAAATTTTTAAGTTTTATTATTGCATCCATATTATCACCTCTAATTATTTCTGATTATTTCAACTGGATTTAACTTTAAGCTTTGTCTTGCTGGAATCAATGACGCTATTATTGATGCCACAATTCCTATTAAAATTGAAATTAAAATGAAGTTATAGTTAATGCCACCTGAGACTATTGACATTCCCTCTGAATCTTTTACAAAGGTTATAAAGCCTTTAAATAATCCAACTCCAAGTATTCCTCCTAATGTACCCCCAAGTACTCCAAAAATAAGTCCCTGTATTAAAAATATTCTTGATGCTGCCTTATCCTTAATTCCCATTGCCTTTAATATACCTAATTGCTTGTTCTTCTGCATTACTGAAACAGCTAATATTCCTGATATACCTACTATTACAGATACCATTACAAAAACTTGTATTGTATAGCTTGAAGCAGATTGACCTGTAAGTCCACTTAATAAAGCTTCATTTTCTACTTTCCAATTAGTTATAGTTATCCCCTCTGGTACTACATTACTTATTTCATTTTGAATAAGATCTGCATTAAAAATATCCTTCATATCTACACTAATCTCTATGGAATTTCCTGTTCCTTGCGGTATTCCAAAAATATTTTGTGCAGTCTCAATGGATCCAACTACCCAGCTTCTATTTATAGCTGCAACCTTTTTATCAAAAGTTCCTACAACCTTAACTTCTTTTATATCACCCTTAGAAGTACTTAAATTAATGGTTTCTCCTAATTTAATATTAAATTTAGCCTTTAGTTCATTTCCAATAATAACTTCTCCTAATCTCTCTGGCATGTTTCCTTCAACTAAAGAATCTTCAAATTTGTATATTTCATTGCTATTTTGAAGATCGCTCCCCCTTACTAAAACGGAAGTATTTTTTTCGTCATCCCCCAAAAGAGCTGGCATATCTAATGTATTAGAAGCCCATTTAATACCATCACTAGAAGATATAACTTTTTGTTTCAATTCATCAATATTATTTATTAACTTATTATCCGTGTCCTTTATTGTTATATGTGAACTTCCTCCTACAGTACTACTAATTAAATCCTTTTGAAGATTTTGTATTAATAATCCTAAAAATATTTGAACCCCTATTCCGATTGCAATTCCTACTGTTATAAGAATTGTTTGTGCCTTATTACTTTTTAAAAATCTATACGCTATTTTTATCAGAAACTTCACAACTTAACCTCCTATAGATAATTATTATTTGTTAAATATTATTATACATTTAACTTTATTTAACATCAATCTTTTTTTATCACAATTAAAACTAAAAATTCTAAAATGAAATACAAATAATTGCCCAACAATATAAACTATATTATTGGGTAATCCTTTTTGTGATTATTTAAACCAGTATAGAGATGTTTACTATACACCCATTGTATTATCCTTCATATTTTTCAGCATAATTCATTTATTCTCCACTACCACCCTGAGGTGCTTGCATACGACTTTCTGTAGGTTCTTCAGTCTGAACTCCATTTAATTCATCCTGTTTGGCTTCTTCAACTATTTTAGCAAGTTCATCTCGATCCTCTTGAGTTACAGCTTCTGGCGTCTCTATGTTGTTTGGAGTCAGTTCTTGGCTTGTATCTTCAGTATTTGATTCTTCTGCCATACTATCATTAATATTTTCTTGTTCTTCAATAGGTTCAACAACACTATTATTAGGTGAGTTATCTATATCAGATTTACTCCCAGTAGTATATTGTTTTACTATAAATGATACTGCTATTATAAGCCCTACACATAATGTAGCTATAATATATACCTTGCCTTTAGTAAAAGTTTTATGCTTATATTTATCTTGTCTTTTTTTCAATATTATCACCTCAAAATTTATATACTTTCATTATAACTTATAATTATATAAATTCTACGTATTATGAATAGTTTCTATTTATAATGGCAAAATAAATACTGACATTAATATGAAAGGAGGTCCATGAAATGAGTGTTGAAGAAAATGATTCTGATCATGATATAGCTAAAAAGATGATTATTGCTGGAGAATCTTTTGATATTATTATGGAAAAAACTCATTTAAGATTAAAAGATTTAAAAAGAATTCAAAAAAATGAAATAGACCCTCATTTTTAAGTGAAAGTCTAAAAGTGAGAGTGCAAAAAGTGAGAATCGAAATTTTATATTTCTTATTTCGAACTTTCTCCTTGGAGCTTTTATATTTGGTAACTCGAACTTTCACACTGTGAATTTAAAACCAAAGAAAAATTACAACTAAAAGGAGAAAATAACTATGAAAAAATCATTTAAAATTTTATCTATATCTTTAGTAGCTTTAACGTTACTAGCTACACCTTTCAGGGCATATGGCGCAGACGATAAAAAAGCTACCCTTGTAGCTCCGATTTTAAAAATGCAACAAAGAAAACTTTGGAGCGATCATGTACTCTGGACAAGAAGTCTTATTGTAAGCGACTTAGCCTCCTTGGAAGATAAAGAAGCAGTTTTACAAAGACTTCTTAAAAACCAAGATGATATTGGAAATTCAATAAAACCTTATTATGGGGAAGAAGCTGGAAGTGCTCTTTCAAAACTCTTAAGAGAACATATTGTAATTGGAGGTCAAGTTATCGATGCCGCTAAAAATGATAAGAAAGATGACTTAGAAAAATATAATAAACTATGGCGTGAAAATGCTGATGCAATTGCTAAGCTATTAAGTGATGCAAATCCAAATTGGCCAAATGCAGCTGTAAAGGATATGTTATATAAACATTTGCAGTTTATTACTGAACAAGTTACTTCAAGAATAAGTAAGGATTGGGAAGCTGATATAGCTGCATATGACAAGGGTGAAGATCACATGCTTATGTTTGCTGATACAGTTTCTGATGGAATAATAAAGCAATTCCCTCAAAAATTTAAATAAATCTAATATAGAGAGAAAAAGGGACTACAGATGGATTTTCAATCTATCTGCAGTCCCTTTTTTTACTTAGATTCTTTTATTTTTACTAATAATTCTCCAGTCTTAACTTGTTGCCCTTCTTCTACAAGTATTGATTCAACAATACCCGCACTTCTAGCAAGTATGCTTGTTTCCATTTTCATTGCTTCTATTACAATTAAGCTTTGATCTTCCTTAACTTCGTCCCCTTCTTTAACAAGAATCTTAATTACTCCACCTGGAATACTTGCTCCTATTTCTAGTTTATTTGAAGGGTCTGCCATTTTAGACTTAGTACCTTCTCCAAAATCTCCTGTATTTCTTTCAGTTTTATCCTTTATTTTTATTTCTCTTCTATTTCCATTAATTTCGAAGTCTAGAGTTCTATATCCTTCTACATCAAGTTTACCAATTTCAATTAACTGAACAATCAAGGTCTTACCTTCTGCTACTTCAATTTCACTTGTTTCACCTTCAGCTAATCCATGGAAGAATACATCACTACCCATACGGCTTATATCACCATATTCAACTACAAACTTTAAGAAGTCTTCAAATACATCTGGATATAATGCATAACTTATCAAGTCCTTCTTTGTTGGAGTATATTTGTATTTTTCTTTTAAATATTCTTCAATCTTATCAAAATCTTCTGGTGGTAATAATTCTCCCGGTCTAATAGTTATAGGTTCTACACCTTTTAGTACAAGTTTTTGAAGTTTTTCTGGGAATCCACCTTCAGGTTGACCCATCATACCTCCAAAATATGAAACTACAGAATCTGGGAAAGCCATATTTTTTGCCTTCTCATTTATATTTTCAGGGGTTAAGTCATTTTGCACCATGAAAATAGCCATATCTCCAACCATCTTAGATGAAGGTGTAACCTTAATAATATCTCCGACCATATCATTAACTTTCTTGTACATGTCCTTAATATCGTTAAATCTATGTCCAAGACCAAAGCTTTCAACTTGTGGTTTTAAATTTGAATATTGTCCGCCTGGTATCTCATATTTATAAATCTCAGCACTTCCTGATTTCAAATCTGACTCAAATTGACTATATACAGGTCTTACAGCACTCCAATAATCAGATAGCTTTTGTATTCCATTTAAATCTATACCTGTATCTCTATTTGTATTTTCAAGAGCTGCTACTATTGAGTTTAATGCAGGTTGACTAGTAAGTCCTGACATACTATTAAAGGTTGTATCAAGAATATCAACACCTGCATCTACTGCCATTAATGCTGTAGCAACACCATTTCCAGTAGTATCATGGGTATGAAGCTGAATTGGTATTGTAATTTCGTTCTTCAATGCCGTAATAAGTTTTTTAGCAGCATAAGGCTTGAGTAATGCTGACATATCCTTTATAGCAAGTATATGTGCTCCCATTTTTTCAATTTCCTTAGCTTTATCTACATAGTACTTAAGACTATATTTATCTCTACTCTCATCTAAAATATCACCAGTATAGCATAATGCAACTTCTGCAAGTTTACCACATTTTAACACTTCATCCAAGGATACTTCTATACCCTTTAGCCAGTTAAGTGAGTCAAATATTCTAAATACATCTATGCCGCTTGTTGCAGATTGTTTTATAAATTCCCTTATTACATTATCAGGATAATTTTTATATCCTACACCATTTGCTCCTCTAATAAGCATTTGGAACATAACATTAGGTACACGCTTTCTTAATTGTTCAAGTCTTTCCCATGGTGATTCCTTCAAGAATCTATAGGCAGTATCAAAAGTAGCTCCGCCCCACATTTCAAGCGAGAATAAATCATTACCATAAGCAGCTGTTGCCTTTGCAATGTTTATCATATCTCGGCTTCTCATTCTTGTAGCAACTAAAGATTGTTGAGCATCTCTCATAGTTGTATCTGTAAGTAATAGCTTATTTTGATTTTTCACCCATTTAATTACTCCATCAGGACCTTCTTCATCTAGTATTTGTTTTGTACCTCTAAGTCCTTCTAAAGTTTCTATATGAGGAATTACTGGGACATCAAAATCTGGTTTTAATCCCTTTGTTTCATTTACTATTTTTTGTCCCGTAAATTTTAAAATCCTATATTCTTCATCTGTTCTTGGTGTTATATCAAATAATTGTGGATTGTCTGATATAAAGTTTGTGTCACATTCACCCTTTTTGAAGGTTTCATTATTTAATACGTTTATTAAGAAGTCTACGTTAGTTTTAACTCCTGTAATAGTTAATTCTTTAATGGCACGTATGGATTTTCTAACTGCATCCTCAAATGTCCTTGAATATGCAGTATTCTTTACGAGTAAACTATCATAATAAGGACTTATTACAGAACCTGCAAATCCACTTCCTCCATCTAGTCTTATACCAAATCCTGCTCCACTTCTATATACATCTATTCTTCCAGTATCTGGTGCAAAATTGTTTGAAGGATCTTCTGTAGTTACTCTACATTGAATTGCATATCCCCTTGGTTGTATATCCTCTTGAGAATATATCCCTATTTCCTTAGAATCTAACTTAAATCCCTCTGCGATTAAAATTTGACTTTGAACTATATCTATTCCAGTAATCATTTCAGTAACAGTATGCTCTACTTGTATTCTTGGGTTCATTTCTATAAAATAATGATTTCCATGCATATCAACTAAGAATTCTAAAGTTCCTGCACTTGTATAATTAACAGACCTTGCTATTTTAAGTGCATCAGCACATATAGCCTCTCTTTTTTCTTCTGTCAAAGATATTGCTGGACAAAATTCAACAACTTTTTGATGTCTTCTTTGAATAGAGCAATCTCTTTCATGAAGATGTACTATGTTTCCATATTTATCTCCAAGAACCTGTATTTCAATATGCTTTGGTCCTTCTATGTATTTTTCTATAAATATATCATCTATACCAAAAGCCTTTTTAGCTTCATTTTTTGCACTTCTAAAAGATTCAATAACTTGGCTTTCATTTCTTACTATTCTCATTCCTCTACCGCCGCCACCTGAAGCAGCTTTAAGCATAACAGGATAGCCACATTCGGAAGCAAGTTTAACAGCTTCTGCTTCTGAATCTATTGATTTTTCAGCCCCGGGTATTACAGGAACTCCAACGCTTTTAGCTGCTATTTTAGATTTGATCTTATCCCCTAGCTTATCCATCATTTTTGAGTCTGGCCCTATAAACTCTATACCAGCTTCTTTACATCTTCTAGCAAACTCAGGGTTTTCAGATAAGAATCCATATCCTGGATGTATTGCATCCACATGTTTTTTTATTGCAAGGTTTATAATTTCTTCAATGTTTAAATAAGCTTCAACTGGACCTTTATTATTTCCAATTAAATATGCTTCATGAGCTTTAGTTCTAAATAAAGAACGCTTATCTTCTTCTGAATAAATAGCAACTGTCCTAATCCCAAGTTCATGACAAGCTCTAAAAATTCTTATTGCTATTTCACCTCTATTGGCTACTAATACTCTTTTAAATTTCTTCCCCAAAAAAATACAACTCCTTTAATATTTTTCCTGTTTGTAATTTAATTTATATCTATTAAATTAGACCTTTTAAAATTATATCATATTTTATCATTTTTCACATCTAGTACTTGTATTATTCGACTTTAATATTAACTATATAAAAAATAATACCAAGTCTATTTGTCAGAGTCAACTCTTAAAATAAACTTAGTAAATAATTTCAATGTCCTATTATAACTTTGGAGATATAATATTATAATTTTTCTTTTATTAGTCCTTTTCTATAAGACATTAACAACTTTTCTAAATCTTCTATTTCTCTTTGTAATTCTACACCAATGTCAGTATCCCTTACTCTTTTTCTTTCTTTTTCCTTCTCTAAAATCGTTGTTGTAGATAGAATATCCGTTTCATTTATTATTGCCTCTTCTGTAGACTTAAAATGATTATGTGCAACTAATTGTAGTCCCATTGAATCATAAATTAAAGTATACCCAGCAATTCCGGTTTTCTCTTGATATGCTCTAGAAAATCCCCCATCGATAACTAGCAATCTACCATTACATTTAATAGGACTCTCGCCTTTTTTTCTTTCTATAGGAACATGCCCATTTATTATGTGTGACTTTCGTGGGTCTAATCCAAACTCTTCAAATATCATATCACACATCTCATCACTTTCTCTTAATCTATAATATGGATTTTTTCTTTCTATGTGGCATTCCTTATCTTCTATGAAATATCTTTCAAAAGTAGCCATTTCTTCTTTGCCAAAAAGAGGAGAGCATGGACCTATCCATAAATACCACATTACATCCATTCCATATAATTTTTCAGTGCTATTACTTTTATTAAAATAACCCTCTCTAACTAAAGTATCAAACCTATCAAAAAGTTTTTTACCACAATAATTTTTTCCCTTTATTAACATATTTCTAAAGCTACCATCCTCATTTAAAGGAATACATCCATGGAATAAAAGGTTTGAATTAAATTTTAAATACATACTTCCCTTTGCAAATAAAAATTCTACATGCTTTTGAAGTTTTTCACTATTTACAAATGAAGCAGATAGCTTGTCTATTAAAATCTCCTCTCCCCTAGTTAATTTATATGGATTTTCAGGATCTATAGTTGGAAAGTTATTGTCCATTAATTTGTAGTTTTTCCCTTTTATATCGATACTGCCTTCTTTAAAATTAATATTATTAAATAGTAACCTATGTTCCATTTCAAATTCAGGTCTTCTATCTATTATTTCTCCTTCAAGCTTAAACTGTATTATTGCTATAGCTTTGTGTATTTTCGCAATTAATTGCTTTTCATTATTGCTATAAACTTTATCATTACAATCTTTAGGTAGAAATAATTCACATGGATCATCTTTATATTGTTCTAAGGCAAAGGTTGCTAGTGGCAAGATACTTATTCCATAAACATCCTCTATTATATCTAAGTTAGAATACCTTGAAGAAATTCTTAATGCATTAGCTACACAAGCTTTAACCCCAGCAGCTGCTGCCATCCATATAACATCATGATTTCCCCATTGTATATCTATTGAATGATATTCCATTAAAGTATCTAATATTATATCTGGCCTACTTCCTCTATCATAAATATCTCCTAATATGTGCAGCCTATCAATAATTAGCCTCTGTATAAGCTTTGATAAAGAAACAATAAATTCTCTAGCTCTATCAGTTTTTATGATGGTATTTATTATGCCATCATAATATTGCTCCTTATCTTCATATAAATTACCATCATGTAAGAGCTCTTCAATAATATACGCAAAATCCTTAGGCAATGCTTTTCTAACCTTTGATCTTGTATATATTGATGAAACATATCTGCAAATTTCAATAAGCCTATATAAAGCTATTTTATACCAATCATCTATATTTTTCTCTTCTTTAAGTATTAAATCTAATTTCTGTTCTGGATAATATATTAATGTAGCAAGACTTTTCTTTTCGCACTCCATTAAAGAATTCTTAAAAAGTTCTTCTACTTTTCTCTTAACTACTCCTGAACCATTCTTCAATACATGAACAAACTGCTCATGCTCCCCATGAACATCGGTCAAAAAGTGTTCAGTTCCCTTCGGCAAATTTAATATAGCTTCTAAATTAATAATTTCAGTACATGCTTCTGCTATTGTTGGATATTGCTTAGACAGTAATCTTATATATTTCAAATCCATTACCTCTCCCCCTACTTCTTTAAGGCTAAAAAATCAGTATTTTATATTTAATTATAGCATCAATTTTAAATATTTCTACTTTTTAATTTTATTTACAAATATATAAAAAAATACCATATTTATCTTAAGTGAAACTTTTTCAAATTAAACTCTTAAAATAAATATGGTACATAACTCTCCTCCACACGTACGGGCACTTAAAGGGAGTCAATTCTCCACTATCAATTCTACAACAGGATATCTTAACACTGTTTTCATTTTTTCAGGTTTTACTTTTCTTGGATCGGATAGATAGCTTTCATGCTTCCTTTTTATAATCTAATTTATCTACTAACATATCCCTTTCGTCCTATTCTATTGGTGTTATTATCTCAGTTATATAATTATGAGGATTTCCTTTAAATATCTTGCCGGGGCCCTTTACATATACTTCTCTTGATGGACTCAAGCATTTCAAGTTATTTTCTTTGGCATAATCAAATATAGCTTTATATGCCTTATTCAAACTTTCATAGGGACCATTATGAATAGTGCAAAGTGCTTTTATCCGTGGTAACTCTCTTGATGTAATCTGAAAATAATCAACAGGGTCAGAAATTGGCACACAAAGTTCTATATCTTCCTCATCTCTAAACTCACTATCATAGTAACAATTAAAAGGAGCACCCTTTACATTGCCTTTAACCTCTTCATATATTTTGCCAATATGCATGCCAACATCACTATGCTTTCCTTTATATCTAATAGATGCCACCATTACTGCTTCAATAGTCTTCATCTCAATTTTATAGCTAATACCATCAGCATATCTTTGATTTGGTTTAATATAAATGTCGATTTTCTTCAATAGGTCTTTTTCTACACGTATTTTATTCTCAATCATTCTTTTCTTTTCTTCTAAAAAATACGCTAAATCCGAAGGAGATTCATAATTGCTAACTATTTCTTTGATTTCAGAAATAGAAAAATTCAAATTGCGAAACAATAGAATTAATTTTGCTTTTTTAAAATCTTTTTCATTATAATATTTACAACCATCCTCTTCATTACAACGAGATGATAGAAGTATATGTTCCTCATCATAATATGCTAAGGTTTTTACTGAAAGATTTGTAATTTTAGAAAATTCACCTATTTTGTACATATCGTCACCTCTATATTTTTATTATAAACTGTACCCTACACTGGAGAGTCAAGCCTAATTTCAAAAATTAAAAGTTGAAAATTAGTTTGAAAACAAAGAAAATCATTCTCCAAACTCTCAACTCTCCATTCTCAGCTTTCAATTATCTCCTATCTATTGTCAACAGTCTCTGGATACATATCATGCTGGAACAGACGGTCTTTAGCCATTCCTTCAAACATTGTATCTGTCTTTCCATAATTACAGTATGGGTCAATGCTTATTCCACCCCTTGGAGTAAACTTACCCCAAACTTCAATATATTTGGGATCCATTAACTTTATCAAATCTTTCATTATTTTATTTACACAATCCTCATGAAAATCTCCATGATTTCTAAAACTAAACAAATATAATTTTAAAGACTTACTCTCAACCATCTTTACACTTGGTATATAGCTTATATAAATAGTTGCAAAATCTGGTTGTCCTGTCATAGGACAAAGACTTGTAAATTCAGGACAGTTAAATTTTACAAAATAATCATTTTCTATATGTTTATTATCAAATACTTCTAAAATGCTTGGATCATATTGAGTTTTATACTTTACTTCTTGATTTCCAAGTAAGCTTACGCCCTTTAACTCATCTTTGCTTCTTCCTTCAAAATGATTTTCCATATAAGAACCTCCTATTTAATCTTTTTAGAATTTAAATAATTATCAAGACCTCTTTTTCTCAATTTACAAGATGGACATTCTCCACAACCATCTCCAATTATCCCATTATAGCAGGTTAATGTTTTCTCTCTAATAAATTCAAGAGCTCCCATCTCATCTGCCATTTTCCAAGTTTCTTCTTTATCTATCCACATTATTGGTGTATGAATTACAAATTGAAAATCCATAGCAAGATTTAAAGTTACATTTAAAGATTTTATAAATACATCCCTACAATCTGGGTATCCACTAAAATCTGTTTCACATACCCCTGTTATCAAATGTCTCGCTCCTACCTGTTTTGCAAATACAGCTGCAAATGTTAAAAACAGCATGTTTCTTCCATCAACAAATGTTGACGGTAATTCTCCCTCTTCCCCCAGCTTTATATCTATATCATTTCTAGTTAACGCATTAGGCGCAAGTTGTCCTAATAACTTCATATCTAAAACATGATTCTCACATCCTAATTCCTTTGCAATTTTT
This sequence comes from Clostridium vincentii, assembly GCF_002995745.1. Taxonomy (GTDB): domain Bacteria; phylum Bacillota; class Clostridia; order Clostridiales; family Clostridiaceae; genus Clostridium; species Clostridium vincentii. The sequence goes on along the minus strand of NZ_PVXQ01000020.1, from coordinate 40,108 downwards.
TTTGCACAGTCGAGTTCTGCAACATGTTTCTGATTATAATCAAAAGAAACTGTTATTACCTCTTTAAAATTCTTTTTTGCCCAAAATAAACATGTTGTGGAATCTTGTCCTCCACTAAAAACTACTACCGCTTTACCATTTATCATCTTAAACTCTCCCTTTATATTAGGCACAATCAAAAAAATAACAAAATATATATTGCATCTTTAGTCTGTTATTTTCTTTAATACGCCTTTATTTTCCAACTATTCTATACTTCTCTAGTTTCTGGAGACCAGATTATTTTGTGTAACTGTATTTGCAATCTTATATTATTCATTTTATTTCTTTTCATAAAATCAACAATTAATGCTGGCTCGATGCTTGTAGTTATTGGACTAAAATACACCAAACATTTTTCAGTTAAACTAAACTTCTCTACAATCTCTTTAGCTTTAATTAAATCTTCCATTGTTTCAATTACAAATTTACATACATCTTTTTTAGAAACTACTTTATAATTTTTCATATCCATCTTATTTTCCATTCCGCTACTTGGCAGTTTATAATCTAGGATGAAACTTACATTATCTAAGTTCTCTATTTTTTTAAAGTTGTAAAAAGGAATAGATCCATTAGTTTCTATATGAATTAATAATTCTGAATCCTTAGCCAAAAAGTATATTAATTCTTCAATATCTTCTTGTATTAGAGGTTCCCCTCCTGTAAGAGTAACATTTTTTGTTCCATTATCTTTTATGTATCTATATATATCTTCCTTATTCAAAGTTTGTCCTTTAATTTTGCCATCAATAGAATAAGCAGTGTCACACCATTTGCAGCAAAGATTACAACCACCAAATCTTATAAATGTAGCAATTTCTCCTGCTGTTGGACCTTCTCCATCAATAGATAAAAATTTTTCTATTACATTGTATTCCATCTATTCTTCCTCTCTATAAATACAACTATTAGTAGGAGTTTCAAAAAGCTCTACCTCATAAATATTTATCCCCTTAGCCTTTATTCTATTAAAAATATCCCTAGACATTTCTTCAGCAGTAGGTCTATAAGATACTACTACGTGCTCAAAATTTTGAAGTGTACCTTCCAGACGCTTTATTAAATCTCTTCCAATTTGATCATCCTCTACAACTAACTTATGATCAAACAAATCATGGATATCCTTTAATATTAGCTTTATAAAACCAAAATCTTCAACCATAGCACGATTTGAACCAGTTGATTTTAATTCAGTGCCCTTAACTTTTACTATTAATCTATATCTATGACCATGTATATTCCCACACTTTCCATCATAACCACTTAAATAATGGGACATATCAAATCCAATTTCACTTTTTAAAATAAACATAAAATCCTCCTTATTTTTAATTTTGAAAACAAAAAAAGGGCGTAAAGACACCCTAATTAATATATACAAAAAAATTTAATACACATTTACTAAATTGCCTAGTTTTTTTTAGCGACAGGAAGCTTACAAACTGTCTATTAAGTTCAAGTTAGTTATATCAAATTTTCTTAGAATAATCAATAGTAACTTACTATAAGATTTCTATAATAATATAATTATCATTATATACTTATACAATATTGTACTACAACCACTTAGCAGTATAAATTCATGTTAATCGCTTAAAAAATTTTTATAAAAATTTGATTTTTTAGAAGGATAAAGGTATTTCTTGTAGAATATAAATAAATTGGAATAATTATTAAATTTTACACTAAAAAGGGGTCGAAATTATGAAATGTTCAAATCACTATGAAAGAGATGCTGTGGCTCAATGCCACGATTGCGGTAAAGGGTTATGTCCAGAATGTACTAACAAATTTAGCCTTCCAATCTGCGACAAATGTGCGTTAAATAGAATTAATGTATCTAAGCAACTACTTGTAAAAAATTCTATTATAATGGTAGTGCTATTTGCTTTTGGTTTTTACTTAGCTGATGGACAAGGATTCTTTGGTCGTTTTTTTATGGGATATTTTTTTGCTGGAATAGCTTGGGGATGGAGTTTCTTAAACAAAATCACTCCAAGTATTTTCTTGTTTATGTCTTGGTTTGGTTGGGCAATGTATTTCTTTGTAAAACTTTTTTTATCAATGTTAATAGGAATGTTTATTACACCTTATAAAATTTATAAAGTTGTAAAAGGATTAAAAGAGGGAAAGGCATTACAAATATATACGAACAGCATTTCATTATAAGTAAAATTAAAAACAGGTATTTATTAATACCTGTTTTTTTCATTGCTATTTTCTTCTCTTAGTTATTATATCTGCACTATATTAAAGTTATTATTCTTGTTCAGCTAATGAATCTTTCACATTGACACTATTAAAAACATCTTTATCTAATTCATTAACACTATTTGCAACAGTAACTCCAGCTACCATTGCACCATTTACATTAAGCATTGTACGTCCCATATCTAAAATAGGGTCTATTGCAAGAATTGCTCCTGCAAGTGGAAAATAAGCTCCCATTCCCATACCTGATATTACAACTGAAACTGACATTATTGCAGTTCCTGGCAATCCCGCTATCCCAAGTGAACTTACAACAATTACAACTATTAACATAGCATAAAAACTAAAGTTCATTGGTGTACCAGACATGTTTGCAATTGTAATAGTCATTAATGCAGGATATATAGCAGCACAACCATTCATGCCAATATTAGCTCCTAAACTTCCTGCAAAGCTTGAAATCCCATTTTCAACTCCTACTTTTTCTGTCAAAGTCTTTATAGTAACTGGTAAAGTTCCAAGACTTGACCGTGAAGTAAAAGCTAAAATCAATGGTTCAATAACATTCTTTAAATATTTAATTGGGTTTAATCCATTTAAAGCAATTATTATAAGATGTATAACAAATACTATAGCGATACTTACATAGAGTGCGACTATGAAATTAATTACACTAATTATTGCAGCTATTCCCTTTCCTGCAATTGTACTTGCAAGTAATGGTATTACAGCATAAGGCATAAACTTAATAATTGTCATTGCAACACTTATCATTATTTTATAAAATACTTCTATAAGATCTACAGCAGGTTTAATCAATTCTTCATGTTTCTTATTTAATCTTTTTATAGCAATCCCAAGGAATGCAGCAAATATAACTAAACCAACAACATTAGCCTCTGCCATAGCCTTTATTGCATTAGATGGAATTAATCCTCTTATAGTATCTACAAATGAACTAATGTCCTTTAATTCAACTTCACTTTGAATTACTTCTCCTCCAACGCCAAGTTTAAATAGATTACCTATAATAATAGCAACAACTGAAGCAATTGCTGTGGTTCCAAGCAAAATAGATACTGATCTAAATGTTATCTTGCCTAAACTTTGATTGTCTTTCATATTTATAATAACTTTTAGAATTGAAAGAAAAACTAATGGTACAACTAACAATTTCAATAAATCCATAAATCCATAACCAACTAACCCATACCATTTGGTTACTTCTCCTATCCATTTAACTTCCGTCGTATCACTCGGAAATCCAGCCACTAACTGAATTGCGAGTCCAAGTACTAATCCTAATACTGTTGATAAAATCATACGTTTTGAAAATTTAACCTTTTTTCTATCCAGCTTATTTATAACAAAAAATATTCCTAGCAAACCTATTATAAATAATATTGTTTTGAAATTAGTAATCATTATAAAATCCGTAAAAAATGTACTGTCCATAATTTATCCCCCTCATTTATATATAAAACTTATCTGTTTAATATGTTTAAACAATACCAGCTTTTCTATTATTTTGTCAATGGTAATTTATTCTCAAAACAAAGAAAAAAATTACAGGCACTAGCCCCCACTGCGGCTAGCACCTGTATTAAAATTATATTTTATTTATTTTTCATATCCATTAATAATCACTTGTAATTCACCGGTTTCTGGGGATATAACAAGCCCATGAACAATAACATCCTTAGGTGTTAAGGGATGATTTTTTATCATCTCTACACTATCTTTTATAGACTCTTCTACAGAATCAAAACCTTTTAACCATTTTTTTATATCAATTCCAGAATGAAATAATGTATCTATAACATCTTTTGATATACCTCTATCTAAAAATTTATCTGTCATTTTCTTAGTATTTAAGTTACACATACCACAATTATGATGTCCAATAACTAAAACTTCATCAACTTGAAATTCATATATGGCTACCATAATGCTTCTTGTTATACTACCAAAGGGATGCATTATCGCTGCCCCTGCATTTTTTATAATTTTAGCATATCCATTTTTAAGATTTAATGCCTTTGGAAGTAAATCAGTTAATCTAGTATCCATACAAGATAAAATGACTATTTTTTTATCAGGGTTTTTTGATGTCGCATACTGTTCATAAATTTTATCTTTAACAAATTTATTATTATATTGAAGTATTTCATCTAGTTTTCTCATAAAATATACCTCTCTTAACTTATTATTTTAATTATTATATCACAACAATTTATAATTTAACACAAAAAACTCCAACCTATAAAAGATTGAAGTTTTTCATATTTAATATTTAATAATAACAAACTACCGGAGTACCTTCGTCAATATTGTTAAATAATGTACTTGCCAAGCTATATGGTGCATTTATACAGCCATGTGATCCACTTGATTTATATATACTTCCTCCAAAGGTTGATCTCCAATTTGCATCATGAATTCCGATTCCATTATTAAATGGCATCCAATAACTAACAGGTGTTGCGTAACCATCACCTTTCAGTGTAGCATTTTTTTCTTTATATACTAAATTATAAGTTCCTGATGGGGTTGCTGTTCCATTGCTTACATTTCCTGTAACCACATTTCCTTCTACAATAATAGAACCATTTTTATAAAAAGTTAAATGTTGATTTGATAAACTAATCTCAACATAAGTGTTCCCAATATCATTAGAATTTCTATCTGCCCCAGCTTGACTATATATGGGTTCCTTTGTTATGGTTTGTCCCTCTGTTACCGATGCAATTAAGGCTTGAACTTCTTCTGAACTATCAATAAGCCAGCCATAAGTTCCACCACTTACTTTTATAGTTGTCCCTGAGGATGTCTTGAAGTCTCTTGTAATTCCAACTGTATTATACTTACTTCCTAAAGTATCTACATAATCTTCAATTTTTTCCTCATTTAATATAATACCCATATTTTCATCAACTTGTATCCAATCCTTAATTACAGTACCATCTACAACTTCAGTTCTTTCTCCAAAAGTATAGGTAATTTTTGAAGCTGCATATTTATCAAGATTGTTTTTAGCATCAAGTACTTCTTGAGAACTTGCAATGTATTTTGGATTTTCATAACAATTTATTGATTCTAAGTTTATTGTGGTTTCTCCAGAATAAATTGCATTTACCACATTCTCAACTAAGATGTCTTTATTGATTTTATTCCCATAAACTTCATCTATAATTTTATAACCACTATCGGTGTATTCAAATTTAGGATTTTGTGATTCAATTATTGTACTACTATCAAAATAAGAAAGTTTATCTAAGTATGTTTTTAATAGTTCTTTATCATAAGTCACTATATCAGGTACTTCATTCTCGGCCTTATCAAAAGCAGAAGAAATCCATCCAAATGGACTTTGACTATCTTTTAAAGCTTGTATTTTATCCTCTGAGGCATATTGTAGATTAATATCTTCTGCTTTCATTTCCTCATTTATAGACCCTCGTCCCTCTAACGTTAAGGTGTATGTCTGAATTTCTTCACCTACTTCCTCAACAGTTTTAGTTGAAACATTAATGCTATTTATTTTAGTACTAAAATAAAAATGATTGTTAAAATATATTGATACCCCCAAATATATTATAAATATGATACAAAAAGAAATTATAATACCTTTCTTATTTTTTTTGAATTTATTTTTAATAAGTTTACTTTTTTCAATTTCCATAAATTCTAGCCCCCTTTTTATACTATTATACCAAATATTGTAAATAATGCTCTATTTATTTTTAAAATTTCTGATATTATATATTATGTTTAGCGACTTCTATTTAATCCAATTATTATTAACCTTGCTTCTAATGTATTTTTTGCAACAAAAAAAAGAGCTACAACACTTATTAAAAGTGTTGTAACTCTTTTATTTATTCTCCTAGGATGTTATTCGTAATAGCAAACAACCGGAGTACCTACTTTAATGTTCTCATAAACAACCTTTGCTAATTCGTAAGGTGCATTTATGCAACCATGAGATCCATTTGTTTTATAAATTTCCTTTCCGAATTTGTCTCTCCAAATAGCATCATGAAGACCGATCCCTTGATTAAATGGCATCCAGAATCCAACAGGTGTAGCATAATCTTCTCCTCTTAGAGTAGAATTTTTTTCTTTACTATTTAACACATAAACACCTGTTGGTGTTGCAGTCTTCTTGCTTATATCTCCAGTAACAACATCTCCTTCTGCAATTATAGCTCCATCTTTGTAAAACCATAAATGTTGTTTTGTGAAATTAATTTCTATATAAGTATTTCCAATATCATTAGTACTGTGAGCTATAGTAGTACTACTATATTTGGGTTCTTTTGTTATAACTTGTCCATCTTTTACAGATGCAATTATATCCTGAACTTCTTGATATCTATCTATTATCCATCCATAATTACCACCGCTAATTTTTGTTTGTACTTTCGATGTTGTAACAAAATCTCTTGTTCTTCCAGCAGTATTATACTTACTACCTAATGTATCTACATAATCTGCTACTTTATCTTCATCTATTATAACTTCAAAGTTTTCATCAACACCTAACCATTTATTGATTGTAGAACCATCTAAGAATTCTGATGCCCCACCAATAGTATAAGTTATTTTTGAAGTTAGATATTGGTTTAATGTGTCTTTAGCAGCTATAACTTCTTGAGAATCCTTATTATACATTGGAACTTCATAACTATCTATATCTTCTAAATTCACTATTTTTTCATCATTAATAATTGCATTTACCACATTATCATATAAAATATCTTTATTAACCTTATTTCCATAAACCTCTTCAGATATTTCATAGACTGTATCCCTATATTCTACAGTAGCACTTTTAGGATCAATCACATTATTAATATCAAAACATGAAAGTTTATTAAAAATTTCTTTTAATAAGTCTTCATTATATGAAACTATCTCATCCATCTGAGAAGTCTCTGTTTTAAATAGTTCAAGAATCCATCCGAAAGAATTCTGACTATCTTTTAAGGTTTGAGTTTTACCTTCCGAATCATATTTTAAGTCAATATCAGTTGCTTTAATTTGTTCTTTCACATCTCCTCGCTCTGCTAGTTCAAGTGTATATGAATTAATTGAAGATGCTATTTCTTCATCCGCTTGCTCTACTGTTTTAGCTGAAACATTAATTCCGTTTATTACAGTTCCAAAATAAAAATGATTGCTAAAATATATTGATAAACCTAAATAAATAATTAACAAGGTACAAAAACAAATTATTACGCTTTTTATTATTTTACGATATTTTTTTACTTGAATTTTTATAATAGTCACCGCCCCTTATATTATTATAACAAAATAATTGCTCTTTTTCCATTTTATTATATTTATTTATTCTTTTATTTGTAAATTTTATATTGTTCTACAGCATACCTTAGAATTGCTTAATTACAAAGTTTTTATCCTAATTAAAGGAATACATTCATCTTAAATTTATTTAAAAATTACATATATTTTACAAAATAGATATATTTATTTTGTAAATTATTATATAATATATTCATTAAGAATAGGAAGGAACGATTAACTATGCTTCCAAAATATAAAGTTGTCTATAATGATATTAAAAAGAAAATACAAACTCAAGTTTATAAAACTAATGAAAAGATTCCTGATGGTAATTCCTTAGCTCAAGAGTTCTCCTACAGTAAATTAACTATTACCAAAGCTTTAGACCTCCTTGTCCAAGAAGGGCTGCTAATAAGGCGTCAAGGGTCTGGTACATACGTAAAAGAAAACCTATCCCCAATAGCAACTATCCAATTAGAACATTTTTGCGGTTATTCTAAAAAATTTGGAAAAGAACATATAAAATCTACTGTAATAGAATTTTCTGTCATTACTCCAGATAAAGAAATAGCTGAAAATTTAAATATAACTGATGACTTTGTATATAAAATTATAAGGCTACGCACTATAGACAACCTTCCTAAAGTAATAGAAGAAACCTATATGCCTTTATATGTTATTCCAGGCCTAAAGAAAAAGCATATTGAAGACTCAATATATGACTACATAACAAAGGAATTAGGTCATAAAATTCAAAGTGCACATATTTCTATAAAAGGGGATAAAGCTAATATAAGGGATATTCAATATTTAAATCTTACAGAAAATGATTTTATTATGGAAGTTGAAAAAATATCTTTCTTGGAAAATGGTAAAATATTTGAATATTCCAAAACTCATCACTGTTATGAGGATTTCAAATTTAACACGGTTATCGTGAATACTATATAAACAAAAAGGAAGTATGCTAATTTTCATTAACATACTTCCTTTATGCTTCTTAATTTAATTTTTTTCTAATAAAACTATTTTTTTCTACACTAAATGGGATTTTAACCTTACACATCATCCCAGGATGGGGACATTCTTCTATGGCTTTCCCATTTTCATTAAACAATTCTTCAATAACAAAGGAATCTCCTACTGAATCAGGAGTTAGTATTTCAACCTTATCCCCTAATATAAACTTATTTCTTTGCTTACAAAGAGCAATTTGAGTTTTTTCATTATAATCATGTACAATTGCTACAACATCATATTCTCTAATATGATCATTAGTATTATAAATCATCCCATCTGCTTTAGGTTCATTGAAGAAAAATCCAGTATTATATTCTCTATGACTTACTTTATAAATTTCATTGTATATCTCTTTAGGTAATTCATAATTTTCAGGATTACTATAATATAAATCAATGGCTTTCCTATAAGCATTTACGATTATAGCAACATAATACTCACTCTTATTTCGACCTTCAATTTTTAAAGAAGAAATTCCAGCTTCCATAAGCTCGGGGATATGTTGTATCATACATAAATCTTTTGAATTCATAATATATGTTCCATTAGAATCTTCTTCTATGGGGAAATATTCTCCAGGTCTTTTTTCCTCCATTAATGAATACTTCCATCTACATGACTGTGCACAAGAACCACGATTTGAATCTCTACCCGTCATATAGCTTGAAAGTAAACATCTTCCTGAATAGGACATACACATGGAACCATGAACAAAAACTTCTAACTCTAATTCTTTTGAAATGTTTTTTCTAATCTCTTTAATGTCCTTAAGAGAGCATTCTCTTGCTAAAACAACTCTTTCTGCTCCAAGACCTTCCCACATATTGCAAGCCTCGTAATTTATTGTATTAGCTTGTGTACTAATATGAATTGGAATATTAGTATGTTTCTTTACAGTTGCAAATACCCCAAGGTCTGATACTAAAACAGCATCAATTCCTATTTCCTCAAGTTTTTTAAGAAATTCGCGAAGTTTTTCTATTTCCTCATTTCTTGGCATTATATTTACTGTACAGTACATTTTTTTACCAAGGCTATGAGCTATTTTAATACCTTCTTCCATGTCCTCATAGGAAAAATTTTGAGCTGCTGCTCTTAAAGAAAATGCTTTCCCCCCAAAATATACAGCATCTGCACCATATTGAAAGGCAATTTTCAATTTTTCTAATCCACCTGCTGGTGCTAAAAGTTCCGGTTTATTATACTTTTTTATCATTTTGTTTTCCTCAAATCCTTTATTTTTAATTACAACTAATTTTTTATCACATGTTTTTACAACATTCTGCTATATCATTTGCAGCTTTCATGCCAGTATTTACAGACCCTTCTATCCAGGCATGTACTGGAGAAATATGTTCTCCAGCAAAGTATACTCTATTATCATATTCAGATTTTGCCATAGCATATTGAAACAGCCTGTGTTGTTCAGGCATAAAATAACAAAACCCGCCATAAAATCCCTTTTCGCTGTCCCACTGAACAGTTTTAGATTCTTCTACTATTGAATCAAGGTATCCCTTTTTAAGACCGTGAACCTCTTCAACTTGTCTTTTTATTACTTCAATCCTAGTCCTGTCATCAAGATTTCCTAACCGCAATGCATCTTGATTAAGATTATAGGAGGCTAAAAGAACTCCAGCTTCATCATATAAATCAGATTTTTTATGTTTATTCGAAGCTTTCCTATTTTCTATTTTATCACGATTTAGATAACCAGGATACCATATAGTTTCAATGGACAAATCTGTATGGGAGCCTCCTCCTACTATTTTTTCTTCTGCATCCCCCTTTTCCCAAAAACGTTCATTACACATAAAAATAGTTTTTTGAGATGATACATAGTTAACTTCCTTTATTGCCTGCATTTTTTCATTGCTAAACATAGGATTTACATCTACGTTTCGAAGACTAGAGAATGGAATTGCACAAATAACAAAGTCGAAACTTTCCCGGGAAATCTCTAAAGACTTTTCACTTTTATACTCAAGGGCAACCTTATTTTTTTTATTTCCTTCATATATACCAGTTACTGTTTTTCCATTTTTCCAACATATTTTTCCTAAATCATTTTCTTCAATATTAATGTATTCCTTAGGGCTTTTGCAAATTAGAGATTGGTAAAATGAAAGGGGTAGGTTAACTGTGCCTCCAACTATTTCATACCTGAAAGCAGAATCTACAGTATACTCTTCCTGCATATTTTCGAAGTAACTATTATAATAGAAACCTCCAAGGAATGGTATCAATCCTGATATTAACTCTATAGCCCCCTCACTTAAATTCATTTCTTCCATTACTTTTCGTATACTTAAGCTATCCAAATATTCTATTGTACTTGAGTAATGTTCTTTAACCTGTAGAATTTCTTTTCTTATGGATGGAGGTACTTTTAAAAAAGCAGTTCCTAGTGCATACCCTAAAAGTTTTTGCCAGGGCATATTTTTTTCCCAGTCTTTTAGATCAAATTCAGGATAAATTTTTTCCATTACATTTTTTCCTTCTGAATCATTTCTTACCCGTTTATTCTTTATATAAATAAATGCATTTTTATTTGATTGAATAAATGGTCGTGTTTTTAACTTAAACAGATTAATATAATGCCATGTAGTTTCATGACTTACTGGTATTCGCATAGCTCCAAGCTCACCATAAAATCTTTTATCCTTATCAAAATAATGAGTATAAATTCTACCACCAATTCGTTTCTCTTGAGTTTCAAAGATTGTAATATTAAATCCAAGTTTTCTAAGTTCAAAGGCAGCGGACAATCCTGCTACACCTCCACCTATTATTCCAACTTTAATTCCTTTACCGCTTCCTGGCGCTCCTATAGTTGTAATGTCCTTTGGAGGACTAAGTAGCTTTACTAAATCCTCAAAATCCTCTGGGTGATTTCCTTCTTCTAACGCAATCTTTATCATTTTATATCTTTCTTCATTAGTTGGATTAATAGGCTGTATATATTTATTTTTTTCAGCCAAATAAATTCAACTCCCCTTAGATTAAATAATTTTTCTTAATTATATGATAAATATATTATTCAGCACGCAAAAAAATACTCAAAGAGGTTTTAACCTTTGAGTATCTTCTTTAATTATTACCTTATTATATTTATAACTGTCGCTTTAGGTCTAGACATAGCTTCAATTGAATATTTTATTCCTTGTGTCCCCATACCAGATGCCTTTACTCCCATAAATGGGAAGTGATCAGGACCTCTTTCTGTCTTATTATTAATTTGAACTGTTCCCACTTCTAACTTATCAGCCACATAAAAGGCATCATTAATACTTTCAGTGAAAACTGCACCTTGAAGACCATATTGTGACTTATTAGCAATTTCTATAGCTTCATCCTTATCCTTAACTCTTATTATTGGAAGTACTGGACCAAAAGGCTCCTCCCAAGCAAGTCTCATATCTGTTGTCACATTATCAAAAAGAGTTGGATAAATTAAATTACCTTCTCTTTTGCCCCCTATAACTAGATTTGCACCCCGAGACTTAGTTTCTTCAATTAAATCCCAAACAAAATCTGCTGCTTCAGTGCTAATTAGAGGACTAATATCTACATCCTTATCTATAGGATTTCCTACAATAAGTAATTTAATCTTTTCTTTAATTTTTGCCACTAATTCATCTGCCACTTTATCTACTACTAAAATTCTCTTAACTGCAGTACACCTCTGACCTGAATACGAATATCCACCTGAAACTATATTACTTGCAGCTAATTCTAAATTAGCATTTTCTAAAACTATAGCAGCATCCTTACCACCTAATTCCATTAATAGAGGTACCATACAAGTTATTTTAGAAATTCTAGTTCCAACCTCTGTACTACCAGTGAAGTTTATAAAATCTATTCCTGGATGAGTAGTAATATAATCTCCGATGTTACTACCTCTACCTGTAATTGTATTTAATACTCCCTTTGGAACTCCTGCTTTCTCAAAGATACTTGCCAAATATAGTGCGCAAAGGCTTCCTTGAGTCGCAGGCTTTAATATAACTGAATTACCTGCCATTAATGCTGGCGCTATTTTAGAAGCTGATAAATTTATTGGATAATTAAAAGGGGATATTGCAAGCACAACTCCTAATGGTTCGCGTCTTACAATTGATATCTTATTATTATTAAATCCTGGAAAGCTGTCCCCTTGAAGGCTTTCCCCAGATAAGTTCTTAGCTGTATCTACAGTAAATCTTATAAAATCTGCTGTTCTTGAAACTTCTGAACTTGAACTTTTTCTATCCTTAGCAATTTCCATCATCATAATATGAGCTAATTCATCTGAATGTTCTAATAAAAGATCCGCTGCTTTATATAATATTTTGCCTCTCTCACTTATTGTAGTATCTCTCCACTTCTTCTGAGCTTCTTTGGCATATTTTATTGCACTATCTACCTCTTCTTTAGTCATAGCTGGTACTCTACCTAGCAAGGACTTATCTAAAGGTGATTTTATATCTATAAAGTTTTCACTTATACTACTAACCCATTCTCCATTTATTAAATTTTTAAAAGTATTATTTTCTCCATTTATATAATCAAACATGATATAATCACTCCTTGTATATTTAAAATCTATAGTTATATTATACATATACTTATATTTTAATACTGTGATTAAGATCACATTTTTAAAATTTTATTAATATTCTTAATCTAATTCACTTAATCCTGTATATAGTTCATAATATCTGCCCTTTTGCGCAACAAGTTCATCATGCTCTCCACGCTCTATTATCTCTCCATTTTCTAATACCATAATAGCATTTGAATTCCTTACTGTTGAAAGTCTATGAGCTATTACAAAAGTAGTACGATCCTTCATTAATCTATCCATACCATGCTCTATATGTTTCTCAGTTCTAGTATCAACAGAACTTGTTGCTTCATCAAGAATTAAAATTGGAGCCTTAGATATTGAAGCTCTTGCAATACTAATTAATTGTCTTTGTCCCTGGCTTAAGTTTGACCCATCTCCTACTAGCATTGTATTATATCCATCTGGTAATTTACGGATAAACGAATGGGCACTTGCTGTCTTAGCTGCCTCAATTACCTCTTCATCAGTTGCATCTAAACGTCCATATCTAATATTCTCCATAACAGTTCCTGTGAATAAATGAGTATCCTGTAATACCATTGCAATAGAACTTCTTAAGCTATCTTTTTTGATGCTCATTAAAGGAATATCATCAATAGTAATATTTCCTTCACATATGTCGTAGAATCTTGTAAGAAGATTTGTAATAGTTGTCTTTCCTGCTCCTGTTGATCCTACAAATGCAATCTTTTGTCCTGGATGTGCATAAAGAGAAATATTCTTTAAAATAGTCATATCTTTATTATATCCAAAAGTTACATTTTCAAGGACTACCCTTCCTTTTACATCCTTAAGTTCAACTGCATCTTTGGAATCCTCTACTTCTGGCTCTTTATCCATTGTATTAAATACTCTCTCAGCACCTGCAAGAGCTGAAAATATAATGTTAATTTGATTAGATAATTCATTTATAGGACGCCCAAATTGTCTTGAATAGTTGCAGAATACTGCAATACCACCAATATCAAATCCACTAGTTAAGCATAATAGACCTCCTACACAGGCAACAACCGCATAAGTAATTGTACTTATCTGCGCCATAATAGGCATAATCATACCGCCAAAAAATTGTGCTTTTATTTGTTTTTCTCGTAATTCAACATTCAACTCTTTAAATTCACTTCTAGCAACATCTTCATGGCAAAAAACTTTTACAACTTTTTGTCCTGTAATAGTCTCTTCAACATACCCATTCAATTTACCAATGGATTCTTGTTGTTCTTTAAAATAAGCTCTACTCTTTGAACTTATCTTAGATAAAAGCTTTATCATTATTGGTACAGTAGCAATTGTAATAAGTGCTAGAATCACATTTGTATATAACATTAAAACTACAGTTCCCATTATAGTGATAACACTAGTGAATAGCTGTATAACTATATAACTATATTATTCAACATTTCACCTATGCTATCAACATCATTAGTAAATCTACTCATAATGTCCCCATGATTATTTGTATCAAAAAATCTTACTGGTAGTTTCTGCACTTTATTAAACAAATCTCTACGAATCTCTTTTACTGCTTTTTGAGAAACTCCCATCATAATTCTATTTTGAAAATATGCAGCTATAACTCCCATAAGTAATATTCCACCCATAAGTAAAAGGGCTCCTACTAACCCAGTTAAGCTTGGATTACTTCCATCTATTGGCAGTATATAATTATTTATAATAGGCCTAATCATATATGCACCTAGCAATGTACACATTGTATTAATAATTACAAAAAGCAAAATCAAAATAACTTTAAGCTTATCTATGCAAATATATTCTACTAATCTTTTAATAGTTTCTTTTGTATTCTTAGGTTTACTCCCTGGTTTTTTATCTCCTTTAGATTCCATACTCATAGGTGGTTTTTTATTTCTATTTAAATTACTCATTCTGCAGCCACCTCTTTTTCTTTTTGTGAGTAGTAAATTTCTTGATATTCTTCACTATTAATAATGAGTTCATCATGGGTCCCAATGCCAACTATTTTACCCTCATCAATTATAATAATTTTATCAGCATCCATAACCGATGTTATTCTTTGTGCAATAATAATCTTAGTTGTATCCTTTAAACTTGTCTTTAAAATTAAGCGAATTTTACTTTCTGTGGCAGTATCAACTGCACTTGTACTATCATCAAGAATTAAGATTCTAGGTTTCTTAAGCATTGCCCTTGCTATACAAAGTCTTTGTCTTTGACCTCCAGATAGATTTATACCACCCTGTCCAAGGTCTGTATTATATCCATCTGTAAATCCTTTAATAAAATCATCTGCTTGAGCACTTTTTGCAGCTTCTATTACTTCTTCTTCAGAACAATTTTCATCTCCCCATTTTAGATTGTCCATAATAGTCCCTGAGAAAAGTGTATTTTTCTGAAGAACCATAGAAACTCCATTTCTAAGATTCTGAACCATATAATTCTTCACATTAACATCATCTACAAGTACTTCCCCATAAGTTACGTCATATAACCTTGGAATAAGCTGAACCAGTGAGCTTTTAGCAGAGCCCGTAGCTCCTATTATTCCTATTGTTTGTCCTGGATCTACTGTAAAAGATATATCTTCTAATATATTATCTTCACTTTCTTTACTATATTTAAAGCTAACATTATTAAATTGAATTTTACCTTTTGTTACTTTATAATTCTTATTCATTGATTCTTTACTATCACTTATATCAACATCCTCATTTAAAACTTCTAATATACGTTTAGATGAGGCAGCAGCCCTTGCTCCATTTAAAATAACCATAGAAAGCATCATGAGTGACATAAGTATTTGTGTTATATATGTTGTGAATGCTATTAATTCTGCTACTGTTAAAGTCCCTGCAACCACCTTGTTTCCACCATACCATATCACTGCAATTGTTGTTATATTCATAGCTAACATCATTATTGGCATAGTAAGTATTGCTATTCTTAATGCTTTTAGAGTTGCAGTCATTAATGAAGTATTAGCATTTGCAAACTTTTCTTCTTCATGATTCTGTCGTACGAATGATTTAATTACACGAACATTAGTAAGATTTTCTTGAATTCCTGAATTTATATCGTCCATTTTGACTTGCATCTTTTGAAATCTTGGATAAGCATTTTTAATTATTATATATAATGCAAAAGCTAATACAGGAATTGTAAGAGCTACGATTCCTGCTAATTGAGGATTAATCATAACTGCCATTATTATTGACCCAATTAACATACCTGGCGCTCTTAAAGCTATTCTAAGTCCAAGCATAACGAGATTTTGAATCTGAGTTATATCATTTGTCAAACGAGTTACTAAAGATCCTGTACTAAATTTATCAATATTATTGAATGAAAACTTTTGTATCGTACTAAACACATCTTCTCTTACACCTGCTGAAAAGCTCATAGCAGCTTTAGAAGAAAAATACATACATCCAATACCACAAGCCATAGCAACTAATGCAGTTAATACCATGATTCCACCCATAGTAACTATATATCTAATATCATTTTTAACCACACCATTATCAACTATTAGTGTCATAAATTTCGGCTGAAGAACGTCTCCAACAACTTCTGATAAAATCAGAATTGGTGCTAATATGAAAGCTGATAGATATGGTTTAACATATTTCCAATATTGTTTCATTGTAATCCCCCTTATTATCCATTTTTATTAAATATCTTTATTTTCTTGCGCTTTATTAATATTGTTAGTCATTCTGGTTAAATAATTATCCATTTGTCTTTTTTCATCATCTGTAAAATCCGCAAATAAACTACTATCTATTGTTTCAAAAGTTCTTCTACTTTGAGCTACAATATCTATACCCTTATCTGTTAAAGAAATTTTATTGTATCTTAAATCTTCTTCATCCTGAATTTTTTTAATATATCCGGTCTTCTCTAATTTCTTAATAGCTACAGCTACAGTAGCCGCAGTTATATGTAAACAGTCTGCAATTTCTTTTTGTGTTGCAAAACCTTTCTTATCTGATAAAACCATTAAAATATGATGCTGACCCCTATGAATTCCAAATTTTTCTATTGCCCTCTCAAAATATTTTCGATGGGTCATATTTAAAATTCTAAAACTTTTTGATAGATTCCTTGCATTATTCTCCATTTTAAAATTCCTCTCCTTTTAAAATTAATATTTAAATATCTCCATAATAATTAGCTTACTAATAGTTAGCAAGCTAATTATATATCTATTTCTAAAAAATCTCAAGCAAATTATTAAATAAGTTTTGATTCTTTAATTACTTAATTAAAGAAAAAAATGGCTCTGTTGATAGGTTTGTTTTACTCAAAGCTATCAACAGAGCTATATATTTTATAATATAATAAATTTATTTTTCCCAGTTCTTTTTGCAACATACATTGCATCATCAGCTTTTTTAATTAATTCATCCACATCTTCACTATCATTAGGGTAATTACTAACCCCAATACTTGCAGTTACATACCCTTTATTTTCGCCAATAGAAATAGGTTCTGCAATTTCGGAAATAATTCTATTACAAATAAGGCTTACATCATCTTTTAAAACTATATCTTTAAGAATTATTGTAAATTCATCTCCGCCTATTCTAGAAACTGTATCAGAAGTTTTTACGCATTTTATTAGTCTCTCAGCAACAACTTTTAAAACTATATCTCCACTATCATGGCCAAAAGTATCATTAATCGCTTTGAAACCATCTAAATCAATGAAAATTACATAAAATGAATCTTCTTGTATAGGGCTTGTTCTAATTAAGTTTTTCAAATTGATTTGAAATAGAATTCTATTAGCTAAACCTGTTAAAGCATCATGTGTTGCTATCTGTTCTAATTGCTTTTGAACTTTTTTACGTTCAGATATTTCTTTTTTTAGTTCCCAGGTTCTTTCTTCTACTAATTCTTCAAGATTATTATATAGGTTCGCATTTTCAATAGAAATTGCTAGTTGAGAAGACACTATCTTTAAAATTTCAATTCGTTCACTATTGAATGCACCTGAAATAAGGTTATTTTCTAAATAAAGAATCCCAATGGGTTCACCTTTACTTATTACTGGCATACACATAATTGATTTACATTTCTTAAATATAATGTATGGGTCATTCATATATTTTTCGTCTTCGAATGCAGTATCTAATATAATGCTCTTTTTTGAATGCTCTACAGAATAAATTATCTTTTCAGGAACTCTAGAAGAACGTTCATCTAAGGGCATAGAAATCATTTCTAGATTCTTCCCATTTATCACTCCTTCAGCTTGTATTATATAATTAGCATCTTTTTTTACTAAATAACATACCTTTTGTGCTCCTGCATTTTCAAGTAATATAAATACAAGTTTTTTAAGTAGTTCTTCTAACTTGATTTCTCCAGAAATCGCTTGGGTTGCTTTTATAATTGTTGCAGAATCTAAAATCATTGATGAAGTAACTGGCCTGTTTTCCGATGGCGTTATCGCAACTTTCATTGAATGATTTTGATAGGTTCCAGTTATATTTAGGTAAGAATAGTCTCTTTGGAGTTGCTTCGTCTTAGCGACTGCTCCCCATAAGCTATAACCGTAATTAGCTTCTTCTAAATAAGTTCTTGCTTTTTTAATTTTTCCAGTAGAAATATAAAATTTTGCCGCTAATTCATTAGCAAGTGCCTCTTCTTGAATATATTGATTCTCTGTGGCGAGTTCAATAGCTTTATCATAATAATCCATTGCTTTTAAGTTCTTATTCATCACTCTAGATTTCTCTGCTTCAACTAAATTATATTTGTTCAAAAAATTCATTGGAGCATAATGCGCCATTTTCTTTAATTTCTTTTGATTTAAGTTAACCTTTATAATTAGCTTTTTTTGTTTGATAAAATCTAGTTTATTAAACTTAGTAAGTAAAGCAAGAGACTCATAAAAATAAAAAATAGCAATAGAAAATGTCGCATTTGCACCCTCTATATATCGCTTTGCCAAAAGTGCATTTTCATTTGCTTCATAATATTCACCAAAAATATAGCAAAGCATTAGCTTATTTAAATATATATCCCAAAGGGTTCCTATTTCCTTTCCTTCTATATGATAGGGTATTTTTTCAAATTCATTATATACACTTCCATTTAAATTAGATATACCATCGTCAGTACCCAAAAGATTTAACACTGTTTGATGAAAAACCAAGTGCGGGTATAACCATTCCTTGGAATTATATTTATTCATTACATCAGTATAATAAGACATTTCATTAGCTAAAACTGATAATTCTTTCCCTGCATAATACGAAGTATAACAATATATATGTGTGGCTGCAGTTGCGTAATTTAAATCTCCCATTTCAAGCCCTAGTATATGGGAGTCTATTAGAATTTTTAATAATTCTCTTACAGGTTTTTTCCTAAATCCAATAAAATTAGCATATATAACAAATGTGGCTATTGAAGATTCATTAGCATCTAATTTATTAATAAGTTTTAAAGCTAATTCACCGAATTCATATCCAGACTTAACCTCACCAAGGGTGCATTTAAGCATGCTATAAGCAATAAAAAAAACTGAGGAATTACTTGGAAGACCATACTTCCAACATAATTTAAGTGATTTAAATATCATTAATAGAAACAGATTTGGATATATCATAAAAGTTGGCGTTGAAATTTTAACCATGTTGTTTATAGCTAAAATCGCGGTTGCATTAGTCATTTCAGGTAGCTCTATAAAATCATTATGTCCTTTTCCAAGAAACATTATCTTTGTTTTTATTAATTGAAATAAAACATGCACTAAAGAAGGATTTTTAGGAAAGTGTATTCCTAAGAGCTTAAGAACTAACAATGAAGTATCAATTGCTTCAATCTTCCTATTTTGAGCAGTATACGATAGAATCTTCACTTCAAGTACAGTTACTTTTTCACTTACAGTTTCACTATGTTCTAATGCAATTTCAGTGTACTTTTCGAGAGTCTTATAGTCTCCTGTTAACGATGCAAGTTCAGCTCCTTGGACGTAAAGTGACAGTGTTAAAGCATGTTCGTTTTCCCACCCCTTCTCCTCCATAAGTCTTATTCCACTGGAGAAGCAATCATACGCTACCTGATATGCAGTTGCCTTTTTTGCTCTCATACCAGCTATAAGCTCCATATTTGCAATATTTTTCTTTTCCTCATAATTATTTATTAAATCTATTCCCTTATTTAATTGATTCATAACATCCAATATTTTTTCATCCTTATTAGATGAAATCATTTCAGCTAACATAATTCTTCCAATTTTCAAATGTAGTTCACGTTTATTTTCTTCATCAATTATTGAGTAGACAGATTGTTGTATTCTATCATGTAAAAAATCACAAATTAGGTTTACCTCTTCATCACCAAGAATAAAGGAAAATAAATCTCCGTTTACTAATATCAAATCTTCTTGCAATGCTTCACATAGAATCTCATAGGTTTCCATGGTAGATTTTTTAAAAACCTTGGATAATGTTTTAATATCAAATTGAATTCCAATACAAGAGGCTAGTTTCAATACTTCTTGGGCATTAGAAGATAATCCTAGAATTCTATATGTAATTAATTCAACAATATTATTTGCAATACCTGAACTCTGAATTTCATACAAATCCCATTTCCATACCCTAAGCAAGTTATCAAATATAATTAAATTCTCTCTATATAATGAAAATAAGAATTGTTTTAAAAACAATGGATTACCTTCTGTCTTTTCATAACTTAATTCCGCTAATGTAGCAACATCTTCAATTTCACAATTAAATGTTTTTGCCATCATTTCAATTGTATCTATTAGTGTTAAAGGTTGTAAAAAGATCGTATTTATTTCTAATCTTTGTTTTGAAATATTATTAAGTGTACTTAGCAATGGATGATTTTCCAACACTTCATTATCCCTATAAGCCATAATTAGTACTAAGTACTTAATTGGGGAACTTCCCATAAAATTTTCTATAAGTTTAAGAGTAGTGGCATCAGTCCATTGCATATCATCAATGAATATCACCAAGGGATGCTTTTCTTCACAAAAAACTTTTATAGAATTTTCAAATACTAAATTAAATCTATTTTTAGTTTCTTCTGTAGGAAGCTCAATAATTTGGGGTTGTTTGCCAATGATTTTTTCCACTTCAGGTATTATATCAATAATTATCTGTCCATTTTTTCCCAATGATTTGTTTAGCTTATTTCCCCAAATTTGAATTTCCTCTTTACTTTCTGTTAATACCTGCTCAACTAGTGCTTTAAAAGCCTTTACTAGAGGTGAATGAGCATTCCCATGCTTAAATTGATCGAATTTTCCCCAAATAAAACGTCCATGTTTTTTAGAAATCAGTCCATTTATCTCATTTATAAGCGCTGATTTACCTACTCCTGAATGTCCCTTAACTACTACTATTTCTTTTTCTCCTTTGCTAGCTCTATCAAAGACAGAAAGTAACACTTCTATTTCATTGTCCCTACCATATAACTCATCTGTTATTTTAAATCTTTCAGAAATATCCTCCTGAGCTAATTTAAAATACTCTATACTTCCATCAGACTTAACAGAATTAAAACATCGTTCAAGGTCATGTTTTAAACCATATGCGCTTTGGTAACGATCTTCAGTGTTTTTTTTCATTAGCTTCATTATAATATCTGAAAGAACTCTAGGTATCAGTTTATTTAGTTCATTAGGTGGCTCTGGTCTAATAGCAAGATGACTATGGATTAATCCAATTTTATCAGATGCTACAAAAGGTAGAACACCAGTAATTATCTCATAGAAGGAAACTCCTAAAGAATACAAATCAGATCTATAATCAGTAGGGCAGTTCATTCTACCTGTTTGCTCTGGAGAAATATAACTTAGTGTCCCTCCAAAACTATTATCCACTACGCATTGATTTTGTTTTGAAAACATTGAAGACAATGCAAACCCTGTTATTTTAACTGTATTTATTTCTAAGTCTACAATTATATTACTAGGATTTATATCATTATGAACCATATTGCATTTATGTATATCCTTTAGTGCATCCGTTGTTTTATTTGCTATGTTTAAGAATTCAATTATATTAAAATTTCTACTCTTTAAAATCTTCTCAAGAGAATTACCACCAAAATCTTCTTCAAATAAAATAGGTATATTATTTATTAGTTCCCTCCCATATATTTTAACAATTTTATTGCTATTTATTATATTATTTATTTCATACTCATGTTTTAACGTAGATATAACCGATAAATTAGGATAATCAGAAACAGGCTTCTTTATTATTATAGGGATATTATCAGAATTACGAATTGCTCTATATATAACATTATTCTTACCTTCATTTATACACTCAACTATCTTATATCCCCAAATATTAAGCATGTTTAAATCTCCTCAAAAAAATAATTGCATCAGCGTAAGCCAACACAATTATATTATAATCTTTATTATTGTAAAATTTTATGAAAAATTAAAAAAATTCTTTATATATCCACAAATGATTTTATTTACCAATTAATAGTTTTTCATTTACTCTATAGTTATATATTGCACCAATAATATTAGCATCATTATTGAAAGTGCACTGCACCACCTTTGGATGGACATTATTTCTTGGGCTGCTATTGTGAATTTTTTCAATATTATCAACAATATATTTAATTAATAGCGGTTGTTCACTTATTCCTCCACCAATTGCTACCTTTTCAGGATCTAGTATATTTTGCAGATTAAGAATTTGTAGCGCAATTCCTTCGCAATACTTATCCAATACTTCTAATACTTCCTCATCACCTTCATTAGCCATTTCAAAGACTTTAACTCCATCTAATTCTCTAGCTTGTACATTTTTCTTTCTAGCTACGCCAGAAATTAATGAATTAACTCCATTTTCAGCTCCAAAGAAATTATGATAATCACTTCTCTTTTCACTGTTTGTTCTTATAAATGAAAATTCCCCAGCTGAAAAATTATTTCCCTTAACTAACTCACCATTAGAAATAATTCCTCCACCAATACCTGTTCCTAATACCATAACAATACCGTCATTGCATCCTTTTAAACTTCCCTTCCAAAACTCACCTAATGCAGCACATTTCCCGTCATTTTCTAGATGAATTTTAGTAGGACACCTTCTCTGTAGTATTTCAATTATATTACAATTTCTAATATAACTTAAAGAACCTCCATGGACAGCAAATCCCTTTTTAGAATCAATAACGCCTGGCATTGAAATTGCTATTCCTTCAATTCTATCTGCAAATGCATCAAATATTTTTCCTATAACTTCCACAAAACTTTCTATAGTGTCCATAGGTGTCTTTTCTTTCCCCTTACACATTAGTTTAATATCTTCATCAACTACTGCATACTTAATAGCTGATCCGCCTATGTCTAATGCTAAATATTTTTTCATATACTACTCCTCACCCATTTATGTATTCTGTTTATATTATATTAAATAACTTCCTGTTTTCCAAATTGACTATTATATAGATTTTCATAGAACCCGCCCTTTTTCATTAGCTCATTATGATTTCCTTGTTCTATAATATTACCTTCATCTATAACTAATATTAAATCTGCGTTGCGAATAGTTGAAAGCCTATGTGCAATAACAAAACTAGTTCTTCCTTTCATAATATTCCTCATAGCCTTTTGGAGTAATAACTCTAATCTAGTATCAACAGAGCTGGTTGCTTCATCTAATATCAATATTGCTGGATCTGATATTATAGCCCTAGCTATTGTCAAAAGTTGTTTTTCTCCTTGAGATATGTTAGATGCCTCTTCATTTAAAAACATGTTATACCCATCTGGAAGAGTTTTAATAAAGTGATCTACATTAGCTATTTTGGCAGCTTCTATAATTTCTTCCGTGCTCGCACCAAACCTTCCATATTCAATGTTTTCATGAATTGTTCCGTTATATAACCAAGTGTCCTGAAGAACCATACCAAATAAAGAGCGTAAATCTTCACGTTTCATATCTCGAGTATCCACTCCATCTATTTTTATAGCTCCACCTTTAATATCATAAAATCTCATTAATAAATTTATCAATGTAGTTTTGCCCGCTCCAGTTGGTCCGACTATAGCAACCATCTGACCACTTTTTATCTCTGCACTTAAATCCTCTATTAAAATTCTATCATCATTATACCCAAATCTAACATGTTCAAAAGTAACATTTCCACTTGGTTTTTCTAGTTTTGTCGAATCAACCTTGTCTGGAACCTCTTCCTCTTCATTTAATATTTCAAATACACGTTCAAGTGCTGCAAAAGCTGCTTGTATCGAAGCGGATAATTGAGTTACTTGGGAAAGAGGTTGATTTATTTGCCAAATATACCGTATAAGTGCTTGAAGATTACCCACTGTGATTATTCCACTTATAACATATACAGCTCCAAGAACTCCAATAACTGCAACACTTAGATAACTTATTAATGAAACTAATGGAGACATTATACTTGATATAAATTGTGCCTTAAATCCAGTATTAAAAAGTTCTTCATTTATGTTTTGAAAATCTTTTATAGCATCCTCTTGCTTTCCATATAGTTTTATTTCATTAAAGCCAGTATATATTTCTTGAACTTTACCGTTCATTTCCCCTAAAGCCTTTTGCTGTTTATGAAATAGTTTTTGTGATTTGCTAACTATAAACTTAGATACTAAATAGCTTAAAGGTATTATAAGAAGGGCTAATAATGCCAGCTTTATATTAATTGTAAACATCATTCCAAGGGCTAAAGTCAGTGTTAGTATTGAATTTATCACCTGGCTAAAGCTCTGTTGGAGAGAATTTGAAATAGTCTCTATATCATTTGTTATACGACTTAGTACATCACCATAGCTATTTTTATCAAAATAACTTATAGGTAATTTTTTAATTTTCTCTTGAAGAGCATTTCTTAATGCTTTCATGGTATTTTGAATAGAATTAGTTAATAATACACTTGCTAAGTATGTTGTTATTGTTGTTATTAAATATATACAAGCCAATACTACTAATACTCTTAAAATATATTCAAAGTTAACGAAAGCTCCCTTAGTACCTGTCCCCACACCTATAATATCTTTTGTGAGACTAGTTATTATTAAGCCCTCTATTTTTGGAGAGATAGCAGTAAGACTAGTGGATATTACTATAAACACCATGGCTCCCATAAATGCTATTCTATACGGCCTTACAAAGGGAGAAATTCTCATTATAGTATCTTTTAATTTTTTCATTATGCAAGTTCCTCCTCTGTAAGTTGAGATGATGCAATTTCGTGGTAGATTCCACAGGATTTTAATAATTCTTTATGAGTACCTATCCCTACAATTTCTCCCTCATTCAATACTATAATTTTATCAGCATCAATTATGGACCCTATCCTTTGAGCAACTATTAAAACTACTGATTCCTTAGTTTCTTCCTTTAATTTTTTTCTAAGATTTGCATCTGTTTTAAAATCTAGGGCAGAAAAACTATCATCAAAAATATAAATTTCAGTCCTCCTAACTAACGCTCTTGCAATAGCTAATCTTTGCTTCTGTCCTCCTGACATATTAGATCCACCCTCACTTATTGGTTCATCGAATTTCTTAGGTTTACGCTTTATAAAATCATAAGCTTGGGCTACTTTAGCAGAATGTTCAATTTGACCTTTATCTGCATCCCTTTTACCAAATTTGATATTGGTGGCTATACTGCCTGTAAATAATAAGGCCTTCTGAGGTATAAATCCAATCTTTTTACGTAATGCCTTTAGATCATACTCTTGTACATCAACCCCATCTATTTTTATGCTACCTTCTGTAACATCATAAAATCTTGGAATTAGATTAATCAAGGTGCTTTTCCCACTACCTGTACTTCCTATAAATGCTACTGTTTCTCCTTTTTTTGCAGTGAAAGAGATATCATTTAAAACTGGTACTTCTCCATGAGGGTAAGTAAAAGTTACATTATTAAATTCTATCATACCCTTTATTTCTGTGTCTTTAACACCCTTTTTAGGATTTTTAATAATAGGATCTTCGTCTAATATCTCTTGAATTCTATCAGCTGAAACCTGCGCCTTTGGATACATAATAAAGACCATTGAAAAAAGCATAATAGAAAACATAGCATGGAATAAATATTCTATAAATGCTACTAATTGCCCAACTTGTAGAGTTCCTAAATTTATCATTTTGCTTGAAATCCAAAATATACCTAAAATAGCTACATTTATCAATAAAAAGAACATTGGTTGAGAAATTGCCATAAGCTTATATAATTTCTTGGATATACTTGTATAATCATTGTTAATTTCTTCAAACCTTTGTTTTTCATGGTCATTGTTTCCAAAAGCCCTAATTACCCTTATACCTGTTAAATTTTCTCTTGAAATCCTATTTAATTCATCTAATTTTTTTTGTTGTTTTTCTGACATAGGATGAGCTATCTTAGCAATAACCACTACGCCAAGAACTATGAATGGTACAACTATAGCTAATACTACAGATAATCTTAAGCTGGTCCTAATAATCATTATTAAACTCACCGTAGCCATAACCGGTGTAAGTAATGCCATCCTTAACAATGTATTTATAAATTGTAGCAATTGAAAAACATCATTGCTTGTTCTTGTAATCATTGATGATATTCCAAACTTATCATATTCACTATGGGAAAATTCCTGAGATTTTTTAAAAATGTCATTCCTTATATCTCTAGCTATACTATTCGAAATTTTTGAAGAACAGTATCCTAATAATATTGTCCCCATAACCCCAACTATTGAAATTGCCACAATTATAACGCCCATACGTTTTATATACTCTATATCATTATTAGCTATTCCATCATCAATAACTTTAGCTATTATCGTTGGAATTCCTAATTCAACTAATGCAAATCCAAAAACTGATACTATATTTAACATTAGAATTAGTTTATAATTTTTTAGATATTTTAATATTAATTTCATTACTTATATTTGCTCCTTTTTATCTATTGTTGAAATATTGTCAAAACAATACTATTATATAATCATAAAGTATACTGTTACTGTATAGTCAAGAGGAGAAGTTAGCAATGAATGAATACTTAAATAAATATTTTACTACCGGAGAATTTGCAAAACTATGTAATGTAAAAAAACAAACGCTTTTTCATTATGATGCTATTGGTATTTTTTCTCCTGAACTAAAAGATGATAAGGGGTATCGATATTATTCCTATCAACAATTTGATATCTTTAATGTTATTACTAGCTTAAAAGAAATAAACATGCCCCTTAAGGAAATTAAAGATTACCTTGATAATAGGACCCCAAACACACTTGTGGAATTGTTTGAAAATAAAATAATTCAAGTGGATAATGAAATTGAAAATCTAAAGAGAATACGCAAACTTATGAAAACAAAAATTGCTATAACAGAAAAAGCTTGTAGCATAGATTATCATAATATTAGTTTAGAATTTTTAGATGAGGAGTATTTAATTCTTAGTAAATCAATTGAAAATAAAAGCCATCAGGATTATTCAAGAATTGTATCTGAGCATATGAATTACTGCAATTTAAACCACTTAAATTCTGGTCATTCTATCGGTGCAATGATTAGTAAGGATAATATATTGAAAGGTGTAGATGAAAATTACTCCTATTTATATACAAGGCTAGATACCTCTAATAATGTTCCTTTTCCTTTTACAAAGCCAAAAGGACTTTACTGTATAGCCTATCATAGAGGAGACTATAGACTTATCAACAAAACCTATAAAATAATACTGAACTTTTTAAAAGATTCTAATTTAAATATAGGAAGATACTCTTATGAAGAATTTCTTTTAGATGAAACATCAGTAAAAGGCTACGACAAATACATAACTCAAATTTTAATTGAAGTACAAAAGAATAACTAATTCAAAAGGGAATTTTTGAAGTTTACAAACTCTTCAAAAATTCCCTTCTCATAATTACATTCTATTATTTTTAAAGTAATATTTTTTATCATTCTCAGAAATTTCTCTAATAACTTTGCAAGGATTACCCACCGCAATTACGCCTGCTGGTATATCTTTAGTTACTACACTTCCAGCACCTATTACAACATTATCGCCGATTGTCACTCCAGGAGTAACAATAACTCCTCCGCCTATCCAAACATTATTACCTATTGTAATTGGAAATGCATATTCAACTCCGCTGTTTCTTATTTCTGCATCTATAGGATGACCTGCCGTAAAAAGACTTACATTTGGTGCAAACAAAACGTTATCTCCAATAGTAACCTTAGCACAATCTAGTATAATACAATTATAATTCGAATAGAAATTTTTACCAACAGAGATATTGTATCCATAATCACAACGAAAAGGAGGCTCAATAAAAAATTCCTTCCCTATTTCCCCAAAAAGTTTTGTTATAATCTCCTTACCTTCCTCAATTTTTGTTGGACGTAAAGTATTGAAGTCAAATATTAATTCCTTTGCATCTTGACGTTCTTTTAATAGTTCCTCCCCAAAGGATAGATATAATTCACCATTTATCATCTTTTCTTTTTCAGTCATTCTTTAGCTCTCCTCTCATTAATAACTACTATAACTATAGTGTTAATTTCCATAATTCTCTAAGTATTATTATAACCTATAATTGAGAAGTTTCTTAATAAAGATAATAGTTTATGCTAAAAAAGCCACCTTAGATTTATATCTAAAGTGGCTAATTTTTCTTTTTTAATTCTATCTAATAAAGTTCATAAATGTTTTATCTTCTCTCTCAGGTGCTTTAACATGATCTCGTCCAAAATCAATAATATTCATTAACCAGGCCATATTTTTACCTAAAACACTCATGATTTGCATTCCTTCTTTATCTTGAGTTGCCTCACCTTGGCCCGTACCATAAACTACATTCCAATAATTTGATGTAGGCATTACCATTTCTGAATAATTAATATAATTATTTAGTTGATCAAATACTGGAATACCTCCCGCTCTTCTTACGGCTACAACACTGGCACCAACTTTATGTCTAAGCATTCCTTTATTTGTAGATGTTACTAAAAATGCTCTATCTAAAAATGATTTCATAGTTCCTCCTATAGCTGCATAATGTACAGGGGAGCCTAATATAATTCCATCAGCTTCTTTCATTTTTTGAATCCATCCATTAACTTCATCATTTTCAATAACACATTTTTCATTCATATTTCTACTGCATCCACCACAAGCCAAACATCCACTAATCACTTTATTTCCTACATGAATTATTTCAACCTGAATATTCTCTTTTTCTAACTCTTTTGCTACAGCTTTTATCGCCTCAGAAGTATTACCATTCTTTCTAGGACTTCCATTAAACGCAACCACTTTCATAATACATACCTCCATATAATTTTTTAATCATAGGATCATTGTATAGCCACATAATTTAATTAACAAGTAGGCACTTTTTAGTAAGATGACTTACCTTTAAGTAAGATTTAACGGCCTGTCTATGTTTACCTTATGATAGTAATTTGTTATTATTAAATTACTTAGTCTAAAAATACACTATTAATGTAGTAATCCTATTCTTATACAAATAGCTAAAGGTGGTTTAACTAATGATACACTGCAATGGAAAAGAATATATATGTCTATTAGATTTCGGAATGGACTTTATACGAGGGAAATGGAAGGCTGTTTTGTTATGTCATTTATATGATGAGCCTAAAAGATTCTTGGAGCTTCAAAGAATAACTACAGGAATAAGTCAAAAGGTACTTAATGAAAAGCTTAAAGAATTGCAAAATGCTGAATTAATAAATAAGGTAATCTATCCACAAACTCCACCTAAAGTTGAATATTACCTTACTGATAAGGGGAAAGACCTTACTAAAATCATTAAGGAAATTGAAGCTTGGTCTTTTAAATATTATAATCACCTAAACAATGAATAAAAAAGACCCTATGGAATGGACTTTTCGCTTGTCCACTCTATAGGGTCTCTTTTAACTATTTAACAATTTTTATTTCCAAGATATATCTGCTTCTTTTCTTGGTGTTGTTCTTAAATATTTTACTTTAGGATATCCTATTATCATACATGTTACAATTTGCTTTCCTTCTTGAAGTCCAATAAATTCAGCAATCTTTTTATCTTTCTGTGCAGCCATTACGAAGAATCCACTAAAGAATATTCCAAGGCCTAATGCATTAGTCATAAGCTCCATATTTGAAGAAGCCAAGGCTCCATTCACCTGTGAATTAGCTGTAACTATTATTACTTCTGGAGCATTAAAGAATAATCCATCGTTTTCCTTAGGATTTTCTTCATGTTTTCCATACATTTTTATCCACATTTGTGCGTATCTCTTATATACCATAGTCTCAGGAGTTAAATTAGCTAGCATATGTTCTCCTAGTTCCTTTAAACTTTTTAATGTTAAGGATTTAAGCTCTTCAATTCCATCTTTTACTACTATATAAGATACATCCTGCATATTGCTACCAGTTTGAGTAAATCTGCCTGCTTCTATAATCTTAGAAGTTTTCTCGGATTCAACTTCTTTATCCTTAAATTGTCTTACAGTTCTTCTAAATTTAATGAAATTAAGTAAATTATCAGAGTCCACTGTAAACTCTTCTTTATTATAATTCTTTACTTCTTCCATGTTGTACTCATCTGTTGATACTGCATCTTTAGGACATATAGCAATACAATGTCCACATTTAAAGCAGGTTATATTCTTAATCTTAGCTTTATCATCAACCATTTCTATGTCCCTTGCAAAACAATCCTTAACGCATTGTCCACAGCCTATACATTTTTCAGTATTTACATTCATCATATAATAATATTCTCCTTGCAATTTGATCTTATTTTTAATAAATTTTGACATATACATGAATAATATTTATAATACTTTTATATATATTTATCCTTGTACCCTATGATTATACAGTCAAATAATTAATTTTGTCCAATTGATATTATTCATATTACCATAACTAAAAGTTATATATAAGGAGTTTATTTATGAATTTACAACAATTAGAGTATTTTAAGAAAATATCTGAAACTGAAAATTTCACTCTTGCTGCCGCTTTAGCCTCAGTAACTCAACCAGCTTTAAGTAAAGCAATTTCCAAATTAGAATCTGAATTAAATGTACCTTTATTTGAAAGAAATAACCGCAGTGTTACCCTTACGTCCTTTGGAAAATCATTTTTAAAGCATTCCAATATAGCTCTCCTTGAAATTGATAAAGGAATTCGCGAGTTACAAAATATGGCTAATCCTGAAAAAGGAATTATATCTATTGCATCCACCTATTGCATAAGTACATATTTCATGCCTTTTATAATTAGTGATTTTTTAACTTCCTGCCCTGATACTAAGTTTCAATTTAATTATGAATCTATTCCAATAATATTAAATGACTTAAAGGATGGGAAAATTGATATAGGTTTTTATGATAACGTGGATCAACTTCATGCACATACTGAAATTACATCAGTACCAGTAAAAAAAGAAAAGTATGTTTTGATTGTCTCTAAAAACCATCCTCTTTCTAATGAGACAGATGTTTCTTTAAAAGACTTAAAAGATGAGTCTTTTATTGTATTTTGTGAAGGAGATAAAGATAAGTTGCTTTCTTACTCTAAATTTATAAACTATACTCCTAAGATTTTTCTACAACCTAATCAAGCTAGTATGCTAGGAGGCTTAGTAGCTGCTGGTGCTGGTATTACAATAGTTCCTTACAATCCTCTTATTAATACAAACACCCTCTCTATTGTCAAAATAAAAGAAGACATTGGATATAAGACTATTTATATGGGTTGGCTTAAGGATTCCTACATGTCTCCTATTACCAAGAAATTTAGAGATTATATCATTTCAACTACATTGTTAAAATAATATTGTTAAAAACCTTATATTATGTGACAATTAAACCCATAAAGACTGTACAGGGAGTGATTTTGTGTCTAAAACAAATTTTATTAATAAATCCTATAAAGATAAACTCAGAGCAACCTATACTTTGCTTGTATTTATGCTTTTAATTTTATTAAGTGTTTTTTTGTATTTCCAAATGAATACTTATGTTAAGCCAATTATTCGTGATATAGGTAGTCATGTTGTTGATAGCCAAGCACAATATTTAGGTGAGAGGTTTCATAATCAAAACAAAATGCTAGAGATACTTGCTAGTACAGAAACATTTAAAAGTGGGGACATCGATGCTATTAAACAAGAGCTTGATAATCAAATGCTTAAAGATGGGAATTTAATATTATCAATTAAGTATAAATCTATAACAGGTGAAGAATACGAAAATAATCCATATAACATTAACTCATCAGATGTTTATGAGAAGGATTTATTAACTGGGAACAGCCCTAAAGCTAAAACTCAAGCAATTTTCAATGAAACGCTTGGTGAATATATAGTTTTTACTGGTGCAAAAATCACAGATAATACTGGAACAGTAAATGGAGTACTACTTATTAACGTAGGTGTTAAAGAAGTGGCTAACTCATTAAGTAAAACAAAAATGGGTCTAGTAAATGAACTATGGATTTTTGATTCTCTTGGTAATGCAATTGTAAATCCAAATGAAGAACAAACATCTATATTGGATACTGAAAGCTTTATAAAAGATGTTGATACTAAGCCTTTCGGAGAAATAAATACTATAAATTCAAAAGATAGTTTAAATGATTTAGTTTACTGCCAAATACCTAATACTGAAAATCTATATTTAGCCATGCCTATAGAACATGGAGATTTCTCAAAAGCAGTAAAACTTTTATTTCTTATATTTTTATGTAGTGCAATTATTATTTCTTTTTTGATTTTTATATTTGCAAATAAAATGACAAATTTCGTTGCAAAACCTTTGACCCGTATGGTGAAAATCATTGAAGGTTCTAATGGTATAAATTCTATTCAAATTCCAAATGATCTTAAGTCAAGTAAAGATGAAATTGGAGTACTTGCAAATACTATTGATACAATGGCTACGAATATCCGTAATAATGTAGATACACTTAATTGTGAGATTAAAGAACGTAGAAAAGCTCAAAAACATCTAACTGTTTTAAACGACGACCTTGAGTGTCGTGTACAGGAGAGAACCAAGGCTTTAACTAAGGTTACAGAAAATCTAACTATTTCAGAAGATAGATTCAGAATCTCTATGGAGGCTTCAAATATTGGTTTATATGATTCAGATTGCATCAATAATATATTAGTGGTTAATGATATTTTTCTTAAATTAATTAATGCACCAGAGTATAAACAGAGGTTTTTAAAAGAAAGTGATTGGACTCAGTTTAATGGACAATTTGATGATTATATATACGAAGATGATGTATTAATTACTACACAATTTAGTGAAGATAATTTAACCATGGTAGGAAAAGACTTCTATACGGAATTTAGGCTAAAGGAAGATCCAACTATTTGGCTTTCATTTGTTGGCCAATCAATTAATAAAGATGAATTTGGAAAAGCTAAAAGGTTTATTGGAGTATTGCAGAATATAACTGAAAGGAAAAAGACTGAAGTTGAGATTAAGGTTGCTAAGGAACAAGCAGAAGAAGCAAACTTAGCCAAAAGTTGATTCCTAGCAAATATGAGCCATGAAATTAGAACACCAATGAATGCAATTATGGGCCTTGCTCACATAATCAGTCAATCTGATTTAAATGACCTTCAGAAAAATTACATTTCCAAAATAGAACAGTCATCTAAAATATTACTTAGAATTATTAATGATATTTTAGATTTTTCAAAGATAGAAGCTAAAAAACTAGAAATAGAAAATATTAATTTTAACTTGGATACGGTGTTTGATAATATAACTACTCTATATACACCTTCAGCAACTGCTAAAGGCATTGATATTAACTTTGATATTTACAAAGGCGTACCAAATGTACTGAAAGGAGATCCCCTCCGATTGGAACAAATCATATCTAATTTGACTACAAATGCTATTAAGTTCACAAGTCAAGGTGAAGTGAATGTTTTGGTTAGAATTGCCGATGAAACTGAAAATAAAGTCAGTTTGAATTTTAGTGTTACAGATACAGGAATAGGCTTAACAAAAGAGCAAATAGAAAGACTATTTACTGCATTTACCCAGGCTGATAATTCTACCACTAGGAAATATGGTGGAACTGGTCTTGGGTTAACAATAACAAAGCAACTGGTTGATCTAATGGATGGTTCAATCTGGATAGAGAGTAAATTAGGTGAAGGCTCTACCTTCCAATTTATTATCCAGTTTGATAAAGTCCCAACTATACTAATATTAAAGGACGAAGAATATAATGGAGAAAGTCTTAAAAAGTTTCAAAGAGCACTTAAAGATAAGCAAATACTACTTGTTGAAGATAATGATATTAATCAATTAGTCGCAAAGAGCATTTTAGAACAGGCTGGCATTTGTGTAAGTATTGCCAGCAATGGTGAAGAGGCAATCAAACATATTCGCGCCAATAAATTTGATGCAGTTCTTATGGATGTGCAAATGCCAATCATGGATGGGTACAAAGCTACAGAAATACTAAGGGAAACCTATTCACGTTTAGAGCTACCTATTATATCAATGACTGCTAATGCACTTAATGGTGATAGGGAGAGAAGTATTAAGTCTGGTATGAATGATTATATTTCAAAACCAATTAATCCAGATATTTTATTTCGAACTCTTGTAAAATGGCTCCCAGATACTAGTCCTAAAGTTATAGAAAACCCTTTACCAAAAATCTCAAATGAAAATGTTGAAATTTTAGATTTTAATAGAACTTTACTTCGACTAGGGAATAAAAAAGTTTTTTATTATGATTTATTAAATAGATACTGTTCTACTTATAGTAACCTGGTAAATGAGTTCTCTGATATGAGGATTAACAAGCAATATACTGAAGCCAAACGATTTATTCATAGTCTTAAAGGTGTCACCGGAAACATAGGAGCCATAGAACTCAACAGATTTATTATTCAGTTTGAAGAACAATATGAATCCTATGATGATGATAGTCTAAATAAAGAGCTTGTGGCCCTTTCTGCTTTAAATGGAGATCTTATAGATAGTATTAAAAAAGTTGTACCAAAAAAGGTTCTAGAGAAAAAACAGTTAAGTTCCAATTTTAATATTCAGGAAGCTTTAAATAAATTATTGGAAGCTTTACAAAAAGCTCGTGCTAAAGAAATAAAAGAAAATATGAGCTATTTAAGTTCAAATACTGAAGATACAAATTTCATAGTACAAATTAACGAAATAAAAATTCTTGTAGGCCGCTATCGTTTTAAAGAAGCTAAATCTGTAGTTGAAGACCTAATAACTATTGTAAAGGAGTCAGATAATGATTAGACAAAAAACTATAATGATAGTTGATGATACAGAAATTAATATTGTTATTCTAGTGGAGGCCCTTCAGGATAATTATGAATTAATCATTGCTATTAATGGTGTTGAGGCCATTGAATTACTTGAAGAGCAAAAACCTGATTTAATTCTTTTAGATATTATGATGCCTGAGCTTGATGGATATGAGGTTTTGAAAAAGTTGAAGAAAAATCCAACTTTAGAGCATATACCTGTTATTTTACTATCAGCAATTACTGATAGTGATTCAAAAAGCAAAGGTTTTTCCTTAGGTGCAGTAGATTATGTTACTAAGCCATTTGAAATTATTGAAGTTAAGGCCCGAGTTACCACTCAGCTTAGACTTGAAGAAGCCCGTCTAGTATTGGAAAGTCAGAATATTATTTTAGAAGAAAAGGTTAAAGAAAGAACCCAGCTTATTGAAAGAACTAACTCCGCTGCTATCTATTGCCTATCTGCTTTAGCTGAGACAAGGGATCCAGAAACCGGAGCTCATATAAAAAGGACACAAAAATATATCAAAGAATTGGCACTTGAATTACGCAAGAATCAGGAATACAAAGATATACTCACAAATGAATATATTGAGCTCCTTTATAAATCAGCACCCTTACATGATATTGGTAAAGTAGGGGTAAGGGACAGTATTCTACTAAAGCCAGGGCGATTGACTGCAGAAGAATTTGAAGAAATGAAAAAGCATACAATTTATGGAGGAGAATCATTAATGGTGGGTATAAATGAATTAGGTGAAGATTCATTCTTGACCCTAGCTAAGGAAATTGCATTAACTCATCACGAAAAATGGGATGGCTCCGGATATCCAGTGGGTCTGTCAGGAAAAGATATTCCTATATCAGGGCGGCTTATGGCACTTAGCGATGTGTACGATGCACTTATCAGCAAAAGAATTTATAAAGCAGCCTTTACACATGATGAGGCTAAGAATATCATTTTAGAAAGTAAAGGAACGCATTTTGACCCTGATATTGTTGATGCATTTATAAATATAGAGCATAAATTCATTAAGATTATGGAGGAATTTAGATACGCTTAAATTCAGACAGGTTATCATCATTTTTCTTAGAGAATTATTTTTTAAGGAGGAGGCCTTTATAGGCCTCCTCCTTCGAACTCTATGGATGTTATATAATCCAATCAAGTATAAATTCTTGTTCAAATTCTTTAGGTTTACTATTTTTAAATTTAAGCTCTGGATTTTGAACACTAACTCTTGTATCCTCTGGAACTGATTTTGTAATAAAAGCATTTCCACCTATAATTGAATTTTTTCCAATAACAGTTTCTCCCCCTAAAATAGAAGCTCCTGAATATATAGTTACATTATCTTCTATTGTTGGATGTCTTTTTACTCCTTGAAGAGTTTGTCCTCCTCTAGTTGATAAAGCACCTAATGTCACTCCTTGATATATTTTTACATTCTCTCCAATAACACAAGTTTCTCCAATAACAACACCTGTACCATGGTCTATAAAAAAGCTTTTTCCAATTTCAGCTCCTGAGTTAATATCAATTCCAGTTTCATTATGTGCATATTCTGTCATTATTCTTGGAATATATGGTACTGATAATTTATAAAGTTCATGAGCTATTCTATAAATACTAATTGCAAATATACCGGGATATGAAAATATTATTTGTTCTATATCGCTTGCAGCCGGGTCTCCATCATATGCAGCTTGAACATCTATAGTAATACGAGCTTGTATTTCAGGTAATAACTTCAAAAATATTGAACATATTTCATTTGTTTTTTCTTCTAAATATGAATCCTCAGATTCATTATTGAGATGATTCTTATATAATAATACACATTTTATCTGCCTGTGTAATTTTTCCTCAACACTAATTAGAAGATCTCCTATATAATATTCTATTGTATCATTTGATAATCTCTTCTTTTCAAAAAAGCCTGGAAAAATCAATTGTCTCAACTCATGTAAAATTTCTATAATTTCATCTTTATTAGCTAAATTACAAGAATCATATAATGAAAAAATAAAATTCTGCCTATAATTCGTTGCAAGTTGCGATACCAATTGAACCATATTTTTATCGAATTCTCTACTCATCTTTTCCTCCCTACCGTAAGTTATAATGTGTTTATTTGTTATATTATACTTCAAGCTTTTAATGTAATCAATAGTACCCATATAGGCAAAAAAAGACTTTCCTATACGCAAAGCAAGGAAAGTCTTGCATCTAACTAGTTGAATCCAGGAGTAAATAACCCCTATGTCTTAACATATTCTAGGTATAAGATCTTCTTCAATCATATCTAAGGTCCTTGTACCATTAATCTCAGTTTTCAAATATACTTTTCCACCCTTATCTTTTACTATTTCACCCACTACAGCAGCATTTTTTCCTAGAGGATTATTTCTCATAGTTTGTATAACTTTATTTGCATTATCCTCCGAAACTATTAAAACAAGCTTGCCCTCATTTGCTATATATAAAGGATCAAATCCCAATATTTCACAAATAGCACTTACATCTTCTCTTATTGGAATATCTTTCTTATGTAAGACTATACTCATTTCTTTTCCTTGCATTATTTCTTTAAGGGTTGTACTTAGTCCACCTCTGGTAATATCTCTAATAAATTTCACGTCTTTACTAGTTTTCAATATATCCTTAATTAATAAATGTAGTGAATTACAGTCACTTTTTATTTGAGATTCAAAATTTAATTCTTCTCTTTCACATAGTATAGTTATTCCATGATCTCCTAAAGTACCACTTACAATAATTTTATCTCCCACCTTTATCCTTACCCCTGTTAAGTCCAAATCATTTTCAAATACTCCTATGCCAGTAGTATTGATGTAAATCTTATCGCCCTTACCTCTCTCGACTACCTTTGTATCCCCAGCAATTATTTTAACTCCACATCTTTCTGCTGCTTCTGCCATGGATATAACAATTCTCTCAAGGTCTTTAATTTCTAAACCCTCTTCCATTATGAAACCTACTGTAATATACAAAGGGATCGCTCCACTAACGGCCAAATCATTTACCGTTCCACATATTGATAGCTTTCCTATATCTCCCCCTGGAAAAAATATTGGGTTAATTACATATGAATCTGTTGTTACAGCAATTTTTCCACCTATATTCTCAATTATACTTGAATCTCCTTGCTGCATAAGTATTTCATTATTAAAATGTCTATAAAATATTTTATTAATAAGGTCATGAGTCTTTTTGCCTCCACTTCCATGAGCTAATGTGATAATATCCATAAAAAGCCCCTTTCTTACCCTTGATTTAAATATTTATAATGTATTCCACAAGCTCCTTCTCCGGATACCATGCAAACGCCTATAGGATTATATGGGGTACATTCCTTTCCAAAAAATCTACAATCTACTGGAGTTTTCTCACCTCTTAATATATCTCCGCAGATGCATCCTTTTAAATAAGGACTATCCTCCATTTTTATATTAAACTTCATTTCCGCATCATATTGACTATATTTGTTGCTAACTTTCAATCCACTACTTTTAATTAATCCTATGCCTCTCCACTTACTATTAGAGGACTGAAAAACCCTTTGCATTAGTTCCTTAGCCTTTTTATTTCCTTCGTATTTAACACAGCTGCCATATATGTTCTTTATATCAAATTGATTTTCTCTTATCATATCTACCAACAAATAAATTGCTGCCTTGACGTCCTTATCCTCGAACCCTGCTATCACTGCTGGTATATGGAACTTATTACTAATAAAACTAAAAGATTTTTCTCCAATTATAGTACTTACATGTCCTGGGCAAATAATACCATCTATTTTTACATTTTTATTATTAATTAGCATTTTAATGACTTCTGGCATAGTTTTTAAAGCGCTAAACACGCTGAAATTTTCTATTCTACCTTTATAACATTTCTCTATGGCAAGAGCAATTGTTGGAGCTGTTGTTTCAAAGCCTATCCCTAAAAAAACTATTTCCTTATGAGGGTTTTTTTTAGCAATATTCACTGCTTCTAAGGGTGAGTATACTACTCGTATATCATTACCCAGCGCCCTCTGAATCTTTAAAGAACTACTAGTTGCTGGAATATTAATCATATCTCCAAAAGTTGTTATTATTATATTTTCTCTTTCACTTAATTCAATACAGGCATCTATATAGCCTTAATTAGTTACACATACAGGACATCCTGGCCCACTAATTAGTTTTACATTCTTAGGTAAAAGTTCCTTTATTCCACTTCTTAAAATTGACATGGTATGTGTCCCACAAATCTCCATTATTCTTATTTCTTTATCTATTTCTAATGATTTCATATCTCACCTTCATCTCTAGAATAAAATAATTCATCAAATAATATTTGGGTCTTTTCCCCTTCTTCTCGATCCAATTTTTCTATGGCGCAGCCTGCATGAACTAAAACATAGTCCCCCAATGTAACATCCTCTAAAAGAAGTATATTCACCTTCATCTTCACCCCTTTATAATGTACCAAGGCCTCCTCATCATATAGCTCTATAACCTTAAGAGGAATTGCAATACACATCTTCTAACTCATCTCCCTTTCATTTGCTATTACCAATTGTCCTAATGAAATAC
>NZ_PVXQ01000019.1 GCF_002995745.1 Clostridium vincentii | reverse complement strand
ATTCGTTAGCCTAACAAGCAAATATCAAAAGATACATTAATTTCTAATGAACCGCCGTGTACCGAACGGTATGCACGGTGGTGTGAGAGGACGCTAAATAAAATAATTATTTAGCTCCTACTCGATTCATGGTAAATGGAGTGCAGATAGGAACTATATTAGGGGGACAAGTTTTAACTAAAAACCCTGAAGAGGATGTGTATAGGAAGACTGCAATAGAAATAGGAGTAAATGAAGATAAATATGTTGATGCTGTTAAAAAAATCAAGATAACTGCAGAAAAGAATATAAAAGCTGCAGCAGAAGTACTATTTATTGTAGCGAATTCATTATCACAGATAGGGTATCAGCAGCTAAGTATAAAATCTATGTCAAATGAACTTACTGATAGTTTTTCTCAGATATCTTCCACAATGGAAGAATTATCAGCTACATCAATGACTGTAACTGAAAACCAACAAACATTGAACGATGAGATTGTAAACGTGCAAAAGGTTTCTGAAAAAATTAATACAGTTCTTGTTTCAATAAAAAGCATTGCTGATCAAACAAAAATGTTAGGGTTAAATGCTGCAATAGAAGCGGCCAGAGTAGGTGAGTTAGGAAGAGGTTTTGGAGTTGTTGCAACTGAAATAAGAAATTTATCTCAAAATTCGAAGGAAACAGCTATCGAAATTATGCAGCTTACCTCCGATATCCAAGCATCTGTAAAAACGACTCTTGAAATTTCAGACTCAACTTTATCCAATACAGAGCAGCAATCTGCAGCAATTCAACAGACTAATGCCAGTTTAGAAGAATTAGTAGCATTTACAGAAGAATTAAATAGAATTGCTAATAGTTAAATAAATAGTTATTATAAGAGGTTTTTTAGACAAAAAAGCATCGAGAACGGAAGTCCTCGATGTTTTTTCTATATCAAAAATATTAAATTATCTTCTATTTTTCTTTAAATTTAGAGTTATTCTTATATCCTCAGAATAAAATTTATTAAGTCTAAATTCTCCAATAAGCCTAGAGGACATACGCTCACTATAAGCTTTTGTAATATCAGGAAGAGTAAGGTTAGTGGAAACTAACATCCTCTTATTACGGAGTAATTTCTTATTTAGAAGATTAAATAGCTCTGTAACTGTAAACTCATTTCGCTGCTCTGCACCTAAATCATCTATAATTAACAAATCACAATCTAATAATATTTCCTGAAGGTTACTATTATTATTAAATCTAATATCCTTTAAATCACTTATTATTTCATCAGAGGTCTTATA
Organism: Clostridium vincentii; assembly: GCF_002995745.1. Lineage (GTDB taxonomy): Bacteria > Bacillota > Clostridia > Clostridiales > Clostridiaceae > Clostridium > Clostridium vincentii. Next base: position 63,800 of record NZ_PVXQ01000019.1, on the reverse strand, counting down.
TACAACAAGATATCCTAAATCTAATAATTCCTTGGCTAGACAGTAGGATAAATAGCTTTTTCCACTACCAGGATTACCATAGAATAAAAGATTAGTTTTGGTAGTAGCAAAGTTTGGTATATAATCTCCAGTAATGTACTCTAGCGTATTTTCCATGTTTTTTCTTGGAGAATATTTATCGTCTCCAATTTTATGAGAAGAAAATAATGATATATCAAAATTATTAAAATTCTTTTCTCTAAGGATATCTTGGAGTAAAGAGTTCTCATAACAGAGTTGAATTAGCTTTTTTTTATAGCACGTACATTTAGTATTAACTATGAATCCAGTATCATTACATTTTTTACATTGATAAGTTAGATTTAAAAATTCAGGAGGATATCCATTAGAAACTAACATCTCGTATTTTTGCGCTCTAAATTCAGTTATTGAATCTTTATATGTATCTAAGGTTTTTTTATCGTCCTTAGATTTTAAAATTGCAAGGGAAAGAGAAAGAGATAATTTTTGAATTTTGTTATCTAATTCTATTATCCTGGGATGCAAATTTTTTATTTCAGCTTTTCTATCCTTTAATTTTTTAGTTTCTGACTCTCTTATTTTTGAATAAATATTTAATAGCCTTGATTGATATCCATTAATCATCATTATCCCATCCTAACAATTTTTTTTCTAAAGAATCATAATCATAGGATCTTGGTTCAAAATTATTGAATCCAGTATTGCTATTATTATTTTTTCCATTAGTTGAATATGCTGGTTTATTATAAGTGCTTTTATGTTGCTTGTCTTTAGCGGCTACTTCTTCCATAGTTTTAATATTTTCCTTAACCCATTTTGACAGTATGCCATCTATATATTTAAAGTCAGCTCTATTAAGTCTTTCAAAGCATATGTCGGAGGCTTTTTGGATTAAAGGTAGGTCAAATTTATAAGTAAATAACCATTTTTCTAAAAGTTGCTCTTGAGGTTTCATTATTTCAGCATTTTTAATTCCTAAATAAGCAAGGATTTTCCTGAATTTAATCCATTTATCCTCAGTTTGTTTAATATAAGTTTGGGCCATAGGAATTGAATTTATACCCATATCATGCCAAGCTAAAGCCACTTTTTCTATGTATCTATAATCGCTTTTACCTTTTGATGCACAGTATTCTACTAAAATTAATATTAACTCTGCCGAGAAGGAGAAATCCCTTTGCCATCCAAGATATATTTCCATTTCTTTAGAGGATAAAGGTCTACCTACAATTCTTTCAATATCTCTAAGCATATCTGTAGTATCGGTGTTATTTAAGGCCTCAAGAAGGTTAACTTCACGAGGTGTTTCTTTAGTAACATCATCTAAGGGCAAGAATTCTATATTGAAATTATTCATTTTATCCAATCTAACAAGCTTTATGACTCCTTGATCATTCCAATAATTCAATGCATTCATAACATCAGATTCTAGTAAATTCAAGGAAGATGCCAATATAGCCCCATTAACTCCAGGTTCATTAGAAGTATTATACTTTAGTAGAAGTAAATACACTTTTACAAACTCTCCTCGAGCATTAACCATATATTTTTCGATAAAAACATCACTAACAGGAGTGAAATTTAAACTAGTATTTTTAAGCATAAAAGTGCTCATATTCTAAATTTCTCCTTTTCTAATAATTTGATAATTATAGTATTAGTATATATAAATTTAATTATAACAAAGGGTCAATGGGATAACAACTTTTTGAAAATGAATAAAAACTCACAAAGAGGGTAAATTACATTATGTGTCTCATTCGAAAGGAAGATGTATGAATATAAGCATAAAAAAAACATTGATGGTAAGCGCCTTTAGTATTTGTTTAACAACTATACTAGGAGGAGGATTGGAGAGTAGTTATGGTAATATATTACTAACTATAGAGGGTGAACCCACGGTATCTGCTATGAAGGTGGAAGATAAAACTTATAAAACAGATGTAGATATAGATGCTAGTAAAGAAATACTAAGGAAAGTTGGAGAGCTGTACATAGAGGATAGCGTAGTTAACAAAGATACTATACTGTCCATAGACATTAAAGCAAATGATAAATATGAGGAATATAAAAATGTAATATCAACTTCGGATTCCATAGAAGAAATAGCGGAAAAGATAGTAGATGAAAATAATGATGAAAAATATATAGATGTTAATATGAAATGTAAAGAAACTAGACAGGAGACAATAGAACCTAGTATAAAGACCGTGCAGAAAGAGGATATGTATATGGGAGAAATACTAAAGGAAGAAGGAATGAGTGGCTATAAAGAGGTAGTAGCCAATGTGAATTATACTAATGGAATAAAGACCGGAGAAGAGATAGTACAAGAAAAGACCATAGTAAATAGTAAGGATACAGTTGTTTATAAAGGGGTAAAAGATCCAATTGAAGATAAAGTTGCATTTTTAGAGTATCCAACAGAAGGAGGTACTATAACATCTCTCTTTGGGAAGCGTTGGGGAAGGATGCACAATGGAATGGATATTGGGAATGATACAGGAGACCCTGTTTATTCAGCCATAGATGGAGTTGTTAAGGAATGCTATTATGAAAATGGTTATGGAAATAAAATAGTAATAGAACACGATAATAATATAATGACTGTATATGCTCATTTAAATGAATTTAAAACAACTGTAGGAGCAGAAGTAAAAAAAGGAGATTTAATTGGTAATGTAGGTAATACAGGAAATAGTACAGGACCCCATTTACATTTTGAAGTGAGAGTAAACGGAGTCCCAATTAATCCACAAGAGTATATTCAAGTTTAGACACAATAAAAAAATAACAAATCAGTATACTTGTATAATTGCTTTATTATTCTCTTTCATGTGGCTTAGGTAAGGAGATTTGATATATTAATAAGGCCTTCCCCCTGCTGGAATTTTGAGAAATCTTGGAGTTCACAGGAGAGTTTTAAAATAGAACATAGATCTTTAAAGGATAAAGTAGGATCATTTTCAAATAGTAACGCACATAAACCAGCTATAAAAGCTACACTTAAAGATGTACCACTAAAAGTTTTATAGGTGGCTTCAAGCTTATCAGGATAAAGTTTGAAGCCATCTTTTTCTGATATATAGGATGTATCAGAATTTAATGAAGTAATATTCACAGCAGCGGCACTTAAATTTGGTTTTTGTGTTTTTGAATAAGGTCCAGCTGAGGAATAGGTATAAGGGCTTATAGTTTTACTAGAGTCTACTCCTGCAACAGTAATACAAGATGATAAGGTGGCAATTCCCATTATAGAACCAGTAGAATTTAAATTACTGCCACTAGGTACAATAGGTGCTATGCCCATTGAAATTGCTTTACAAAAAGTATTATCAAAGGCCTTAGAAATAAATATGTTATGTGTTAATAATTCAAAAGGAAGAGCGAGAATCTTAATATTATATTTATCAGAAGAATCAATTAAGCTCTCTAGGGCAAAAAGTATATCAGATGCATAACCCTTACCAAGTTTATCAAAGGCTTTATAGCAATGTAATTTTGAATGAGGGGCAATACCCGTGTAAAGAGAGTTTGAGGAAGATCCACTGCCGGATATTAATCCTGCAATACAGGTACCATGCCCATTATCATCATAAGGATAAGCTAAGTGGTTTATTAAGTCTGTAAATAATTCAATTCTATTTGATGGAGTTTGTAGATCCTGATGAGGATAAACTCCACTATCAATAATTCCTATACCAATACCTGTGCCCAAAAGGCTATATTTTTCAGAGAGATGTATGTTATTTGCAGTAGAGACACTCATACCACAGAGAAATAAATATTCATCTAAACAAATATACTCGATTTCAGGATATTCTAATATTCTATCTATGGTATGGGAATCTAATTTAGCACAAAGTATTTTTGAATAACTGAGAGTATAAAGAAATTCACACGTACGGGATGAAAGTTTTTTTACAATATTATCATTTAAATTTTTATACTTAATTAAAACTCTATATTTTTTATAGCAGTTATTAGATAAGTAGTAATTTAAATTTTTATCTAGTTTATTTTTATGAAAAAACATAAAATGCTCCTATTAATTGTTTCTTTAATATAATATATAAGTATGCTACTATTTGTTAATATACTATAAAAAGCAACCTAAAGTTAGGTTGCTTTTTATAGTTTATAAGTTTCTCCTATATTTATAATCTTTAAAGTTTCATCTTTAAAGTTTTTTAAGATATTAGTAGTATCATCAAAATTTTCTAACGAAATTTTAAAGGTCTTATAATGTATAGGTATCATGGCAGGACAATTCATCATTTTAAACATTTTATAACTTTCTTCAGGTGTACAATGCATACATGCAAACCTATCAGGTTTATAGCACCCTACAGGCATTAAAGCAACATCACATTCTAGAGAACTGAACTTTTGGGTATAAACAGTATCACCTGCAAAAAATATCTTTTTATTATTTCTTTCAATTAGATATGAGTGGCTTTCATTATCTATACCCATATAATATCTTCGTCCATCATGATCTGCTTTTATGGATGTAATCTTAATTTTATCATCCTCATAAACTTCATCATGGCGTAATACTACGACTTTTTTGAATCCAAAAATTTTCATCAATCTTTTATAACCTTTTGGAACAATAATAGTAGCGGTTTTATCAAGTTTCCTTAGAGAGGGGAAATCCATATGGTCCATATGCCCATGGGATAATAAAATGTAATCAACTCTTTTTCCCTTTAATAGATAGGGTTTATCTACAAGTCTCTTAAAAAAATGTCCTAAATAATTTGACAGGACAGGGTCAGTAAGAATAATTATGTCAGATAGGTTAATTATAGCTGTAGCATGACCATACCAGTTCACAGAGTTTGTATAAATAGGTTCAGAGGCTACAGGTTCTTTTGATTTAAAATATGCTTTTATGTTGGTTGTAGTTAATTGAGATAAGAATACTATATTCTTAAAAAAATTCATTTTATAACTCCTTAAAATTATCTATTCCATTTGAATACTACGATACCTATTAACATAATTGAAACTCCTAGTATATCTTTTAAGTGAAAAGTAAGTCTTTCACTACCAAATAGACCAAAGGCATCTATTAATGCTGCGGCAATTAGTTGAGCAATTAGAATAATACCTATAGCGTATGTGGCTCCTAAGCTACCAATACTTTTTATAACTGTAAAGGTAATAATGACACCTAGCACCCCTCCAAGCAAATATAGCTTATTGATGCTTTTAAGATTACTATAACTGCCTTTACCAAAAAAGAAGGTTATTAAAAGGGCTAATATAAGGGCACTACCTTGTATTAACACAGTTGCCTCCCATAGACCAATTTTTTCACTAAGTCTTGTATCAAATACACCCTGAACACTCATGGATATTCCTGAAATAATTGCAAAAATTACTGCTATCATAAAAATTATCACCTCAGAAATAGTATTTCCATTAAAGAGAAATAATATAAAAGAGCTTTCAGCTAAATTACAAAGCTAAATTCAGGGGAGAATTTTGATAAAAACCATCTAAAACCATACCTTCAGAAAAATCAAGGTTAATAGAAAGGCTTAAAAAATCCTCAAGTAATGTTATAAAATGATCTTTAGATGGAGATATAATTAAATCGTTTATGTCTATAAATAAGTTTATGAATTCATCACTAAGACAATATTCACTTGGTTCAACATTTACTTCTTCTATGTCAGTATAATTATTATTTAATCCTAAAGAAATAATTTGGATAAAGCAGGATATATATTTTTCGAAAATTTTATTATTATCTAAAATAGGATCATCACTAATCCAATATTTATAACAATTAGTCGCTCTAGCTAAGTCACTAATTTTTATTGTAAGTTCAAGATTTTTTCTTGCTAATATTTTATAATCGCTTAAGTTTGAATCAACAGCCAGTTCATTAGAAATTTCTCTTTGAATTTTAAATAAATTTGTAATGTTCATAAAATTTCCTCCTTAATGATTAAATCATCATCTATATTTATATTTTACAAAATCTTTAAAGTAAATAAAAGGGGGGAAAACGAATACAAAAATAAATAAATAAAAAAGTTTCAATTATTTTTACATAAATTAAAACTTTTTCCATACAATACCTTAAAAAGATCTTAGTTCATAGCTTTTTATTGAAGTTTCTTTTTTATTGTTTGATATTTTCCAAATCTCTAAGGCATTTACCTTAAGGGTTAAATTTTTGCCGTTCTTCTTAATTAGATCAAAGGCAATATCATTATTATTTTTTTTACTGTCTTTATTAAAAGAATTTATATTACCCAAGGATATTGATAAATCTTTTATTTCAGGCTCTGTAGTATATATTCCGTGAAGAGATAAAGTATCTCGTAGAGTACGACTGATTTTTTTAATATAACCTTCATTTACAATTGATAGATTAATAGTTTTCATATTCTCATTTATAGAAATTTCATCACAAAGCTCTATTTTAAAATTTTTATAAGGCTTAATAATTTTATCTATAACTGTATATAATTTTTCTATATTAGGATTATCTATAATCTCCAAAGCAATATAGGGCATAGGAGAGTTTCTATTAGCCCTGAACTTTTTAGAAATATTTCTTTGAATCGGTGTTATAGATTCATAAGAATTATCATCAAAAAGTGCAACAATATAATATTTCATATAGTAACCTCACATCCTTAGAATAGTTAGTAGTAAACATACAAACTTTGTAATAAATTATAACATATTAACATATATAAAAATACAAAAAATATAATTATGTGCATTTTGTGATGTAAGATATATTTTTAATATAAAGCAATAAAAGAATCTAAAAAAGGGGACTTAATAAATTGAATCAAAAAAAACATTTAATTTAATCTAGTTTATGATATAATAAATAAGATACATTTAAGATATAATAGGAAAAAAATGTAGTAAGAGAAAATTATAAATATTAATTATGAATTTAACGGAAATTTAATATATAGAATCTATGAAATAAGGGTGAAAAAACATGGAAAGATTAGTAATTAACGGAGGTACAGCTCTCAGAGGTTCAGTGGAGATTAATGGAGCTAAAAACGCAGCAGTAGCAATTCTACCTGCAGCAGTTGTTGCAAGTAAAGGAAAATGTGTAATAGATAATATACCAGATATAGAGGACGTTCATTGTTTAGAAAGAATATTAAGAAGTTTAGGATGTACTGTTAATAAATTAGATAATAATACATTAGAGGTTGATAGCAGTGATGTGACAAATTTTGATGCATGTACAGATGATGTTAGAAGAATGCGAGCTTCTTATTATTTTATAGGTGCTCTTCTTACAAGATTTAAGCAAGCAAAGGTTCAGCTTCCAGGGGGGTGCCCTATTGGAGTAAGACCTATAGACCAACATATAAAGGGATTTGAAGCTCTAGGGGCAGAGGTAGTAATAGAACATGGCTCAGTTATTTTGAAGGCAGATAAGTTAGTAGGAGCAGATATTTTCTTTGATGTAGTATCCGTTGGAGCTACAATAAATGTAATGATAGCAGCGACTCTAGCCGAAGGGATTACTACATTAGAAAATGTAGCAAAAGAGCCTCATGTAGTTGATGTTGCAAACTTTTTAAACACAATGGGTGCAAATATAAAGGGGGCAGGAACTGATATTATAAGAATAATGGGAGTTAAAGAATTAAAGGGTTGTTCATATAGTGTTATACCAGATCAAATTGAGGCAGGAACATTTATGATAGCAGCTGCAGCAACTAAGGGTGATGTGACAATAACTAATGTTATACCTAAGCATTTAGAGTCTATTTCTGCAAAATTAAAGGAAATGGGAGCTATAGTTGAAGAAGGCGATGACTCAATTAGAGTTACTGTTGATAAGGAATTAAAGGGAGTTAATATAAAAACAACGCCATATCCAGGGTTTCCAACAGATGTTCAGCAGCCAATGTCAGCACTTTTAAGTACCGTTGCTGGAAGAAGTTTAATTACAGAATCTATTTGGGAAAATAGACATAAACATATTGATGAATTAAAAAAGATGGGCTCTAACATAAAAGTAGAAGGTAGAGTTGCTATAATTGATGGTGTTAAAAAACTTACAGGGGCTATAGTTAAAGCTACAGATTTAAGGGCCGGCGCAGCTATGGTTATTGCAGGACTTGTTGCAGAAGGTGAGACTCAAATAACAAGTATTGAACATATTGATAGAGGGTATCCTCACATAGAAAATAAATTTTCAGCTTTAGGAGCTGACATACACAGGATTAAAGTTCAAGAATAAAACGGGGGAAATAAAATGATATTTTGCTCATTATATAGTGGTAGTAGTGGAAATAGTATTTTTGTTTCACAAGATAATACAAACATACTAATAGATGCAGGCTTGCCAGGAAAAAAGATCGATGAGGCTTTAAAAATCATTGGACAAAAAGGCAAAGAATTAGACGGAATATTTATTACCCATGAACATGGTGATCATATAAAGGGCGTTGGAGTTCTTTCACGTAAATATGACATTCCAATTTATGCTAATGATAAAACTTGGTGTGCTATGGAGAGGTCTATAGGAAATATTAAGGAATCTAATATAAAAATAATAGATAGGCGAAGCACGGTGGAAGTTGGAGGATTATCTGTAAAATCCTTTGTTATACCTCATGATGCTATAGCCCCAGTGGGATACACGATTGCTAGTAAAAACAAAATAGTAAGCGTTGCAACTGACTTTGGTATATTTACAGAAGAAATTTATAGTAACATAAAAGATTCTGATTCTATTCTTTTGGAATGTAATCATGATATTAGTATGTTAAAGTATGGACCATATCCTTATTCATTAAAAAGAAGAATATTAAGTGAGGTTGGACATTTATCAAATGATGATTGTGGAAAAGCCTTAGTTAATATAGCTAAATGTGGAGAAGGAAAGAAAATACTTCTAGGACATTTAAGCAAAACTAACAATCATCCTGATTTAGCTTTTCAAACAGTTTTAAGTATTATGCAGGAAAATGGACTTATTCAGGGAGAAGACATAAATGTGCTTATGGCTAGCAGACATGAGCCAAGTGGATATATTGAATTATAATATAAAATAAATAATTAGTTGAAACAAAGAAAGTAACTTAGTATAATATTTTAAAGATACAAAAGGAAAGAGGAGAAAAACATGAGTTTATATAAGAATTGGACTGACATGGTAGTTAAGTACGTTAAAGAAAAGGGTGAAGATGCGTTCTGGGATGAGTATAGTAAAATTGAAAAAGGTATATATATAGAAATACTTTCAAAACATGAGGAAGTAGTTAAAACTACAATTGCAGAGTTAAGTAAGAAACATAATGGAACAGAAGAATTTATTATGGGTTTTGTAGATGGTATTAATGATAGCTTAAATGTTCAACATGATTTAGAAACTATTGAAGCAACTACTGAATTAACCTTTGATATTAACTTAGAAAAATTATATTTTAATATGCTTGATGCAAAGGCAGAATATTTATTCACATTACCACAATGGGATGGAATATTCTCACAAGACAAGAGAAAAGAAATCGAAAAAGAATATAAAGAATCAAAAATTGTTAGAAATGACAATAAAGTGGGAAGAAATGATCCATGTCCTTGTGGAAGTGGAAAGAAATATAAAAAATGTTGTGGAAAATAATTTTGTAGATTTAAGAACTCATAGTAATGGGTTCTTTTTTTTATGGTAAAATTTAATTATATTGAAAGTAGGAGGAGTTATTAATGGATCAAAATGCTAAATGGGTCAATGAACAAAGGGTATTAAGAACAATTAAATCATTAGAGGATAACAATATGAATGGATACTATGTAAAAGATAAAGTTGAGTTAATTAGTAAAATAGAGGAATTGGTTAAGACCAATTCAATAGTTGCCTGTGGCGGTTCCAGTACATTATTTGAGACAGGAGTTATAGATCACTTAAGAACAAAGAGATATGAATTCCTAGATAGATACGAAGACGGACTAAACAGACAAGAAATTGTTAAGATATTCAAGAAGTCATTTTCTGCAGATGCATATTTCACTAGTAGTAATGCTGTTACAGAGAGTGGAGAATTATACAATGTGGATGGCAATGGTAATAGAGTTGCAGCTATGTTATATGGACCAGAAAAGGTAATTGTAGTTTGTGGATTTAATAAAATAGTAAAGGATGTAGATAGGGCTATAGATAGAAATAGACAAATATCAGCCCCTGCCAATGCAAAGAGATTAAATAGAAATACACCTTGCACAAAGGTTGGATACTGTATGGATTGTAAAAGCAATGAGAGAATATGTAATGAATACACATTAATTAAAAGACAAGGTACAAAAGACCGTATTCATGTTATATTCTTAGCTGAGGAATTTGGCTATTAATTATATTAGTATCAATTAAGGAAACACTATAATACATATATAGTATAATGCTTTAAATACAAGGAGAGTAATATATATGTTTGGAAGGATTCCTTTTAATTATAATCAAAATTCCTATATGAATATATTAGAGGATGATTTTTTAACCTCTATAGTAAATGAAATATTAGGTAATAATTTAATTAATGATTTAGTTAATGAAATGAGTCAAGAAGAGGATTTTAATGTTGAACTTAAGGATTATGGTGAATACTACTTAATAAAAGGATATTTACCAGGGTTAGGACCTAAAGATGTAAGTATTGATTTTGAAAAAAATAAAGCAATATTAACAATAAAAAGAAAACAGGTATATTCTAATGGACAAAATTATAGGATGACAGTAGTACAAACTGGTGGAGATTTAATTAAGACTTTTTATATAGAAGATGTTGATGTAATCAATTTAAAGGCTACCTTTAATGATAGTTTACTTCTGCTCACCATTCCTAAAGTGAAAAAAATTGAAGCTAAAAAGGATGATGTAACAATTATTGATGTGGATAGTTATAGAGTTGAATAGCATAAGTCCTTCTTTGTGAATACACATGGAAGGATTTTTATTTTGATTATCTTAATTATTTATATTTAAATTATGTTATAATATTATAAGTTAAAACAATATTTAAGGGGGCTATTTTTATGTCAAGAGTTTACAATTTCGCAGCTGGACCAGCTGTATTGCCAGAAGAGGTATTAAGGGAAGCGGCAGAAGAGATGTTAGATTACAGAGGGACTGGAATGTCTGTTATGGAAATGAGTCATCGTTCTAAAGCTTTCGAAGGAATTATTGGGGACGCAGAAAAAACATTAAGAGAATTAATGAATATTCCAAACAATTATAAGGTATTATTTCTTCAAGGTGGGGCATCACAACAATTTGCAATGATACCAATGAACTTAATGAAAAATAAAGGTGCAGATTATATCAGTACAGGACAATGGGCTAAAAAAGCAATATCAGAAGCAAAATTATTTGGAAAGGTTAATGTTTTAGCTTCTTCAGAAGATAAGACATTTACATATATACCAGATATGAAGAATATAAAGATCAGTGATGACGCTGATTATGTGTACATATGTCATAATAATACAATATATGGAACTACTTATCATGAACTTCCAGAAGTAGGAGATAAGATATTAGTAGCAGATATGTCATCAGATATTTTATCTGAACCAGTGGATGTAACTAAGTATGGAATGATTTTTGCAGGAGTTCAGAAGAATATAGGACCTGCAGGTATGGTTGTAGTAATAATTCGTGAAGATTTAATTACGGACGATGTATTACCAAATACTCCAACTATGTTAAAATATAAAACTCATTCAGATAATAATTCACTATATAATACACCTCCAGCATATGGAATATACATATGTGGTAAGGTATTTAACTGGATTAAAAACAAGGGCGGCTTAGAGGCAATGAAGAAAATTAATGAAGAAAAAGCTGCTATACTATATAACTACCTTGATTCAAACAGTATGTTTAAAGGAACTGTTGTAAAGAAAGATCGTTCTCTAATGAACGTACCTTTTGTAACTGGTTCAGATGAATTAGATGCTAAGTTTGTAAAGGAAGCTAAAGTAGCTGGTATAGAGAATATAAAGGGACATAGAAGTGTTGGAGGCATGAGAGCAAGTATATACAATGCTATGCCAATACAAGGTGTTAAAGCTTTAGTAGAATTCATGAAGAAATTTGAAAAAGAAAACAAATAATTAATTAGATAAGAGCATTAGTCTAAAAAGACTAGTGCTCTTTTTTACATGTTAATAAAATTAGATTATGTGAAACTTTATTTTCTTAAGTATATAGCTTTAATCATAACGTATACATATATTTAGATAATTAGTTTTTTATAATAAGATAGAGAAATGTATTACATGAGCTAATCCCAATTGATATACTTTACAAGTAAATATAAACAAATGTATATTTATAAATAAGATCATAGTAAGGAGTACATTTAGATAAATATATGTCAGCTGGAACTAAAGAGTGTATTGAAAAAGTTATTCAAGAATTAAATTATCGCCCAAGTAATGTTGCTAGAAGTTTAAAAGCTAAAAATATTAATAAATAAGTAGATTAAGGCAGGGGTATTAAAACACCCGTGCTTTTCTTTTTGTATTTAATTTCTTATAGTATAATAACTATCCTTTTATCCATAATAAAAAGGAGGATGTTTAGAAAAAATTATATTAACAAAGGAGAGATTAAACTATGAGAAATAAACCAGATGATAGACGCGATAATGTAGACAGAATTCAATTTAATATTGACAAGACTATTCAGAATTGTGAGCTTGCAGATGAAATGATTGCAAAAACTAGTGATGAAAATATGAAACAGACATTAGAAGAAAAGAATAATAGAAGAGAATCAGCTCTCAAAAATATGAAAGAAGAAATTAAAGACGAAGCTATAGACAAGGAAAATGGATATAGATAAATAAAAAATTTAATTGCACCTCAATAAGAAGTATCACTAAAGTGGTGCTTCTTATTTTTTATGGATTCATATTCTAGTATCCTAGCAATTTTCAGAAGGGTAAAAGAAAAGAAATTAATAAGATAAAAAGAAAAGAAGTTATAGGAAACATCAGGGGTTGAGATGTTTATATGAATCAAAAACATACTTTAAAGGGGTAGTTTTGTGGTAATATATCAATATATACAAACAGGAGGATTTTATATGAATATAACAATAATTGCAGTAGGGAAGCTTAAGGAAAAATATCTAAAGCATGCTATAGATGAATATTCAAAGAGGCTAAGCCGATATTGCAAGTTAAATATAATAGAGATATCTGATGAAAAAACACCTGATAATGCATCAGAGAAAGATGAATTAATTATAAAGGATAAAGAGGGTAGAACTATTCTATCTAAAATAAAAGATAATGCCTATGTAATTGCTATGGACTTGAATGGAAACCAGCTCTCTTCACAGGAACTATCAGCCTTTATGGCAAACTGTGGAGTTACTGGAAATTCTAATCTAGTATTCATAATTGGAGGAAGCTTAGGACTGTCTGTTGAGGTATTAAAGAGGGCAAACTATAAATTATGTTTTTCAAAGATGACATTTCCTCATCAGTTATTTAGGGTTATGTTGCTTGAGCAGGTCTATAGAGGATTTAGGATTATTAATGGGGAACCATACCACAAGTAAATGTTTTAATATAAAATACATAATAGATATTTTCTTTACTCTTAACTTATGATAAAACTAAGTATAACAACAAATATGTTAATTATATTTTAAGGAGGTTCATATGCTTACAATTGGTTATATTGGAAATGGTAAAAGTACGAACAGATATCATCTGCCATTTGTGCTACAAAGAAAAAATATAAAGGTAAAAACAATTTATCAAAGAAATCCTAAGCATGAAAGTTGGAATAGAATTGAAGGGGTAAATTATACCTCTGATTTAGAGGAGCTATTAAATGACAAGGACATTCAATTAATTGTGGTTTGTACACGACATGATAGCCATTATGGCTATTCCAAAATGGTATTAGAACATAATAAACATTGTTTAGTTGAAAAACCATTTATGGAAACATCAAAACAAGCAAAAGAAATATTTGAATTAGCAAAAGAAAAGGGATTAATTGTTCAGGCATATCAAAACAGGCGGTTTGACAGTGATTTTTTAACAGTTCAAAAAGTAATTGAGGAAGGGAAAATAGGGGAATTATTAGAATTAGAAATGCATTTTGATTATTTTCGTCCAGAGGTACCTGAATCTATTACGAGCTTTATTCCTTCCATGTCATATTTATATGGACATGGTTGTCATACATTGGATCAGGTAATTAGTTATTTTGGCAAACCAGATGATATCCACTATGACGTAAGGCAATTATTAGGTCCAGGCAGATCAAATGATTACTTTGATTTGGATTTATATTATGGGAAGTTAAAAATATCTGTGAAATCCAGTTACTTTAGAATCAAGGAAAGACCAAGCTTTGTTATTTATGGTAAAAAGGGATGTTTTGTGAAGGAAACAAAGGATCGTCAAGAAGAACATTTAAAAGCATTTTATATGCCTGAAAACAAGGATTTTGGCGTTGATACAATAAAACAGTATGGCGAGATCACCTATATGGATGAGGTCGGTATAATCCATGAAGAAAAAGTGAAATCTGTCAATGGTGATTATGGAAGAGTATATGATGATTTATATGAAGCAATTATAAATAATAAAAGTAAAACAATTACCGATGAGCAGACACTATTGCAAATGGAAATATTAGAAACCGGGGTAAGGGATCTAAGATAAACAATATAAGGATACTCTGTTTATGAGGGTACTGAAAAGGTGCCCTCTATTTATTGACATACAATCAATAATAATATAACATTAAGTAGATAGTTCGATACTTATCAAAATGTTAGGAGAAATTATGGATACAAAAGAGTTAGCAAAAGTATTTAAAGCGCTTTCTAACGAAAATAGATTAGAGATATATTTTCAAATAGTAAAGAGTAATGAAAAAAGTTTTGATTCAAATTGCGGATGCTTTATAAATGATGTAATTGAAAAATTAAATATTGGAGCACCTACAATTTCACATCATTTAAAGGAACTTAGCAATGCAAAATTAATTTTTACAGAAAAAAGAGGTAAATTTTTAGTTGCAAGAGTAAATCAGAAGCTAATAAATGAACTTTCTAATTTATTGATATTTAGAAGAGATTAAGGAAATTAAATCTCTTTTAGGCACAACTTACACTTTGACGGTTGTCGAAATATAGAAGCAAATACAAATCTGAATTAACAATGAAGGAGAGTTTAATAATTATGATTATTAGTAAAAATACAATATTCTATTTTTCAGGAACTGGAAACAGTTTAAAAATTTCTAAGGATATAGCACTTCAGATTGAGGATGTGGAATTAATTTCAATTCCAAAGATAATGAATAATAAAGAAATTAAAATTCAATCTAAATCAATAGGGATCATATTCCCTGTATATATGTGTGGGTTACCTTTGATTGTAGAAAACTTTATAAAAAAACTTAATATAAATAAATCAACATATGTTTTTGCGGTAGCGAATTATGGTGGAATGCCGGGTAATGCATTAAAACAAGTTAATGATTTAATAGAAGATAGATATGCAAAATTAAATTCTGGATTTATTATAAATATGCCTGGAAACTATATTGTTCTGTATGGTGCAAAATCTAAGGAAGATCAAATTAAGGCATTTGAAAAAGAAAAAATAAAGGTTCAAGAAATAGCTAAGATAATTAAAGAAAAGAAAGATTGTGAGTATGAAAAAAGTAAAATAATAATTGATAGAGTTTTAGGCCCTTTATTCTATAAAAGAATATATAAAATTCACACAAAAGATAAATTATTTTTAGCAAAAGATAATTGTAATGGATGTGGTGTTTGCAAAAAGGTTTGTGGTGTAAAAAATATAGAGATAAAGAATGGTAAACCAATTTGGAAGAATAATTGTGAACAGTGTATGGCATGTATTCAATATTGTCCTCAAGAAGCCATAGAATATGATAAAAAAACTATTGGTAGAAAGAGATATAAAAATCCTAACGTATCTTTACAAGAAATGATAAATGGAGTACAAAACAAATAAAATAGTTTGGAATAATCGTAATATACTTGGGATATATCCATTTAAGGTAATAAAAAATAAGGTACTAGGAAGGATCTTCCTAGCACCTTATTGATGTTTAAATATATTCATTAGTTATTTACAAATATTCTGTGAAAATAAAGCATCCTTATATCTTCTGTTATTAATATAATAATCCTTTAATAAAGAAACAAAAACTTTTTTTAATTCTACAAATCTCGATAGACTTTCAATTATATAAATTAATAAACCTTCCCAAATATGGCTCTTCATATAGTTATCGTTTTCTAAATAGAAGGTAAAAAATTTATGAAAAATATTGGCAAGCTCATCGCTTATTTGCTCCAAGGATTGCGGACTGGTAAGTTTTAAAATAGATTTTTTTAGATTTTCTTTGTCCTTTAAATCAAAATAAATTAAAGATTCTAACACAGAATCTGGAATAATCATTCTATGATCTGCTATACCTGAATTCATATTTAAATAATCAAGAGAAGTTTTATAGTCTTTTAGTCTATAATATGACCAAGCAAGCATAGAATCAATATGATCTATATAATGAGAATTCTTAATTTTTTCAGACATTCTTAAGGACATTTTTAAATGATGAATTGCATCCGTATAATTATCAAGCATGAAATAAACCTCGGCAATCTTCTCATAACAGTTCATAATGCTAATGAAATTACCTTCAATTACGTATAAATCTAATGCTTTTTTTATGCAATCATATGCCTTAATGGTATTATTTTCTATACGATATGAATAAGATAGCCAATAGTAACAATGACCGGTTTCTTTAAAATTCAAAGCGTTTTTTATATATTCTTTCCCTGTAGTTATATCACCTAGATGATTTAATATGTCAATTCCAATATAAAAATTGTACAGAAACTTTTGTTTCGGAGATAACAACTCAAAGGCTGAAAGTAAAGCGTTTTTAGAACCTTCAAATTTCTCTCTTTTAGGGGTAGTAGAATATCTGGCAAGTTTAGCTAAAAAATAATCTATAATAAGAGGAGAGGTAATAAAATCGTTTTCTTTATCTTCAAGTTCTTTAAATAGTTTTGTAGTAGAATCAAATTCATTAAAATTAAGATTATTAAAAAACAATGCTAAGGCTTCGGTCCCACTACCTATGAATTCAGGAGAATCATTAAAAACTAGGCCGAGTCTATTTAATATAATGGAAATGACATCTTCACTAGGGATCAAATCTCCACTTTCAATACGACTAAGATAAGATGGTACACAAGTTCCTTTAGCTAATTCTTTTTGACTCATATTTTGCTTTATTCTATTTAATTTTATTATTGATCCAATAACTTTTTGATTGTTTTTGTATAAAATATCACTCATCTGTTAAACCTCTTTTATATACAATTAATTAATATACTTAATAATACCATATATTTTTTAATCTAGTAATAAAATCTACCAAAAAGAAATAAATCCAACTAAAAGTGTTGTGAAATAAATGGAAGAATATATGCTTTAAAAAGTAATTTGAATGATTAATTTCACAACTTTTGATAGGGTATAAATCATTGAATAAAAGTTTTTAAGATGATAATATGAGTTCAAACAAGAATATTACTAAATATAGGTATAAAAAGGGGAAAATTATGAAGAGTTTTATAGTAAATAAAAATATAATGAGATATGAAATAGGAAATCCTATTGATACAGATGCAGTAGTAAATAAGGGGAGCAAAGAAGTGGAATCTTCTATTCCATTTTTTGAGGTGCAAATAAAAGATGAAATCAGATTAAATTTAGTTATGGGAAAAAACAATAAGATTTATGGACTTGGACAAAATATTCGGGGCATAAACAAACGAGGTTGGATATATGAAAGCTTTTGTAGCGATGATCCAAATCATTCCCCAGATAAAAAATCTTTATATGGGGCGCATAACTTTTTTATAGTTGATGGATGTGAAAAGTTCGGGGTGTACATAGATTTTGCAAGTAAGATAACATATGATGTAGGCTATATAAAAAAAGATGAATTAAATGTAACAATAGATGGAAAAGATGCAAATATATATATAATAACTGGAAGTGGATTAAGAGAAATTACAAAAAAATTCTTAGATATAATTGGGAAAGGATATGTTCCTCCTAAATGGGCATTTGGATATTTACAAAGCAGATGGAGTTATCCAACAGGTAATGAAGTAGAGAGAATAGCAAATGAGTTTATAGAAAGAAAGATACCTTGTGATGGAATTTGCTTAGATTTAGACTATATGGAAGATTTTAAAGATTTCACTCTAAGTGAGGAAAGGTTTCCGAATTTTAAAGGATTAGTTCAGAGATTAAAGGATAAGGGAATTAAGATAATACCAATTATTGATGCTGGAGTTAAAATTGAGAAAGATTATAAAGTGTATGAAGAAGGAATTAAAAATAGTTATTTTACACTAGATAAAGAGGGAAAGCCGTTTGTTGGAGCTGTATGGCCGGGAAAGGTTCATTTCCCGGATTTTCTAAATAAAGATGCAAGATTATGGTTTGGAATGCAGTATAAGTCTTTAATTGAAATGGGAGTTGAAGGTTTTTGGAATGATATGAATGAGCCTGCAATATTCTATAGTGAAAATGGAATAGATAAGGCTTATAAAAAAATTGATGAGTTAAAAAAGCAAGAACTTAATATACACACATTTTTTCAATTAAAGGATTCAGTGAATAATATAAATAATAGTATAGATGACTATAAATCAATGTACCATAATACTGAAAAGGGTATTGTAAATCATTATAATGTTCATAATATTTATGGCTATAATATGACCAAATCAGCTTCAGAAGGTTTTAATAAAATTGATAATAATAAGCGGTTTTTACTATTTTCTAGAGCTTCGGCTATAGGAGCACATAGATATGGTGGTATTTGGACAGGGGATAACTCTTCGTGGTGGGAACATTTAATAATGAACATAAAGATGTTACCATCAATAAATATGTGTGGATTTATTTATAGTGGAGCTGATACTTGTGGGTTTGGAAGTAATGTAGATTCAGAACTTGCAACTAGATGGAATCAGTTTAGCATATTTGCTCCATTATATAGGAATCATGCAGGACGAGGAACTCGTAATCAAGAACCTTTCGCGTTTGATATTGAAACAGAAGAAATAATTAGAAATACAATTAAATTTAGATATGCAATGATTCCATATCTTTACTCAGAATATATGAAATCAATTAATAGCAGTGATATGCTTATTGCTCCATTATGCTTCGAATATGATGACAAGCATGCAAGTCAAGTTGAGGATCAACTATTAGTTGGTGATTCTTTAATGATAGCTCCAATATATGAGCCAAATAAAAGGGGAAGATATGTATATCTTCCGGAGGATATGCTTCTATGGAAGGTAAAAGATTATAATAATAAGATTCTTGAAGTAATTAATAAAGGGCATAACTATATTGATGTAAACATTGATGAGTTTTGTGTGTTTATTAGAAAGAATAAGATATTTGTACATGGAGAAGCAGCACAAAGCACAGAAAAATTAAATAATAAGACTTTAAATCTAATAGCTTTTGTTGAGAATAAAGCAGAATATAATCTATATGATGATGATGGAATTAGCAAAGATTATAAGAAGGATAAAAAATCTAATTTGAAAATTATCATTACTGTTGAAAATGAAAAATATAATATAAAGATAGAGAATACAGGGAACAATGAGGTTAAGAAACTTAATGTTACTATCGTTACAGCTTATGGAAAAGAAATTAAAGAAATAGTTAATATATAATATTGTAAAACAAAGGAGTCTGATTAGCATTAAATTAAATGAAATTGATAATCTGAATTGCTATAAAAAAGAGGATTTAGGTTATACATTTGAAAATAACATGAATATTTTTAAAGTATGGTCACCACTTGCGGATAATATTAGTTTATGCATTTATGAAGATTATAATAAAGAAGATAAAATTAAATATAGTATGCAAAAAAGAGATAGAGGAGTTTGGGAAATATTTTTAAAAGAAGAGGTAGAAGGAAAGTATTATACATTCCTATCCTCTATAAATAATGTTACAAAAGAATCTGTAGATCCCTATGCTAGGGCACTTTCAGTAAATGGTGAAAAGGGTGCCATAGTAAATATGGAGAAAACTAATCCTGAAAATTGGCAGTTTCATAGCAGACCTACTATAAAAAATTCTATAGATGCAGTTATATATGAGGTTAATATTCGAGATATATCAAGTGATGAAAATTCTGGGATAAAGAGTAAGGGAAAGTATTTGGGGTTAGTTGAAGAAAACACAAGGGGACCAGGTAGAACAAAAACAGGTCTAAATCATATGAAAGATTTAGGTATAACTCATGTTCAACTTTTGCCTATATATGATTTCGCTAGTGTAGATGAAACTGTAATAAATAATACAAATTATAATTGGGGATATGATCCTGCAAATTACAATACACCAGAAGGAAGTTATTCTACTAATCCATATAGTCCGATTAGTAGGATTAAAGAACTCAAAATGGCAATAAAAGTTATTCATGAGAATGGACTAGGAGTTATAATGGATGTGGTATATAACCATATATATGATGTAGAAAAATCTGGGTTTCATAATTTAATGCCAGGATATTTTTTCAGATATGATAAAAATGGAGAGTTATCAAATGAGAGCATGTGTGGAAATGTAATTGCTACAGAAAATGCTATGGCTAGGAAATTTATTGTTGATTCTGTAAAGTATTGGGCTAAGGAATATAAGTTAGATGGGTTTAGATTTGATTTAATGGGGCTTATTGATATTGATACTATGAAGGAAGTTAAGGAAGAACTTAATAAAATAAACCCATCAATAATTGTTTTAGGCGAAGGTTGGGACTTAGGAGATATTTTATCTTATGATAAAAAAGCTATCCAGGTAAATGCAAATAAGCTTAAAAATATTGCTTTCTTTAATGATAGTATTAGGGATGGATTACGGGGAGATTCTTTTTCAAATGATGCAAGAGGGTTTTTAAGTTTTGAAGAAAATAAGGAATTGGAAGTTAAGAAGGCTATAGTAGGGGGAATATATTACTCAGAAGAAATTAATACATGGGGAGAAGTGGATCCAAACCAAGTAGTAAACTATATTGAATGTCATGATAACCACACCCTATATGATAAATTAAACCTTACAATCAAGGATGAGGAAAAAATAAAATATATGCATAGATTAGGAACAAGTATTATTTTATTATCTCAAGGAATACCTTTTATTCATGCAGGACAAGAGTTCTTAAGAACTAAATGTGGAATTGAAAATTCATATAATGCAAGTGATAGCATCAATAAAATGGATTGGACTAGGAAAATGGATAATATAGATACTGTAGAATATGTTAAAGGTCTTATAGAACTTAGAAAGCAGCACCCCGAATTTAGAATGAGGACAGCTAAAGAAATAATAGAACATTTGAGTTTTATAAATGCGCCTAAAAATTGCGTAGCATATTTAATTAAAGATAATTTAGGTGGTAAGGATATACTTGTTATCCATAATGGAAATGAAAATAGTGTTGGACTAGATTTTAAATCTAATAGTATGTGGGAAGTACTAGTAGATAAAAATAGAGCAGGAATAGATAAAATCAGAACTATTAAAGGCTATGTTATAAATGTTGAAGGATCATCTACATTAGTTGCAGTAATGAAATAATTATTGATATTAGGTATCTCAAAAGATAAAGGCTAAAATAAACTGTTAATAAGTTTATTTTAGCCTTTTATTTATTCTAAGCTTTTTCTAATTGCTGAAATACTCTTAGTATTTCTGAAACGCTCCAAGCTTGGGCAAAACATCCTCTTGATTCATTAGGGGTTAGACCATCATAAATTTCTGAGATTTGACCAACACAACCTTCTCTTAAACAGGATTCAAAACATTCTAGCTTTTGTCTAACTTTTAGTTTAGAAGATTCTGAGTAGTTATTAACCTTTAAATACGAAATAAAGTAGCCGCCTAAGGGGAATGGCCAAACTGTACCTTGATGATAAGACATATCGCGTTTGAAAAGACTTCCACCATATTCAGGGCAGAATTGTTTATCATTTTTACTAAGCGTCCTAAGACCATAAGGGGTATATAATTCTCGATATACTTTATCTACAACTAGAATAGACATTTCCTTAGTTAAAGGCGTAAAGGGAACCATAACAGCCCAAATTTGATTTGATCTTACTTGATAGTCATAGCTATTTCCTGAAACTACATCTTTAAGACAATTTTCTTTTTTGTTCCAGAACTTCTCTTGAAATGATATTTTAACTTTCTCACTTAAAGAATCAAATTCAGTAATATCTATATTAAATTTTTCGCCAAAGAAGGATGCAATTTTAAGTGCATTATACCAGAAGGCATTTATTTCTACGGGTTTACCATGTCTGGCAGTTGGTAATATTTCACCAAATCTTACATCCATCCAAGTAACTTGATGTAATCCTTCACCTGCATGGATTAAGGAGTCTTTATCCATATATATATTAAAATCAGTCCCCTTTTTGTACCATTTTATAATTTCAAGTACAGGAGTAAAACCTTCAGTTTCAACAAAAGATATATCTCCACTAGCTAGGTAATATTCATAAAGAGCATAAACGTATAGTAAGGAAGCATCAGCAGTATTATATAGAGGTTTTATAATCCCTTCAGGAAAAATATTTGGCATTAAGCCTTTATCTAAGTACTTAATAAACGTCCTGAATATATTTTTAGCATCATCATATCTTTTTGTTCCGATGCAGCTGCCAAGAACAGCAAACATAGTATCACGACCCCAATCTTCAAACCAAGGATAACCTGCTAAAATGGTTTTAGAATTAGTAGATGTGCGAGTAATAATAAACTGATCACTAGCTCTAACTAGGGATTGAGCAAGTTCATCAGTATAACCAGCTTGTTTTATTAAATTCTTTTGACGAGATATTTCATTGTTAATTAAAGTATCTATATCTTTAATATTTTCATTTTCTAAGGTGAATATAAGCTCATATTCTTTTTCTTCCTTAATGGAACAGTTATAGAAATATGAAAGAAAGGTTGTCCCAGAGCCTACTGAAGTTCGTCCATCAACAGCATCATAAGCAAAATAGTAATCATTTTCAAAGATAACATCTTTTTCTGATTTTTCAGTATAGTTAGAATGGATATTTAAAGTTATATTGTTATCAGAAATACTATCACCGTCTAGAGTGAAATTGTGAGGTTCAGATAAAACTTCTCCTCTGTTTGCAAATTGAAACACTGGGATGATTTCTAATTTAACATTATGAGAACTATTATTTACAATAGAATACTTTATTCCTAAAGTATTTTTACCATGTTCATAAACAATGGTTTTTTTTATTTCTACACCATTATAGAAGTAATTCCACTCAGGTAAGTATTCTTGAGAAAAGGAATGAAGGTGTGTAAATCCTTCCTTATTCTTAGTATAACAAACATATTGTTGCGAACTTAGATTTATCTCCTCAGCTCCAATGTGAAGAATTTCATCAACTTTACTTATTATATTTTTACGATTAGTAGAATCCTTTGTACATGCCATAAATAAAGAATGGTCGTTTCTAGTTAATGAGTTAATTATAGTTGTACTTGAAAAGCCACCTAAAGCATTTGATAATAGATATGTATATTCATTACCTCTTTCAAATGTTTTAAAGTCATTTTTGCCGTAAATGAATTTCATTTTACATCCCTCTTTCAGTATAAATTTGAGTTGAGTTTACCAAACAGAGAATGTTATGTCAATAAAGTAGGGGCTAGGAGAGGATTATTGCGCTTTTAAATAAAGGCTT
Organism: Clostridium vincentii; assembly: GCF_002995745.1. Lineage (GTDB taxonomy): Bacteria > Bacillota > Clostridia > Clostridiales > Clostridiaceae > Clostridium > Clostridium vincentii. Next base: position 39,928 of record NZ_PVXQ01000019.1, on the reverse strand, counting down.
TGAAAACAAGTCAAATCAGGGGTGTAAGAAATTTCATATATCAAAAACAGCTTAAAATCATGAAAAGTGTAAAATTGTATGGGTAAAACAGTGGTTTAGATAAGGTTTAACCAGTAGTTTTTTACACACTCAAAAAGCCGCTATTTCGTTGACTGAGATATAAGGCACTGATATACTGAAATTACAAAGAAATGGTATATTTCTTGAGTATTTTAAATTCTATTAGATATGCACGAAGAAAGAGGTGAATCATGAGAAAAAGTGGAATAATTTTACCTATATTTTCATTACCTTCTAACTATGGTATAGGTACATTTGGTAAAGAGGCATATAAATTTGTGGATTTTCTCGAAAAAGCAAAAGAGACATTTTGGCAGATACTTCCTATAGGTCCTACAAGTTATGGAGATTCACCTTATCAATCATTTTCTACTTTTGCAGGTAATCCTTATTTTATTGATTTAGAAGTACTTTCAGAAGGGGGGCTTTTGGAGAAGTCACAAATAGAGAAATTTAATTTTGGTAATGATGAAAATAATATAGATTATGGGATAATGTATGAGAGTAGATATAAAGTATTGAAAATAGCCTTTAAGAATAAAAATGAAAGTTATGAAAAAAAATTAAAGGAATTTAAAGATTTAAATAAATATTGGATTTTTGATTATGCTTTATTTATGGCAATTAAAGATTATAACAATGGAGTATCATGGAATAATTGGGACAAGGATATAAAATTCAGAAAGCCAGAAGCTATGAAGAAATATTCGGACTTGCTAAAAGAAGAAATTGAATTTCATGTTTTTCTTCAATTCCTTTTTTATAAACAATGGATAGAATTAAAAAATTATGCTAATAAAAAAGGCGTTAAGATAATTGGCGACATACCAATATATGTGGCAGAAGATAGCTCCGACATATGGGCAAACACAAGACTATTTATGTTAGATGATGAATTGTTTCCTAAAAAGGTTTCAGGATGTCCTCCAGACTTATTTTCAGCAACTGGACAACTTTGGGGAAATCCAATTTATAATTGGAAACAACTAAATAAGGAAGGATATAACTGGTGGATTAAGAGGGTGAAAGCTTCATTGGAGCTATTTGATGTAATAAGAATAGATCATTTTAGAGGATTTGAAAGCTACTGGACTATTCCCTATGGAGATAAAACAGCAGTAAATGGACAATGGGAAAAGGGGCCGGGGATAGAGGTTTTTGATGCTATTAAAAAAGAACTTGGAGAAATAGATGTAATAGCTGAAGATTTAGGATATATAACTAAGGAAGTAAGAGAATTACTAAATAAGTGTAATTATTCAGGGATGAAAGTAATGCAATTCGCTTTTGATCCGAAGGGTGATAGTGAATATTTACCTCATAATTATGATAAAAATACAGTGGTTTATACAGGCACTCATGATAACGATACCATAAAAGGCTGGTTTAGCGCTCTTAGTAAAGAGGAAAAAGAATTTTGCAAAAAATATACTGGAATGAAGAATAAAGATGATAATTGGACGTTTATAAAGTCTGCAATATCAAGTGTGGCAGATACGGCAATAATACAAATGCAAGATGTTTTAAATTCAGGAGAAGAAGCTAGAATAAATCTTCCATCGACAATAGGAACTAATTGGAAATGGAGAATGAACAAATATGATATGTCAGATGAATTAGCAAATAAGCTTAAAGATATAAATGAAACATATAGAAGGTATACTAAAAGGAGTGGTTTGAATGAAAAAGAACAAATTAATAAATTTGATACAAAGTAATCTTTTAAGAGATTATGGTAAAGAAGTGAAAAATGCCTCAGTGAATGAAGTCCATAATATAGTAGCTAAAGTCGCAATGTCACAAATAGCTGAAGACTGGAGCAGATCGACAAAAGATTTTCAAAAAAATAGACATGCTTATTATTTATCAGCAGAGTTTTTAGTTGGAAGAGCAGTTCAAAATAATCTGATCTGTATGGGAATATTTGATGAAGTAAAAAATGATTTAAATGAAATAGGATTTGATATAAATAAATTTGAAGAAATAGAAGATATGGCTCTTGGCAATGGAGGTCTTGGTAGACTTGCAGCTTGCTTTTTAGATAGTGCAGCATCGTGCGAAATTCCTTTAAATGGATATGGAATCAGATATAAATATGGTTTATTTAAACAAGCAATTGAGGATGGTTTTCAAAAAGAGTATGCAGATAACTGGACAACCTTTGGAGATGAATGGAGTTTAAGAAGATTTGAAGATACTATTAAAGTAAAATTTTCTGATATGGAAGTGTTAGCAGTACCGTATGACATGCCTATTATTGGATATGAAACAAAAAATATTGGGACGTTAAGACTTTGGCAAAGTGAAGCTGTAAATGACTTTAATTTTGAAGCATTTAATAATTGCAATTATAATAAAGCAATAATAGAAAAAACTGAAGCAGAAAATATTTCAGCAGTATTATACCCAAATGATAACACGTATGAAGGAAAGGTCTTAAGATATAGACAACAATATTTCTTCGCAAGTGCTTCAATACAAGATTTACTGATTAAGCATAAAAAAGCACATGGAATGAATTTTAAAGAATTAGTAAAATTGAATACAATACAACTTAATGATACTCATCCTGTTATAGGTATTCCAGAATTTATTAGAATTATGGTTTCAGAAAATAATGTTAATTTTGATGAAGCATTTGAAATGGCCAGGGAAATGTTCAATTATACAAACCATACAGTAATGGCCGAAGCGTTAGAAAAATGGGACATAAAGCTAATAAAGGATTATACCCCAGTAGTATATGAAATTATTGAAAAGATTAATGAAAAATTAGTTATTGAGGTGAAGGCCTTAGATGCTAAAGAAGATATAGAACAATATGAAATTATATCAAACAATCAAGTACATATGGCTAGGATGGCTATATATATATCTAAGTATGTAAATGGCGTTGCTGAAATTCATACTGAAATTCTTAAAAAAGATACTCTGAAGGAATGGTATGACTTATATGAAGGGAAATTCCAAAATAAAACAAATGGAATTACTCAAAGAAGATGGCTTGCATCCTGTAATCCTGAACTTACAAAATTACTAACTAAACTTGTAGGTGATAATAGCTTTATAAAGGATTTAGAAAAGTTAAAAGAAATAGAAAAATATGCTGAGGATGATAATGTTATAAAGGAATATATAGAAATAAAGAAAGAAAAGAAACGTCAATTAATTAAGTTTATAGAGAAGCATGAAGGAATTAAATTAGAAGAGCATTTTATATTTGATGTGCAAATAAAGAGATTACATGAATATAAAAGGCAGCTTATGAATGCCCTATCGATTCTTGATATTTACTATAAAATAAAAAATAATGAGATTAAGGATTTCACTCCAACAGCATTTATTTTTGGAGCAAAGGCAGCGCCAGGATATGCGCGAGCAAAAGCTATTATTAAGTATATTAATGAAATAGCTAAGCTTGTGAATAATGATGAAGAAACTAATGATAAGTTAAAGGTTGTTTTTGTTCAAAACTATAATGTTTCTTATGCTGAAAAGCTTATTCCAGGCGCAAATGTGTCGGAACAAATTTCTACCGCGGGAACGGAAGCATCTGGTACCGGAAATATGAAATTTATGCTAAACGGAGCTGTTACTTTAGGGACTTATGATGGCGCAAATATTGAAATAGTAAGAGAAGCTGGGGAAGAAAATAATTATATTTTTGGAGCTAGAGAAGAAGATATAGAGGCAATTAAAGATAGTTATAATCCAAAAGAAATATATGAAAAAGATAAAAATATAAAGAGATTACTAGATTCATTAATAGATGGTACTTTTGATGATGGAATGAATAATGATGAAATGGATGTAGAATTAGATGATGAAGCCTCTGATGAAATGAATATAGGATTAAATGATAAAGCAACTAATAAAATGGATGTAGAATTAAATGATAAAGAAACTGATGAAATGGATGTAGAATTAAATGATGAATTGGAATCAGAAGCGAATGATGAAAAGAGCATTCAAGAAGGTAGTTTTAATGAATTATACAGTTCATTGTTAAACGGAACTCATTGGCATAGAGCTGATCAATATTATATTTTGCAAGAATTAAATAGTTATTTTGATGCAAGAATGAAGTTAAATAGAGAGTATAAAGATGAAATGAATTTCGCTAGAAAATGTTTTATAAATACAGTTAATGCTGGTTTCTTTAGTTCAGATAGAACAGTAAGAGAGTATGCGAAAGATATTTGGAAAATATAAAGAATTAATTAAGTAAAGAAACTTTAATGGGAAAGTTATTATCAAATTTATATAGCTTTAATCATAATATGGAGGGGTTTGTAATGAAAAAGATTATAGTAACAGTATTATTAGCGGCAGCTACATTTAACCTTGTAGCTTGTGGATCAGCAGGTAAAAGTAAAGGGGAAGATGCTACGATTTCGGTTCAGGTAGAAAAGGCATGGGTGCCTTACTATGAACAAGCTAGAGATAGGGTATTAGAGAAAAATCCAGATGCTACGATAAATTTTATAGAAACAGGGTCATTTGACCATTTAGATGTAATTGATGCAACAGACTCTACAAATGTAGATGTAGCAGATGTCTTTGCTATACCAGCAGATAGACTTTATAAATTATCAAATAATAATGTATTAGCAGCTATTGATGGTAAAACTATGGCTGATAATGTAGGAGGATTTGAAGATTATGATGCAGGACTAGGTGGAGCTTTTAAGAAAGATGATGAATACCTAGCATTTCCATACAATATTGAAACATTAGTAGCTTATGTAAATGTTGAAAATGCAAAGACATTAGGAATTGATACTACCAAGAAAATCGAATTTAATGACTTAGGATATGAATCAATGCTTGCATTAGTTCATGATGCATGGTCTGGAGTAGCATTTACTAACTCAGCAGGATTTGAATTATTGGCAAAAGATGCTGATGGAAAATTAATAACAGATGCAACTAAAGAATATAAAGATTTAACAGAGGATAATAAAAAATTATTTGAATCATTATTTAATTACTGGAAGAACCACAATGAAAATAAAACAGATTTATGGGATAAGGTTGCAGCAGGTGGTTACTTAGATGCTAAGTTTACTACTGGACAAGCAAATGCTATAAGGATAGATGGACCTTGGGCAGCGGCAGCATTATCAGAAAGAGTTGGAAGTGAAGAGAATTTGCAGGTATTACCACTTAACCAAATAACACTTAATGGTAACGAATTAAGTCACTGGAAAGGCGGTTGGGGATTAGCTGTAAATTCAAGAATAGAAGAAGATGAATCAAAAATGGATTTAGCAGCTTCTCTAATTGAAGAAATAGTAAATCCAACTTATGCACAAGATTTATTTAAAGCAACTGGGAAAATATTAGAGAATGTTGAACCATCAGCTTATGAAGGCATTGATACAATGAATAAAAAAGTTATAGATGCAACTTATGAATCATATGAAACTGCTGTAGCAAGACCATTATTTACTGAATGGGATAACGTATGGACAACTTGGCAGAACTCTGTATTATCATGGTCAAACACAAATCCTAAAAATGCAGAAGAAGCATATAACCAAGTAAAATCATCATTTGAAGCAATGATGGCAACCTTTAACAAATAACATGTAATATAAAAATATACTTTTACAATTTAAAAGGAGACATTGTCTCCTTTTAAAAAAATAAGGGGGAGCACATGAAAGAGAATATACAGATGACAAGGTCTATTTACTACTTAATAGTAGGGTTGTGTGCCACTATTATAATGTCAAATTCAATTGAAACAATTATAAAAGTAAAAGATAGTGGATTATTTGATTTATGGTTGTCAAATCCTAATTTAAATGTAGATAAGATAGGGCAAACAAAGGAACAACTCTATTCTATATATCTAAGCATGTGTTTATCAGTGTTTGTTATTAGAATTATAACCCCAATAGCTTTAGCGATTAATAGTTATTTTTCTTTTATAAAGTTACGAGTTAATAAGTTGTTTGTAAGTATATGGGTAGTGTTATTAATAGGATTATTTGCATTTACATCCCTAGGAGAAACATATTATTCAATATTTTTTATACTAAGTGGAGTATGTTATGTAAGTTTAGTTTTTGTATTATTGTATTTAGGAAGTGAAATTAGTAAGCAAAAAAATAAAAATATTAATAAAAGAACATAGCAGTGCGGGGGAGGGGAAATAATTGAAAAAAATAAATAAATATTTATATGATAATTTGGACCAAGAATATGAAAGAAAAAATTTGTATTTATCTGAAATATCAAATTTACAAGAAAAAATTGAAACTGCAAACAAGAATGAGAAGGTTCAGCTTCAAAATAAATTACAAGAATTAGTTAAAAATAAAGCAAATCATGAATACAATAAACAATTTGTAGAATTTAAGAATAAAGAAAAGATATTTTTAGCAGATTTAAATAAAGAATCAAAGAGAGTTAAGACTAATAGTAAGATTTCTACAAAAGGTGTAGAAGGATTAGAAGCCAGGCTTCAAAAAGCAAAAAAAATTATGAATTTCTATGAAGTATATATATCACTTACATATGATGCAAAGCTTGTATATGAACAATGTAGAATAGAAATAGAACAAATGCCGTCAATTATAAAATTTGTAAAGAAAGGTAAAGAAGAGTTAGATAATGCTCTTAATGCAAAATCGCAAATAAATGATATTGATGAAAAAATATTTAAAGATAAATTTATAGATTATAAGTTAAAAGAAAAAATAGAATTAAAAGATAATATTAAAACATTAAAAGAAAAGTATAAACATGGTTTAATTTCAACAAAGGCAAAAGAAGAATCCATTAAGGTAATGAAAATAAAATATAAAGAAAAGATATTAATGAAATCTTTTGAATCAAAGAAAAAATTCAATAATGAGATAATTAAAAATAAAAAATATGAGCTAACAAAAATATTAAAACAAAAAATTAATACTGTTAACATTAATATGGAAGATGTCAGAAGATTATATCCCGTGGAAGCAGAAAAGACAATTCCTTGGGCATCATATGCTACATTTTTAGTACCTGGTATTGGTCAATTACTAAATAAGCAGTATATAAAATCTATATTGATGTTTTTAGCAACAATATATATATATGTAATAACTATTCCCTATGCATTAGGGTTTGGGAACTATCAGGGAAGCGGAATTTCTGGACTTATAACTCTCGCAGAAAATGGAGGTAGGCTAGATAGATCTATTAACTTTATGATAGAGGGTATATTAGCAATTATTTTAGTCGTAATAGCTCTGCTATTATTGATTGCATCTATTAAAGATGTTAATAAGGTAGAAAGAGAAAAAATTAAAGGAATTAGAGTGAAATCTTGGTGTGAGACAAAACAAACAATATTAGAAGAGGGTTTTCCATATTTAGTATCATTACCAGCTTTAGTTATTATTGTTTTTATAGTATTTGTACCAATTATAACTACAGTATTAATATCATTTACAGGTATGGATCCTAATAGTCAAGCCAAATTTGGCTGGGAAGCATTAAAAAATTATACTATGATAATAACAGGTGAAGGGATGGCTGGAGCTGTATTCTGGAAAATATTAGGGTGGACAATTATATGGACTATAGCAGCTACTACATTAGGAATCGGATTAGGATTTGGATTAGCGCTACTTCTTAATAATGAAAGAATTAAAGGAAAAGTAATATTTAGATCTATTTATTTATTACCTTGGGCAGTACCAGCGTTTATTACAATCATTTTCTTTAGTATATTATCATCTCCAAATGGAGCGTTAACACAGATGTTACAACAATTTTTTGGAGAAGGATTCTCGATAAAAAATGATGCGTTTGTATCTAGAGTGGTATTAATTTGTATCCAAGGATGGCTTGGAAGTTCGTATGTATTTCTACTATCCACAGGCGTACTTCAGTCTATAAATAAAGATCTTTATGAAGCGGCAGATATTGATGGAGCTTCAAATGTTAAAAAGTTAATGAGGATTACTATACCGATGGTACTATTTCAAACAGCGCCTTTATTAGTAGGGCAATATACATTTAACTTTAACAACTTTTCAAATATATATCTATTTAATACAGGGGGACCATTTAATCCAGTTGAATACGGAAATTTTGCTGGAGAAACAGATATATTAATATCATATATATATAAATTAACTATTGACAATCAGTACCAAGCAATAGGTGCTGCTATTATAGTTATAATTTCTATAGCATTAATGATAATAGCCTATATAGGATTTAGAAATACTGATGCATTTAGAAAGGAGAAGTAGTTATGAATATATTTAAAAAGAAAAACGATAAATTATATTTATCAGATAAACCACCGCTTACACCTTTAGGGAAAGTAGGGCTTGCAATAACTTATATATTATTAATATTATGGTCCTTAATAATATTGTGGCCAATATCTAAAATAATAATATCATCCTTTAATGGGATTCAGGGAAATTATCTTATTCTTAATGAAGGATTTGAGTTTAGTTTAAAGCATTTTGAATATCTTTTAAATAATACATTGTATTTAAAATGGATGCAAAATACAATATTTATAAGTACATTAACAGCAATAATAACAGTTAGTGTTATATCATTTACTGGCTATGCTTATTCTAGGTATAGATTTAAAGGCAGAAGAATGTCTCTTATGATTATAATGTTAATACAAACTATACCAACATTTGCAGGTATTACAGCATATTTTACAATACATTCAATTGTAGCGCAATTTGTACCCGCTTTTTCTCGACAGATGATGTTAATCCTTATATATTCAGGAGGCGGAATAGCAGTTAATACATTTATATTGAAAGGATATCTGGATTCGATTTCAACTGAATTAGATGATGCAGCCAAAATAGATGGTTGCTCTAGTCTGAGAATATATAGACTTATTATAATGCCAATAGCAAAACCAATGATAGCAATTACAGCATTATGGTCATTTATAGGGCCGTTTTTGGATTTCTTATTGCCAAAGGTATTGCTAACTAGTCCTCAAGATTATACTTTAGCTGCAGGGCTATTTACATTAGTTAATGACCAACGTACTATGAATGAACCAGCATTTGCAGCCGGGGCACTTTTAACAGCTATACCAATAGTAATATTATTTTTAGCATTACAAAAACATTTAGTTTCAGGTCTTTCAAGTGGAGCAACAAAAGGATAGGAGGGAGTAACTATGAAGGTAATATTAAATAATATAGGAAAAAAATATGAAAGTAGAGAAGAATTTACTTTAAGAAATATAAACTTAGAAATTGAAGATAAGGATTTCTGTGTAATTCTTGGTCCTTCAGGTTGTGGTAAAACTACATTACTACGTATGATAGCGGGGCTTAATTCTATTACAGAAGGGGATTTAATATTTGGTACGAAAAGAGTAAATAAACTTGCTTCAAAAGATAGAGATATAGCTATGGTTTTTCAATCATATGCTTTATATCCTCACATGACTGTTTATGAAAATATGGCATTTTCTTTAAGTATGAGAAAAGAAAGAAAGGATATAATACAGGAACGTGTTACAGAAACAGCTAAATTATTACAAATAGAAGACTATTTGCATTGTAAGCCTTCAGATATATCAGGGGGACAAAGGCAGCGTGTTGCGTTAGGTAGAGCAATAGTTAGGAAATCAAAGGTTTTCCTAATGGACGAACCTTTATCAAATCTTGATGCAAAGCTACGTGAACACATGAGAGTTGAGCTAGTTAGAATACATAAGCAACTAGAAACTACAACTATATACGTTACTCATGATCAAGTAGAGGCTATGACAATGGCTACGAAGATAGTATTAATGAATGATGGAAAGGTACAGCAGGTAGGAAAGCCATATGAGTTTTATAATAAACCAGAAAATATGTTTGTAGCAAAATTCATTGGGTCTCCGACAATAAATATGATTAAAGGGAAAATTATTAATAATAAATTTACTTCAGATGATGGTTTAATTAATATCACACCAAATGAAGCAGATATAAAGGCTTTAATTAATTATAATAATAAAGATATTTATTTAGGGATACGTTCAGAAAGATTTATTAGTGGAAAAAATGCAGAACACTTTGAAAGTGTAGTAGATATAATAGAGGTATTAGGAAAGGATAAAACTTTATTTGTAAAATTGAAAAGTGGAAAAGATTTATTAATAACAGTTCCAGGTCATTTTAATTATGAAATTGGAGAAAGTCATATGTTTGGATTAGATTCTGAGGCTTTACATTTCTTCGATGCTGAAACACAACAAAGAATAAACTAAATTAAGGCATATTCAAAAGGATATAAGGTTAAGCTTATATTAAAAAAAGGGCATATAAATAAATTTGTTAGTACTATATAACTGGAAATTTTGTTTCCAGTTATATTTTTAGGGTCCTAGATTATATAATAAACGCCTCTATTCCTAGAGCTACACCGTCATTATGGACTGTGTCAGTTACCTTTTTAGCATAACTCTTAACTTCATCACTAGCATTACCCATAGCTATACCACATCCTACTGTAGACAGCATTTCTATGTCATTTGTCCCATCACCAAAGGCGTAACTATTTTCTATATCAATATTTAAATAGTCTAGTGCTTTTAAAATTCCAGTAGCTTTTGTATTTCTTTTAGAATAAAATTCAAAATGGTCTCTTTCTAAATCCTGAATACAATCATAATTAGAATTTGCTAAAGATAAACAATAGGAAACATCTTTTTTATTTTTGCACAACATTTCTATTTTATAAGTATCCACATTTTCAATGTCATAAACGCTTTCAATGTATTTTCTAGAAATGCTACAGCTATCAAAAAATGAATAAAGTTCTCTGCAGTTTTCTTTCATATAGGAATGCAATTTTCCCTGTAATATATATTGAAGGCTAAGTCTTTCAAAATTATTAACTAATTCCTTTACAAAATCTTTATTAATAGGGTCATTATAAATAAGCTTATCTTTAATGGTTACCTGTGATCCATTTGTAAGAACAAAACCATCAAATCCAAAATTCAATAAAGCTTCGCTCATAAATGCATAAGGCCTACCTGTTGCAATGAAAACATAATCTCCATTTGCTTGTAATTCACGAATTGACTTTTTAACTCTAGGGGTAATATCGGATATTCCATTTAAACAATCTAATAATGTTCCATCTACATCAAAGAATATTGCACGTTTCATAATTCTAACTCCTTTTATATTAACAATTAAATTATTCTAAATTAAAAGCTATACATTAGGTATAACTTTTTATAAATTGTTACCGTTTACTCTCATTTTAGGGTGGTTGTCTGTATTTGTCAATTGGTTTTAAGACATTATTATTGTAACAATATAAGGGCGATATAATTTACTTAGAAAAAAGAATAATATTTCATTCTAATGATGAAGCAAATGTAAATTAATGATATACTAAGTAAGTAATTGCAATTTAAAAATAGAAATATAAACATTTATAAAGGAGTGAATATTATGGATAATAATATACTATTAGAGTCAGGAACTGGAGAATTAGAAATAATTGAATTTATTATTAAAGATACTCATTATGCGATTAATGTAGTAAAGGTTAAAGAAGTAATGGAAATGCCTGAAAGTGGTATTACAAAATTACCAGATCCTAAGCCAGAAGTAGCAGGCCTTTTATTGTCTAGACAGGAAATACTTCCTTTAATAAATTTGAAATATATAGTAACAAAAAAAATAGAAAAAAACATTGGAGCTAAAATTATAATTTGTCAATTTAATAAAATCAAAGTTGCGTTTAGTATTGATGAGATAGTAGCAGTTCATAGAATTAAATGGAGTGATATAAGAAAACCAGATGATTTAGTAGAAGATTCACTATCAGTGGGAAACATACTTTTAGGTGATAAAATAGTAATTATGCTAGATTTTGAAAAGATAGTTACGGATATATCTCCTAGTTCTGGAATAAGTGAAGACAGACTTGTTAATATAGAATATAAAGATAGATCAAATGTGAAATTAATTTTAGCAGATGATTCCGCGTTAATTAGAAGGCTTTTAAATGATACTCTTATAAAAGCTGGATTCAAAAATTTAAGAATTTTTGATGACGGTAAACAGGCACTAGACTTTCTTAAAGGCGTAGTGAAAGAGAAAGGCCAGGATTTTACTGAAGATGTACAAATACTAATTACGGATATAGAAATGCCTCAAATGGATGGACTCACACTAACAAGGTGTGTAAAGGAAGATCCGATTTTAAAGAAGTTACCAGTAGTAATATTTTCATCATTAATTACGGATGAACTAAGACATAAAGGTGATTCTGTTAAGGCTGATGCACAATTAAGTAAGCCAGAAATAGAAGAGTTGGTTCAGGTTATAGATAAATTATTAAATCTAAAATAGATATTGCTAATAGGTAAAAAATTGTTTAATAGAATAGTGGTAATGTAAGGGGATATTATGAAAAAAAAGATAGTGTTTTTTGATATTGATGGAACCATGATGGATGTTCCAGCTGGAATGTGTAAACCGTTACCAAGTACTGTTAGGGCATTAGAACAGTTGAAGTTAAATGGACATTATTCAGTTGTAGCAACAGCAAGAGCTAAGATGCCAACTGCATTTTTAAAGTTAAATTTTGATGGGTTTATCTTCTGCAATGGACATTATATTGAGTTTCAAGATAAACTTATTTATGATGATTATTTTAAAGAAGGGCAAATTAAATATTTAATCGATCTATTTAATCAATATGAAGGGCAGTATATTTTCAGTGGACATTTTGGTACATGGTCGAGTGGTCTAACACATCCATTAGTAATTCGGCATAAAGAACTCTTTGCAGGGGCACCTGATGACATAAGTGATAAAATGGGTGATTGGAATATTAAAGATGTTCATGCAAATATTATTACAGCTTTGTTTAAAACAGAAAAACAATTATTTGATTGTAAAGAGCAGCTACCAAGTGATTGGGTAATAGATGCATATACGACTGGAAATATTCGTATGGATATTCATTTATCTGGTTATACAAAAGGGAAAGCCGTTAGATTCTTATCCGAAAAATTAGGAATAGATTTTGAGGATACATTCGCTTTTGGGGATGCATGTAATGATATTGAAATGATAAAGATGGTTAAATACGGAATTGCAATGGGCAATGGGACTAAAGAAATTAAAAAAATTGCATTTGATGTTACTGATGATGTTTCAAATGATGGAATATATAACGCATTGATAAAATATAAAGCAATTTAAAATTAAATTATATAGGGTAGATAATATATATAATCATAAAATACAATTAATGTAAAATGACGAAAGTTAAGCCACCTTAAAATTAATTTTTAAGGTGGCTTAATTTTTAATTACAATGCAACTTTTTTGTATCCTAGGAATGAAATGAAACCTGTAAAAACAAATGTAAATATAAATCCTAGAACAATTTTGAATCCAACAGTTGTAGATAAATATCCTGCAGAATTACTTGTTATGATAATAAGTAATATATGAGCTAAGGCTATTGATAGAATTATTCCATAATATAGTACAACTTCCTCAATAATAATTTTTAAAATTTCCATATTTGTATAGCCTAGCAATTTAAGTTGAATAAAATTTTCTCTCCTACCTGATGATTCTGCCAAAAACTTATAAACTGTAGTTAAACTCAGAACTACAACTGAAACAATAAAACAAGTAAGAGAAATAAGATTTAATACACTTCCAGATTCATAAGTACATGAAAGTGCTATGGTAAGGGTAGCAGTGATAATTAAAGTTAAAATTAATGCGACAGATTTTTGTATAGATCGGTATAAATTACTAATAGAAATAATTCTGATTTTATTAGTATTTAACCGTTTAGTTCTATATTTATACAATAAATCAGGAATAAAATACCTTACTATTCCTTGGGTTCCATAGCTGGCTAAGATTATAACAAGTAGTAATAATTTTATTTTATCTTTAGCAATAATAGGAAGAAAAAATACAACTATAGGTAATAAGAATACAATAACATAAACCTTTGAGTTTACTTTTAAATTTCTTTTATCAGAGATAAAAGGGACACTTTTATAATTCATTAATTCAGTAATGTTTTTAGTATAGATGGAACCTGTATTAATTAATGTGACCGCCGTGAATTGCACACATAATAGTAAAAAAGTAGTGGCAAGACCTATAGAGGATAAAAAACTAGGGTTTCCATAGAAATTTAATATAGAATACATTCTTGCAGTTATTAAAGGAGAAGTTATTACCCCTAGAGCACAGCCTAAAAAAATAGATATGCCACTGCTAAAAAAGCTTCTAAGGAGCATTATGCCACCAATTTCATATACAGATTTTCCTGTTAGGGCTATTACACCATATTCAGTCATTTTTTCTTCAATATAATAGGAATTTGCAAAGAACATAAGTAAGCTAGCTACAGCTTGTATAATAAAACCAAGTAAACCCATAATAGTATAGTCTAAACCTTTCTGTTCGAAAATATTAGGGTTAAAGATTACATTAAAGGTATTAAATGTTAATGCAATAGAAAATATTACAGCAAGAATATAAAAGAAACTTTTTTTGAAATCTCTTAAAAAAGTTATACGAACATATCTTAATATCCCCATAAAGTACCTCCTATAGTATATCTAATAGATTTTGAGATTCTCCAGAAGTAACATCAACAATCTTATAGAAAAATTCTTTTTGTGTAGATGAATCTTTTTCAAGGATTTCGGCTACTTTACCGTCTCTAATGAAAATAAGTTTTTTAGAATAACTAGCGATCATATTATCATGGGTAACCATAAGGATTGTAGTGCCATTTTTTTCATTTAAATTCTGCAACATTTTTAAAAACTCATGGGAATTTTTAGTATCTAAGTTTCCTGTAGGTTCATCAGCTACTATTATTTGAGGATTAGTAACTAGAGCTCTTGCACATGAAACTCTTTGCCTTTGTCCTCCTGAACACTGACTAGGATATTTTTTTAAGATTTCAGTGATATTTAATGTTTCAGCTATTTCACTTGTACGCTCTTCAATTTCTTTTCTTGGAACAGCCGCTAGAATAAGAGGCAATGCAATATTTTCTTTAACTGTTAGTGTATTTACTAAGTTAAAGTCTTGAAATATAAAACCAAGATTTTTATATCTGAAGTTACTCATTTCTTTTTCACCCATAGAGAGCAAGTTTTTCCCTTTAAACTTTACGGCTCCACTTGTAGGGGTATCAATAGTTGACAAGTTATTTATTAAGGTAGATTTACCAGAACCAGAAGGACCCATAATACAAACAAAATCTCCAGTTTCAATTTTAACTGTAACATCATTAAGAGCAGTAAATTTATCTTTATAATCACCATATTCTTTAACTAGATGCTCTCCAGATAAAATAATATTAGCTGATGACTCAGGGGATATATCTTCATGATTTTCAGCAATAGCATCCTTCTCGAAGAATAACCCTAAGGATAAATTCTTTTGGATAAAATCCATATCATTAACAGGTATTTTGATAGTACAGCCTATGAATAAATTAGGGGCTATAATACTTTTCTTTTCTGCAAAGACAATAAAATGTTTTAATGAACAAAGTGCATATCCATCTTTAATTTTATAATAGATATTCTTTGTAATCGTTTTTGCATTTGAGTAAAAAAAACTGCTTTTTTCCTCATTGTAAAAATATAAATTCCCAATATTACTAATGAACAATTTCCTTCTTTGAAGTAACTTTTCACCTCTATTTTCAATAGCTACTTCAATGGGTTCTGCTAATTCATAAATCACATTTTCATCTTCGGCCATAAATTTAGTAAATCTTGAATCAACGCTTAATATAATAATCATCTCCTATAAATACCTTATGTTACTGTAATTATAAAATGAATAAAAAATAAGAGTGTATCCTAAAGTAAGGTAGACACTCTTATTTTGCATATATTATTCTCCTAGATATGCCTTCTTTATGCTATCATCGTTAAGAAGGTCGTTAGCATCACCAGATTGAACTATTGTACCAGTTTCAAGTACATAAGCTCTGTTAGCAATGGTGAGGGCCATATTGGCATTCTGCTCAACTAAAAGTATAGTTGTGCCCGTCTTGTTGATTTCTACGATTGTTTCAAAAATATCTTTTACAACTAAAGGTGCTAGACCCATAGATGGCTCATCTAGAATAAGCATTTCTGGTCTATTCATCAAAGCTCTACCTATGGCAAGCATTTGTTGTTCACCACCGGATAATGTACCTGATTGTTGTTTTTCTCTTTCCTTTAATCTTGGAAATTTAGAAAAGACCATTTCCATATCTTTCTTTATTTCAGCTTTATCTTTTCTTAAGTAAGCACCTAATTCTAAATTTTCCCTAACTGTTAAAGCGGCGAAAACTCTTCTTCCTTCAGGTACATGAGAAAGACCTAAGGAAACTATTTTATGTGCTGGAATTTTATTTAATGATGAATTTTTAAACGTAATAGTACCTGATTTTATTGGTTGCAGTCCAGAGATAGCCCTAAGAGTTGAAGTTTTACCAGCCCCATTAGCGCCTATTAAAGTTACTATTTCACCTTGATTTACTTCAAGAGAAATATCCTTTAATGCATGAATTACACCATAATATAAATTAATATTATCTAATTTTAGCATTTTTTATGCCCCCTCTCCAAGATAGGCTTCAATTACCTTAGGATTGTTCTTAATCTGAATCGGAGTCCCCTCAGCTATTTTTTTTCCATAATCAAGAACTGCTATTTTATCACAGATTCCCATAACTAGCTTCATGTCATGCTCTATTAACAAAATAGATATATGGAATTCTTCTTTAATCCAATTTATAAGAGACATAAGATCAACTGTTTCTTGCGGGTTCATTCCAGCAGCAGGTTCATCTAGCAATAATAAGGATGGTTTAGCCGCTAGTGCTCTTACTATTTCAAGTTTTCTTTGCTCTCCATAAGGAAGATTTTTAGCTAACGAATCCTTTTTACTATCTAGTGAGAAGACTTTTAATAATTCAATACTCCTATTTGTGATATCTTCTTCTTCTTTCTTAAATCTAGGAGTTCTAACAATAGAATCAATTAAAGAATATTTCACTCTATAATTAAAACTTATCTTTACATTATCAAGAACAGTAAGATTGGAAAAAAGTCTTATATTCTGAAAGGTTCGTGCTATTTTCTTTTTGGTTATATTATAAGGCTTAAGCCCGTTAATGGTTTCACCTAGGTAAGAAATTTTACCATCAGTTGGGTTATAGACACCAGTTAACATATTAAAAACAGTAGTCTTACCAGCTCCATTAGGTCCAATTAAGCCAACGATTTCTCCAGCATTTACAGTAAGGTCAAGACCAGAAACTGCCTTTAAGCCACCAAATTCAATCGATAAATTTTCAACATTCAACATATGATTAAGCCTCCTTTCAATTCTATAATTTCTTACTGTCTTTATTAAATCTTTTAAATATTTTAAGAGAAATTTCTTTGTCTCCAAATAATCCTTGAGGTCTGAATATCATAAGTAGTATTAGTGCTAATGGATATATTAGCATCCTGTACTCGGCCATTCCCCTTAAAAGTTCTGGTAAAAAGGTTAATATTATAGTAGCAATAATTGAACCAGATAGAGACCCCATACCACCAAATACAACAAAGGTTAAGAAATCTATTGATTTGTTAAAATCAAAGGATGATGGCTGGATATATCCCATATAGTGGGCATAAAGTCCACCAGCTAGTCCAGCAAAAAAGGCTGCTATGATGAATGCCATCATTTTATATTTAAATGCGTTAATTCCCATTGATTCAGCCGCTATTTCATTCTCACGGATGGAAAGCATTGCGCGCCCTTGTGACGAATGAATTATATTATAAATAATAATTATTACAATAACTGCAAATAGAAATGCAACTGTGAAATTAGTTTTTATTGGAATACCTGTGAAGCCACGAGCCCCACCAACAAAATCAATATTCATAAGAATTATTCTAATAATTTCACAAAAAGCTAGGGTTGTTATTGCAAAATAATCTCCTGTAAGTTTTAGGGTAGGATATCCTATTAAGGCTGCAAATAAGCATGCAACTATTGCACCCATAATTATTGAAACTATAAATGGAAGGCCTGCTTTTTGCGTAATTACTGCTGAAACATAAGCTCCTATTGACATAAATCCAGCATGACCTAAACACAATTGACCAGTAAAACCTACAATTAAATTTAAGGAAACTGCTAATATAATATTAATCAAAGCTAAATTTATAATCCCAGCATAATAGGAATTTATTACCTTAGTACTAATTAACCCCATTAAAATAGCATAGACAACTAAAGATCCCAATAAAATTAGGATAGATTTCTTTTTTAAAAATTCTTTCATATGTAACACCTACACTTTCTCATGGGTCTTTTTACCTAATAGACCGGAAGGCTTAATTAAAAGTATTATAATTAAAACTCCAAATACGATTGCATCGGAGAAATTAGTTGATATATAAGCTTTTGAAAATGTTTCAATTACTCCAATAGCAACTCCTCCAACAAGAGCACCAGGTATACTTCCGATTCCTCCAAGTACTGCTGCGACAAAGGATTTAAGTCCAGGCATAATTCCCATATAAGGCGTAATGCTAGGATATGAAATTGCAACTAAAACTCCTGCAATACCAGCTAAGGCAGAGCCTATAGCAAATGTAAGAGAAATAGTATTGTTAACATTTATACCCATAAGGGAAGCCGCTTCCATATCTTGGGAAGATGCTCGCATTGCTTTCCCGACCTTTGTTTTGTAAACAATAAATTGAAGTACTAAGACAAGAGCAGCAGAAACTGCAATCATTAATATGGTTTTCCATTCAATTTGGATAGCTCCTATATTAATTGACCCCGCGTGAAGTAAATCAGGAAATGGCTTAGGATTAGAACCTACTAATATTCTCATACCATTTTGTAGAAATAAAGATACTCCAATTGCTGTAATAAGCAAAGTTATTCTAGGTGAATTTCTTAATGGCTTATAAGCAATCTTTTCTATTATTATACCTGCCAGACCTGAGGCTATCATAGCAATGAATAAGGTTGGTATTAGTGATAAGCCTAGGGTTGTAGAAGAATAGAAGCCTGCGAAGGCTCCTATCATATATATTTCACCATGTGCAAAGTTTATAAGTTGTATAATTCCATATACCATCGTATAACCTAATGCTAGGAGGGCGTATACGCTACCTAAAGCTAGCCCGTTAATAAGTTGTTGTAAAAATTCCATTGTATAGTACTCCTCCTATAATATTTAAGGATTAATTTTATCAGCTAAAGTTTTATTTCCTGCATCAATTTTAATAACTACTGCAGATTTTATAGCACTTCTATCACTATTAAATTTAATGTTACCTGTAACACTGTCCATTTCCATACTGGCTAAAGCAGTTTTAATTGCATCTCCATCTGTGCTATCAGCTTTTTCAATTGCTTTAACTAGAATTTTAGCTGTATCATATGAAAGAGCAGCAAAGGCATCAGGTTCTTTATTATATTCTTCTTTATAAGTATCAACAAAGTTCTTAACTACTTCTTCTGTGTCTGCTGAATAGTAGTGATTAATGTATAATGCACCATTTACAGCATCTCCACCAATTTTTACTAGATCCTCTGATTCCCAACCGTCTCCACCAAGAAATTGTGATTCAATACCAATTCCTCTAGCTTGCTTAGCAATAAGTCCAACAACGTTGTAATAATCAGGTAATACTAATACATCTGGATTATCACTCTTGATTTTTGTTAATTGAGCTTTAAAATCAGTATCCTTGTCATTATAAGTAAGGAATTCAGTTATTGTTCCACCTTCGGCTTCGAATTTTGTTTTGAAACTGTCAGCTATTCCCTTTGAGTAATCTGAGCCTGCATTGTACAAAACTGCAGCTGTTTTCTTTCCTAATGTTTCTGTAGCATATTTTCCAAGAGCTTCGCCTTGGAATGAGTCAACAAAACATCCTCTAAACATATACTCTCCACCAAGATTTGTAATAGTTGGTTCTGTTCCTGTTGGAGTAATCATTGGTATTTCTCTTGAAGTTGCGTTAGGAGCTATTGCAAGGGTTGCCCCTGATGTTACTCCTCCTAATACTGCACACACCTTTTCATCATCAACTAGCTTATTAAAGGCCTGTAGTGCTGAATTGGGATCAGCTTGGTCGTCTTCAAAGAAAAACTTGATTTGCTTTCCATTAATGCCCCCTGCATCGTTAACTTCTTTTTCAAGTAAGGTAGCACCCTCTTTTACTGATATACCGTAAGTTGAAGCAGCTCCAGATAATGGGCCGATAGCTCCTATTTTAATTATGCTATCATCAGTAGTGCTCTTTCCACAGCCAGAAAGAAGAGTAATGGTCATAACAGAAGCCAATAGTGCTGAAAGTAGTTTCTTTTTCATAAATTATCCTCCCTATTAATTTAAATTAATAACTTATAATATGTGAAATTTTAATAAAATTCATTATTAATCTAATACTAAACAAATGTTTATATTATGGACATAATAACATATAGAGCTATAAACTACAATAATGATATTTTATAAAATATGAAAATATATCTATAAATTGAAACAAATATGTTTTTGACCCAGAAGTGAAAATATTCTTTTGATAAGAATGTTAAATATAAATAAATTAAATTCCAAATTGCATCAATATAATATATAATAATAATTACTATATAGAAGTAAAATATTATATAATTGAATGAAATTATTCAATGAAAATAAAAAGTTGATTTTTATAAATAATCTTAAGGGGGATAAATATTAATGAAAGGAACAGTAGTATCAACGTGGATGAAAACCAATAGAAAATTATTTGGAGATGAGACAGTTAATAAAGCCATGAATAATATTGGGTGGGGTAGCGGCAAAATATTTTCGCCTATTGAAAATGTTGATGATGGAGAAGTAAAAAAAATAATTAAATACATTGCAGAAAAGGAAAATATGGGAATCGGGTTGCTGTGGAGAAAAATTGGTCAAGATAATATAAAAGTCTTCAGTAATGATTATCCTGCCTTTTTTGATCATGAGAATGCATACTCGTTTTTAAAATCTATGTTTGATGTACATGTAGTAATGACTAAAAAATTTGCTGGAGCTAAGCCTCCATTAGTTGGAATAGAAGCTATTTCAAGAACCGAAGCTATATTTAGTTACAAATCATCTAGAGGAATGTTTGATTATTTTCTTGGTATGCTAGATGGGACATGTGAACATTTTAATGAAAAGGTAAAGATAGAACAGATTTTAAAAACTGACAGTGAATTAAAATTGAAACTCACTTTTGATAAAGATATATATTATAGCAAAAAATATTTTTTCAATAGAGTACTTTCTCTAGGATTTATGAAAAACTTTGGAGCTAAAGCAGGCGTATTCACCTTTATAATATCTGCGATAGTAATGATTCCATTGCTAGGTATTGATAACCTTATCAAAGGACTAATTGGAAGTTCTGTATCAGGACTTGCAGCTTTTGTGGGAGTATCTTTAATGATGTCTCCTATTAATCAAATAAAAGAAGAACTTGGACGAATTATAAATAATCAATATAATATTGATGGAAAAATTAGTACAAATGATTTCTTTGAAGAAATATATGGACTACTTAAGACTCATAAAAAAGTTATACAAACTGACTTCGTTGGATTTAAAGGCGTTACAGATGAGATGAATACTTTTGTAGATATCATTAATAAGATATCTGAGGCTATGGGACATACTTCTGATGAAATCGGAGGTGTTGTTGAACAGGTAGCAGGTGGTGCAATCATGCAGGCTGAGAATACAGATGTTGTTGCACAATCACTAAATGGAAATATTGAGGCTTTAAAGGGCATAGTTAAAAATGAAAATGCAAATAAATTACAACTTGAAGATGTAATGAACAAAATAAATAATAGTTATGAAAATGTAGATAGTGCTAGTAAAAACATTTTGACTTCATTAGAAAAATTTAATGAAGTTAAGGTTAAAGGTACACAGCTTGAAGATAAGGCTAAGGATATAACTAATATTGTTTCTATAGTTTCAGGAATATCTGAACAAACTAATCTGTTAGCTTTAAATGCATCCATTGAAGCTGCTAGAGCAGGTGAACAGGGCAGAGGATTTGCTGTTGTAGCTGAGTCAATAAGAAATTTGGCTGAACAATCTGAAGATGCAGTTAAAGAAATTAATTCTAATTTAGAAGAATTTGTTCGTGAAATAAAATCCTTAGTAGTCAAGATAGAAATTCAGTATGATGTATTGGAAAAGGAAACTGATAACTTGGGAATTGTTAGGAACAAGAGTTTTGAGGCTAATGAATCTGTGAAAAGCGTCGCTACTTCTATGATAGAAACTATAAATAAGCTTAATACTGAAGCAGATTCTATAGCAAGTGTTTATGATAGTGTAGAAAACTTAGCTGCAATTGCGGAAGAAAATTCAGCATCTTCTGAAGAGGTAAGTGCTAATGTAACAAATTATACTAATGAAATAAAAAAACTTATCGATAATATAAGTGATTTCAAAGGTATTACACAAACATTCAAAAAGGATTTAGAGAGGTACAAAATTTAATCTAGAACAATAAAACTTCATTGTGATAATATTACATTATCATAATGAAGAAAAAAATATTATTCAATTTTTTACAAGAAATGTTGAATAAGTCCTAATTATTAAATATAATGATTAGAGGATGAAAAATAAACTAAAGGGGTAGATGGAATTATGAAGGATGTAAAGATTTTAATCGTCGATGACTCGCCTTTTCAAATAGCAATGCTAAGAGATATTATAACTGAAAGTGGATTTGATGTAGTTGGTGAGGCAAAATGCTTAGAGGAAGTTATTGAAGAAGTTAGTAGACTAAAACCTGATCTAGTAACTATGGATATGACTCTTCCAGGAACAGATGGATTTGAATGCACAAGGGCAATTCATAAAATCAATAAAGATATTAAAGTGATAATTGTTAGCTCAATGATGGATGAGGAGCTTGTAAGAAAAGCGAAAAAAACTCATGTATGTGGATATATTCAAAAACCTGTTGATCAAGAAGAATTATCATTATTAATAAATAGAGTTATGGCAGATGAGGAATTATATCTAGAGCTAGAAGGATTATATTCAAACGTATTTAAGGAAGCTGTGTTAAACCTTTTCAATAGGCTTACAAAGACAATGCCAGAAATTACAGATGAAAGTAATGATGACATCGCCATACATAGTGAAGGTATATCAATAGTTATGGGTATTACAGGTAAATATTCAGGTAGATTAATTTTGGATATGTCCTTTGGAACAGCAAAGAGTCTTGCGGCAGTATTGTTAAAAAGAGAGCCTGAAAATAACGAAGAGTTACTTAATGTTATGTCAGAAATAGCTAATATGTTCGCAGGAAACGCATGTTCAATGATAAATAAGAAAAATAAGCTATTTGGGTTAAGAGTTGCTCCACCAACTACATTTCATGGTGAATCAATAAATATATCAAAAGCAGAATTAGAGAATACCTACTCTGCAAATGTTAAATCTCAATTCGGAGATTTAGCAATAAATATAGGGTTTAAGAGAGGTGATGGAGAATGGATGTCAATCATGTAAATCCAGTACTAGAAGCCTTTAGCAATATATTACCTCAACTCGGGTTAAATAATATTGAGAAAAATGGGATTAGCGTAAAGGGTAAATATATAAAAAGCCGAGGAGTTGTGATTATTATTGGCATTATCGGAGATGTCAAAGGTAATATTATTTACGGAATGAGTGTTGATACTGCAATGAAAATCGCATCAATAATGATGATGGGGATGCCTGTAGAGAAATTCGATGAGTTGCCTCAAAGTGCTATATCAGAACTTGTTAATATGTTAACAGCGAATGTTGCAATGAATTTTTCAAAGGATAATATAGAAGTAGATATATCTACACCGACCCTTATTGAGGGAGAATTTACAGCAAGTTCTAACTCTGATAAGGTCCTTTGTGTGGAGATGAGCGTAGATGGAATGCTTATTGAAGTTAATATTTCTTTAGAAAAGAACAGAATATAATTATGAATTATTTAAAGAAATGAAAAAGAAGCTGTGTTAAGTAAGTTAATTCTTATTTAACACAGCTTCTTTACTATTTTTACCTTTGGAGAAAAAATAGTATTATCCCTAATTGAACTATTAGTATTGCTGGAACCCCTAGGGTGAATTTTTTGTGATTGGTCTTATGTCTAAAACAATGCATTCCTAGGAGCATTCCGATGGAACCACCTAAAATTGAGATAGTAATAAGTGTGCTTTCACTTATTCTCCATTTTCGATGAACGGCTTTTTTCTTATCTATAAACATGATAATAAAGCCAATTAAATTAATTGCAAGTATATATGGTATAAGAATTTCAAACATAAAAATCTCCTTTAAATATAAAACTTCTTATAAAAGATAATAACATAGTTTGTGATAAGATTATTAAATTTTTATAGAATAAGAGCTATACTATAAATTAACGAAGCGATAAACTTTATCTAAAAGTTGATGTAAAAGGAGAGGGGTTAAATGGGAAAAGATATCTTAACTATGGGAAATATTTATTATTATAATACTGATATTGGCAGACTTGGAATTGTTGAAAAGGATGGGGATATTACAAATTTATTTTTTGAGATAGATTGTTACATAGAAGAATATATTATTAAAGAAACTGATATATTAAGAGAAGCAAATAATCAGCTCAAGGAATATTTACAGGGGACCCGTAAAGAATTCTCTTTGCCTCTAGCTCCTTCAGGAACTGAGTTTAGGAAAAATGTATGGACCTGCGTATGTTCTATATCCTATGGAGAAACAAAAAGCTATAAAGAAGTAGCAGAGACAATTGGTAATCCTAAGGCTTGCCGAGCTGTTGGGTCTGCAAACAATAAAAATCCTATACCTATTTTTATTCCTTGCCATAGAGTTATCGGATCCAGTGGTAAGCTAGTTGGATATAGAGGTGGATTAAAGGTGAAGGCACATCTTTTGGAATTAGAAAAAGCAATCAAGGAAAAATAAGTATTAAATAGGAAGCATTAGTTAAAGATATAGCGTATAGGAGGTTAAAATGAATGTTACAAAAATATTTAACAATAATATTGTCTTAGCTATGGATAAAGATAATAAGGAAGTGATTGTAAGGGGTATGGCTTTGGCTTATAAATACAAGGTAGGATCTTCTCTTAGAGAGGAAGATGTTGAAAAGATATATCTCCTACAACAGTAAATTATTAATAACAAAAATCATCAGCAAAAAGAGCGAATTTATATTAAATTCGCTCTTTATTAATTATTGTACTGAAGACGTTACTTCATAATTGGTAGTAGCAGTTTCTGCTTGTTGTTCCCCTTTCCCACATTGAGGGCTTAGTAGGGAACAGCTTTTTCCACAACCAGTACAGGTTAGGTTATCTAAGTAATCAGATAGATTAACTGATTGATCAGTGGTATCTTGAGTAATTGAACTATCATCAGTGTTGGTGGTGTCATTACTATCTCTACGATTTTGAGGAGGCTCTCCTGAAGAATTAGGGACAGTTTTACCAGGCGGAGTGCTACCGGAAGCAAACTCTGATTGAGAATTAATTGAAAGATATTTTGACAAAGGTATATATAAAGCAAGTAAAATTGCTAATCCTATAAAACATCGAGCAATGACCTTCTTTACATTTTTATCTCCAAAGTGTATAAAAATAATCTTAAAGGCAGCCACTAAATACTTTAAATGAAGAGCTACATGGATACCAATAAGTCCAAGAGCCATAAAGGAAGCCCCTTTATGAATTGATTTAATAAAAGGAGTACTTGAAGTTGATGGGAATAGATACATAGATATCATGATTCCAGTAACTACAATTATTGTTATAGAAACAAACAGACCAATATTTAAAGCATACATTAATTTTCTTTTTGTATTGAGCTCATTTTTTTTAAGAAGATTGGCCGTAATACCCTTTAGCCAAGAGAAATTTAAAATCAAGTGAATTGAAATAAAAACAAAAACTGCAATTCCAGCTATCTCATGGAAGACCAATCCTGTTACATGTAAATTCATTAAGAGAACAAAAAGTATTGTCATTATAATATCTAGAAAGATCTTAAACACTTTTTTATTAGTTATTATTATTACCTCCATAAATTTAATTAATTGATATAAGAACTATTCCTTTATTAATTAACTAAAGTATATAATTGAAAGCTTAAACAAAACTTAAAAGTTTAGAGTAGAATATATATAGATAATAACAAGGAGGGGTAATATGCAGATACTTAATATAAAAGGGATATTTTATGAAGTAGATAATAATAAAATATTGAATAATATTAATATTGATGTAGAAGGGGGAGATTGTATATCGATAGTAGGTTCATCAGGTTGTGGGAAAAGTACACTTTTAAAGATATGTGCAGATTTAATCTCTATATCAAAGGGGGATATATATTATAGAGGAAAAAACTATAAGGAATGTAATCCTCTAGACCTAAGAAGAAACATAAGCTATTGCATTCAATCCCCACATCTCTTTGGGGAACAGGTATTTGAAAATTTGGAATTTCCTTTTAAAATACGTAAAGAAAGTACAAATAAGAATAGGATTTCAGCTTTGTTGGAACGATTTAATTTAGATAAAGGAATTTTGGACAAGGATATACATTCTCTATCAGGGGGAGAAAAACAAAGGATAGCCATCGCAAGAAATTTAATGTACATACCGGATATACTATTATTAGATGAATCAACCTCGGCCTTAGACACAGTAAATGCTCAGGTGGTGGAGGAGTATATAAAAGATATAAATAAAGAAGGGGTTACGGTAATCTGGGTTACTCATAGCTTGGAACAAAGTGAAGGGATTTTTAATAAAAGAATAACAATATCAAATGGAAGTATAGAAAAGGTGGAGGGGATAAGATAATGGATACAAGGTCATTAATTATAGCATCAACCTTAATCATAATTCCTATATTTATTTCTTATAAGGAACATCTAGCTTTAGAGAAGGAAATAATAATAAGTGTTTTAAGAGCTGTTATTCAACTTGCAATAGTGGGGTATATTTTAGAGAGAATTTTTGGATTAGAAAATCCCATTTTCACCCTGTTAATAGTATTAATAATGATTGTAAATGCAGCTGTTAATACTAAAAAAAGAGGCGAAGGAATTAAAAATGTAGTTAAGATATCCTTTATTTCTATACTCCTTGGAACTAGTGTAACAATGTCAGTGCTAGTAGTATCAGGGGCACTTAACTTCGTTGCTAATGAAATTGTACCTGTGGCTGGAATGGTAGTAAGTAATGCCATGGTTGCAATTGGAATTAGCTATAGAAATTTAAATAATTCCTTTAAAAATAGGCGTGAAGAGGTGGAAGTTAAGTTATCCTTAGGGGCAGATATTAAGGAAGCAGCTAGTGGGATATTAAGGGAAAGTATAAAAATAGCTATTATACCAACCATTGATTCGGCCAAAACCTTAGGAATAGTATCCCTTCCTGGAATGATGACAGGACTTATTTTAGCAGGAGCCTCTCCACTCATGGCAATAAAGTTTCAAATAATGGTTACCTTTATGATTATTTCATCCTCATCTATAGCGACTATGATGGCAACGTATCTTTCTTATAGAGCTTTCTTTAATGAAAGGAAGCAATTAAAGAATTGTAGTATATCAAAATAATGAAATTATAGGTAATCAAGATCTAATCAAAATTTATTTGACAATTAAAATCGAATAAAATACAATTTAAGTAATTGTATAAAGGGGGAAATATAATGGAAAAAAAGTATGAGTTAATGTATGGAAATACAAACAAAGTATTGAGAATTAATGCTTGTAGAGGGGAAGAGTACATAGTTGAAGCTGGGGCTATGGTATCTATGAGTGATGTTTTCGAAATGAAGGCTAAAACTGGAGGCTTAGGTAAAACTCTTGGAAGAGTTTTTTCAGGGGAGTCCATGTTCATTCAAAAGTTTAGATCAAATGGGGATGGAGAATTACTTTTAGCTCCTCAATTTTTAGGTGATATTGAAATGGTTGAATTAGATGGTTCAAGAAATTATAGATTAGGAAAATCTAGCTTTTTAGCATCTACTTCAGGAATTATGGTTAATACTAAATCTGGCGGAATAAATGGGCTACTATCAGGAGAAGGTTTGATACAGATGGAGGCATCTGGGCACGGAACTTTATTTATAAGCGCCTATGGAGCTATTCATAAAAAGCAACTCATGCCAGGAGAAAATTATATAGTAGATTCAGCTCATCTAGTTTTGTGGGATAGCAATATGGGATATTCTACGAAACTAATGTCAGGAATTTTCGGTTCAATTGCAGGGAAAGAAGGCTTGGTTTGTAAATTCGTTGGGCCTGGAGTTATATGGATTCAAACAAGGAATCCTCAAAAGATGATGCAACCTTCAAAATAAGGAAGGCCGGGTGATACCGTGACATTACAACAACTTAAATATGTTATAGAAATATCAAAATATGGCTCAATTAATGAAGCCGCAAAACGCCTCTTTATGACACAACCAAGCTTATCTAATGCAGTTAAAGAACTTGAAAATCAAATAAATATAAATATTTTCACTAGAACAAATAAAGGAATACAGCTATCTGTTGAGGGTTCGGAATTTTTAGCATATGCACGACAAGTCGTTGAACAGTCAGAGCTTTTAGAGAATAGATATCTAAATGCAAAACCTTCACCACAACATTTTTCCGTATCATCTCAGCATTATGCTTTTGCAGTAAATGCTTTTGTTGACTTAGTTAAGGAATATGCAATTAATGAATATGAGTTTACAATGAGGGAAACTAAGACTTATGAAATCGTTGAAGATGTTAAAAATCTTAGAAGTGAAATAGGTATATTGTATATTAATGAGTTTAATTCAAAGATACTTAATAAGCTATTTAAAGACAATAGCTTAATTTTTAATAAATTATTTACAGCGAAACCTCATGTGTTTATAAGTATTAAAAATCCTCTTGCAAAGAAAAAAAAGATTTCTTTGAAGGAGTTAGAAGATTATCCATACCTCTCCTTTGAGCAAGGTGAGTATAATTCCTTTCATTTTTCAGAGGAGATTTTAAGTACTCTATCTCATAAAAAGAGTATAAAAGTAAGTGATAGAGCAACATTATTTAGTTTATTAATTGGATTGAATGGGTATACTATTTCTACTGGTATTTTAAGCTCAGATTTAAATGGAACAGATATTATTGCTATCCCATTAGAAGCTAATGAAGATATTACAGTAGGAATAATAACACATAAAAACATATCACCTAGTAGATTGGGGCAAATTTATATTAATGCATTGCAATCAATCACAAAAAATGGAGGTACTAATGAGAGTAAGGAACTATATAAAAACACAACCACTAATATTTGATGGAGCTATGGGAACCTACTATGCAGAGCTTGATTCAGCAGGAAAAAAATGTGAACTATCTAATTTAAATAATAGGGAATTAATTTTAGAGATACATGAGAAGTACCTAGATGCAGGATGTAAAGCAATTAAAACAAATACATTTGGGGCAAATAAAATTTACCTTGAAAGTGATTTCGAAAAGGTTAAAGAGGTTATCACAAAGGGATATAATATCGCAGTTGAAGCTATTTCTGAAAAAGATGCTTTTGTATTTTGTGATATTGGACCAATATCTTTTGTGAAGAACGAAAATCTCTTCGAAGATTATAAAGATATAGTTGATGTTTTTCTAAGTCTTGGAGGGGGAAATTTCTTATTTGAAACTTTTAGTAGTGATGAATATTTAAAAGATCTTGCAAAGTACATAAAGAGTAAAAATAAAGAAGCTTTTATATTAGTAGAATTTGCAGTGTCGCCTGATGGATTTACAAGGCTTGGTCTTTCGGGAAAAAAGATTTTTAAAGAATTATCAAATGTTGAAGAAATAGATGCTATTGGATTCAATTGTGTATCAGGGCCACAGCACTTATTAGATTACATAAAGAATTTTGATATCGAAGATAAAATAGTTTCGATAATGCCTAATGCAGGTTACCCAACAGTTGTAAATAATAGAACATTTTTTGATAACAGCTCAGATTATTTTGCTAATCAAATGCTTAAGATAGCAACACAAGGGGTGGCTATTTTAGGTGGGTGTTGTGGTACAACTCCTGAATACATTCGAAAAACTGTGCAAAAATTAAAAACCTTTACCTTAGATGACATATTAAAGGCAGAGGTTATACTTAAATCTGAAAGTAATGAGAGTAAAATTGAAAATGAATTTTTAATTAAAATAAATAGTGGAGAAAAGGTTATAGCAGTAGAACTTGACCCACCTATGAACACAGATATAGATTTCTTTATGAAGGGCGCAAAAATATTGAAATCTCTAGGAGTGGATGCTATAACAATAGCAGATTGTCCAATTGCTCGTGCAAGAGTTGATAGCAGCTTACTTGCGTGCAAGCTAAAAAGGGAGCTTAATATTACATCTATACCACATATGACTTGTCGTGATAGAAATATAAATGCTACAAAGGCTTTACTCTTAGGATTAAATATTGAAGGAGTAAACAATGTTTTAGTAGTAACAGGAGATCCAGTTCCATCTGCAAAAAAGGATGAAATAAAGACTATGTTTAGCTTCAATTCAGCAGTTTTAGCAAAGCATATTACGACGCTAAATGAAGAAATATTCAAAAATCCTTTTAATATTTGTGCAGCCTTAAATGTTAATGCCATTAATTTTGAAAGCGAATTAAATCAAGCAAGGAAGAAGATTATAAGTGGTGTAAGTATGTTTTTAACTCAACCAATTTTAACTAAGGAAGCATTAAAAAATCTAAAATTAGCTAAGGAAACTTTAGATGCTAAGATTTTAGGTGGAATTATTCCTGTTGTAAGCTATAGAAATGCTTGCTTTATGAATAATGAGATTTCTGGAATTAAGGTTTCAGAGGAGATTACAGAATTATATAAAGAGGTATCTAAGGAGGAAGCTACAGAGCTTGCTGTTAAAATTTCAGTTAGGATCACAAAAGAAATTGCTCCCTATGTGGATGGATATTATATTATTACTCCCTTCAAGAGAATTGATATTGTAGAAAGAATAATTGTAGAAATAAATAAGACTAAAGGTTATGCCTCGAATAGAAAGTAGCTTTTGGATTTCAAGTATGGTAATATTGAATGGACAAAGGTGTCTTTATTATATAATAAAGACGCCTTTTTTTCATATAAATATACTAAGCACAGTAATAAATTGTAAGATTTATATATAAGTAAATATTTGTTTTGGTAAAAGGGGAGATAGATATGTCAATCATGGTTAAGGATATTTTAAAATTTAAATCTCTTCAAGAAATGAGTCTTGTAGGGGGAGAAAGAGGATTACAAAAGTCTATTGAGTGGATGTATATAGGTGAATACTTTACTAATCCTCTAGAGATAGGACAATGGCTAAAAGGGGGAGAAATTGTCTATATTACAGGGGTTGCCATAAAGGATGATACAGGTCAATTAATAAAGCTAATTCAAGAAATTAATGATAAAAAGGCAGTTGGGCTTATAGTAAATGTAGGCCCATATATTAAGAAAGTTCCAAAAGAGGCTATAGACGTTGCAAATGAACTTGAACTACCAATATTTGAGCTGCCTTGGGAGACAAAGCTAGTTGAAGTTTCACAAGAAATTTGTAATGCCATTATAGTATCAAATATAGAAGAAAATTCTCTTACTCAATTTTTAAGTAATATACTTTTTGGTAGTGGAGAATTTGGTATAGATGTCTTGGAGAAAATAAATTATTTTGGATATAACATTTCAAGGGAATGTCATATAGGAGTTGTGGATATAGATGATTTTTCTGGATTTATAAAAAACAAAGAGATTAAAGATGAGGAAACAATATCTAAGGTTAAGCTTTTGTTTGGAAAGATTGTAGAGGATATATTAGAAAAATATCGTTTGAAGGTACCTCTAATATATAAAAATGATTGCGTAATTTTTCTGAATAGGTTTGAAGATGCACGTATGGTAAGGTTAAATAGTGCTCTCAGGGAGATTCAAAGGATAGTTTCAAATAGAATAGAAGGAATTACTGTTAGTGTAGGTATTGGTAATCCCTATAAGGACCTAAAGATGATGAAGCAATCCCTAAATGAAGCAGAAGTAGCTCTTGAAACTATAAAATGTGAAGGAAAACAAAATACAGTAATAAACTATAAGGATATAGGTATATATGGATTGTTATTTAGTATTCCAAATAAGGAGACCTTAAGGGAATACTATTTAGATAATCTAGGTGCTTTGGCTGACCATGATGTTATGAATGATTCCAATCTTTTTCAAACTTTGGAAACTTATTTAGAGGAAAATTGTAATATTACTATTACTGCTGAAAAATTGTTTTTACATAGGAATACATTAAAATATAGAATTAAAAAAATAGAAGAATTATTAGACTGTCATTTACATGATTTTAATGATTGTGCCAATCTAAAAATAGCAGTATATATAAAAAAAATATTAAAGAAAAATCACACTTTATCCTTAATTGACTAAAGGCAAAAATAAACTATAGAAAAAAGAAGCCTTTCTTAAATAAAAATGGAACGTATATGATAGACACTTATAAAAAGAGTATATTTATATATGTTCCATTTTAAAAGAGGATAGCTTCTTTTTTAAGAAATATATTCAAGTAATTCAAGATAATTGTTCATTAAGTTATTATAGGTGTTCATAAGTGCAGACGATTCAATGGTAGCTTCACTAATGATAAAGTCATAATTAGTAATAGTTAGTTCAACTAGATTGGCATCAATTTTATTATCATGAACCATATCGTTTAAGATAGCGATGGTTTTATCCTTTGGAAAGCTTTCTTTATAGCTCCTTGAGCCAATTAAGGCACTAAGAATATCAGATATAGCAACGATTCTAGCTTCAGTCGATAAATCTTCTGATTTAAGACCAAAAGGGTAACCACTTCCATCTAATTTTTCATGATGGAAGGAAGCTATATCGCGTATATCATCAATATTAAGATCACTTAATATATTATAACCAATAATACAATGCTGCTTCATTATTTCAAATTCGTCAAAGGTAAGCTTATCTGGTTTCTCTAAAATCTCAATAGGAATACTCATTTTACCTATATCATGGAGGGCAGCAGATATTTTAATTTCAGTAAGTTTTTCATCATCAAATCCATATAGTTTGGCTAACTGAAAACTTATTGCCTCGACTAATATAGTATGTCGTACAGTATGTTCACTTCTAAAATCTATGGAGTAGGTTAACATTCTAGCATAACTTAGTATTTCATCCCTAGTTACTAGCCTATTTCCTAGGAAATCATATAGTTCATCGATATATGATCCACTATTAAGTTTTTGAGTGAAATTATATTTTCTGTTCGCTCTAATAAATAAAGATATATGTTCTGGAGAGTATCTATCTTTTCTTGAAAGTAGATAGGATTCCTTTACACTACCTAAGGTTAAATTAATTATTGAAACATAATCACAAAGTCCAAGTAGTAAAGCTTCATTAGGAATACCAATAACTGAAATATTAGCTAGATCCTTAACAAATAGATGGTGTCCAAGAATAACCTTAGAGAGGTCTCCTAGAGGAGAAAAATATTTTATAAATAAAGAACCATACACAGAATGAGCATTAGAAGTTGAATAATCAAGTTCTAGAAGTGTATCTCTTTCTGCTGTTTTGTAAGCTCCTATATCATGAAATATTGAAACCGTACATATTCTAAGGATTTCTTCTTTGCTATATCCGCCATGTTCTTTTAGAATGCAAAGCATAATATAAGCTACCTGTTCTCCATGATTTACAAATCTATCATCAATAGAATTAAGAGTTCTCTGAATAATATCTATTACATTTCTTAAAGTTATTTTTTGCATAATATCACCTATAGTCCTTTAGCATATAAATTAGAAAAATGTTATTATAAGAATATATTATCAACAAATAGAAAAAATGAAAAGAAAATTATATAATATATGTACATTGTTAATTAAAGGGAGGCCCTGAAAATGCTTAAAAAAGATTATATGAAGGAAGTCCAGAGCAGTTTAAAGCTAGTAAGGATAGAAATAGATAAAAATATTATAAATGGAGAAATAGATCAAGCTTTTAAAATTATAAATAAAGAAATAAGATCTTTAGTGGGATTAGATATGGTAACTATTGATACTATGGCTTTTTCAGATGTTATAAATATAATAGGAAGGGAAAATCAATATAATGCTGAAAGGTATATTGCTCTTTCAGAATTATTATATCTGCAGGGGAGTGTTTTTGATAAAATAAATGTAGAAGAAAATAAAATTTCATATTATAAAAAAGCTATAGAAAGTTTTTATGAAGCTTATATAGAAGAGGAATATTTAGAGGAAGAATACCTAAATGATGCAATTGAAGTAATAGATAAAATGGGTAAATATGAGCTTTCTTTAGAGAAAAATATGAAGATTTTTAAATTATATGAAGCTGCAAATAAGTTTGATAAAGCAGAAGATGTATTATTTACTATGATAAAGCAGAGTAGTAAAGGTATAGATATAATTAAGGATGGAATAAATTTTTACTTAAGATTAAAGAAAAAATCTTATGACGAACTCACTAAAGGAAATTTACCCATAAATGAAATTGAAGAAAGCTTAGAGGAATTAATAGTGATGAGAGAAAATTAAAAGGAGACCGAGGTCTCCTTTTTAAGTTATAGAATTAAGGACTATATTTCTTACTGTATGTGGTAATTCAGTGATTTCTTCCTTTGTAAGTGAAGTAACATCAATACTTGGATGTATTGTTACTTTTATAGAAGAAACTTTAACTTTACTATCATAAGCTTCTAAAAGTTTATATGTACCATCTATTGTAATTGGTATAATAGGAACCTTCGATTTAAGTGCAAGTTTAAAGCTACCAGCTTTAAATTCTAGAGGTTCACCGCCCTTACTTCTAGTTCCTTCTGGAAAAACAACCATTGAATAGCCACTCTTTAGAGTTTTAATGCCTTCTACAATTGCTTCAGCAGACTTACGCATATTATCTCTATCTAAAAATGTACATCTAATATATGTCATCCAAATATGGATACCAGGCCATTTTGCCAGCTCTTTTTTTGCAATAAATCCTTTAGGTAGATCTATTACGCTCATTAAAAGGGGTATATCAAAGTAACTTTGATGATTAGATACAAATAGTACGGTTGTATCGTTAGGTAAATTTTCTAATCCAGAAACAGTAATTTTAGCATTACTAATTCTCATAATGAAAGCTGCCCAAGAATAAGTAACTTTATGTATTAGTGAGTTCCGTTCCTCACTTCGACCTTTACGCTGTAAATAATTAATCTTAATAAGATTTATTGAAACTAACATTACACTTAAAACTAATCTAGGATAAAATAATAATAACCTTAACATAAATATAATCCTCCTTATATGAAGAGTTTAACATAGAATAGTATATTACAATAAAGTTAAAACTTAAAGAATAATATCATTAAAAATCAGAGAATAGTAGTACTAAATATAAATTTCAGATATTAATTATGGTATAATTGCGTATTATCAAATTAGCAATATTAGGAGGCAGGATAGTGGTAAAAATAGTTACAGATAGTACAAGTTATATTCCAAAGAGACTACAAAAAGAATACGATATAACAATTATTTCATTGAATGTAATACTAGATGGAAAGAGTTATAAAGAGGTTGATTTGGAAAATGTAAAGTTTTATAATGATATGGAAAAATTAGAACATATACCAACATCTTCACAGCCTAGTATAGAAGAATTAATTAATTTATTTAAAGATATAGTAAGTAAAGGAAATGACCTTGTGGCAGTGTTTTTGTCTTCAAATATTAGTGGTACATATTCTAGTGCACATCTTGTGCGAGAAATGGTTTTAGAGGAATATCCTAATGCCAAGATTAAGATAATAGATTCGAAGACAACTTGTATGGAGATGGGATTCCAAGTATTACAAGGAGCAAAAGCTTCAGAAGAACGGAAAGATATAAATGAGGTAATTAATATAATTAATAAGGTAAAAAGTAATGGGAAATTTTTATTTGTTCCTGAGACCCTTAGGTATTTAAAGAAGGGTGGAAGAATAGGTGGAGCTTCGGCATTAGTAGGATCTATACTTCAAATAAAACCTATACTTACAGTTTTTAATGGAAGTACTACTGTTTTTAAAAAGGTAAGGACTAAAAAAAAGGCTGTTGATGTAATTGAAAATAAGGTTATAAAAGATATGGAAGAAAACGGAATGGGAGAACTTATAGTACATCACATTAATTGTGAAAAAGAAGGGTTGGAACTTGCCAGACGTCTTAGTGAAAAATTAAATGTAGAAGTAGAAATACAATCTATTGGGCCTATAATAGGTATACATGTGGGACCAGGTAGTATTGGGGTTTCATATTATACTAAAAATTAAAAAGAGTACATTTAAACTCTTCTTTTTTTACAATATAGAAGGATTAAGGATAAAATCAGTAAAATTAAAGGATATCTTAATAATTTATCTATAATATTTAAGAGTATATTAAGATTGATAAATTAAAATTAGTTATATGTAAAAAAGTAATAATATAACTGTATTGGGGAGTAATTTATGGAGTGTATTAATATAAAAACAAATAAAATTAGAGACACTTTTAATATAAAAGAAGAAATATATGGTTTAACTGATAAAGATGTAGAGATTAGGATATCTAGGGGTCAGGTTAATAAGATACCAACACCTCCATCAAGAACTTTAGGACAGATGATTAGGGCAAATTTTTTCAATGTTTTTAATTCTCTTAACTTAATTTTAGCTACAATAGTAATTCTAGCAGGATCACCTAAAAATGCTATTTTTGCAGGAATAATAGTAGTAAATAGTATTATGGGTGTAGCTCAAGAACTTAATGCTAGGAAGACTTTAGAAAAACTATCTGTTTTAAGTATGGCACATGCAAAGGTTTTAAGAAGTGGTAAAGAAATCGAAGTATCTATAGAAGAATTAGTTATAGATGATGTTGTTTGTTTATGTTGTGGAAATCAAATTCTAGCTGATTGCAAAGTACTTTATGCAGATGAATTAGAGGTTGATGAGTCTATGCTTACAGGGGAATCTGATCCAGTATATAAAAAAGAAGGACAAGAAATATTATCAGGAAGTTTTATTATAACAGGAGAAGGATATGCAAAGGTCAATAAAGTTGGAAGTAATACATATTCATCTAAATTAGCAGATGAAGCACGAGAGTTTAAGGCGGTTAACTCAGAATTACAAAATTCCATAAGTAAAATTATAAAATTATTATTAATATTAATAGTTCCACTTGGAGGAGCTTTAACAGCAACACAAATATTATTGGTACATTCAGGTTGGAGGGATGCAGCAATAGGTACGGTATCGGGTATAGTCGGGATGATTCCTGAAGGTTTAGTTTTATTAACAAGTGCTACATTTATAGTATCAGTAGTTAGATTAGCTAAATATGACACTCTAGTCCAACAGTTATCAGCAACAGAAGTATTGGCAAGGGTAGATGTTCTTTGCGTAGATAAGACTGGAACAATAACAGAGGGAACATTTAACCTGGATGAGGTAGTAGTATTAGGTTGTAGGGATAAAAAAGAAATAGATTTAGTTCTTGGTACTTTAGTTCATAATCTCCCTAGCAAAAATCCAACTCAAAAGGCTATATTAGAAAAATATGAAGATAATCCTGATATAACTATAATAGAAAAAGTTCCCTTCTCATCTAAGAGAAAATGGGGTGGAATTATAATGAAGGGGTATGGTGCTTGGGTTATGGGAGCTCCTGAAGTTTTACTAGGAGATAGGTATAAGGAATTTAGTGAAATAATAGAGAAGGATGCTGCAGAGGGGAAAAGAGTTCTATTATTAGGAAAGGTTAATCAATTAAGTTTAAAAGAAGGTTTAACAGAAACCATTCAGGAGGCTGCATTAATATTAATAGAAGATGTAATTAGGAAAGATGCCCCTAAGGTATTAAAATATTTCAAAGAAGAAGGCGTACATTTAAAGGTTATTTCTGGGGATAACCCAGTAACTGTTTCTGCTGTTGCCAGGAGAGCTGGAATGGAAGGTTATGATAGATATGTAGATGCGAGGACCTTACCTAAGGATATAAAGGAGTTAAAGGATGTAGTAGATAATTATACTGTTTTTGGAAGAGTTACTCCTCATCAGAAGAGAGATATAATAAAAGCACTTCAATCAAAGGGCCATACTGTTGCTATGACTGGAGATGGAGTAAATGATGTACTAGCTTTAAAAGAAGCAGATTGTGGAATTGCTATGGCAAATGGTTCAGAAGCAACTAAGGCTGTAGCACAGCTGGTACTATTAAAGTCTAATTTTGAAGCCTTACCAAAGATTGTTGCAGAAGGAAGAAAACAAATCAACAACCTAGAGCGAGTTGCTGAATTATTCTTGTCAAAAACAGTTTTCTTTGTGGGTTTATCTTTAGTATTCTCCATAATGTTATTACCATATCCTATACTGCCAATACAAGCTGCGCTGGTAGGAAGTTGTGCTATTGGAATACCATCATTTTTCTTAGCGTTAGAGCCATCAACAGGGAGAGTAAGATCAGGGTTTTTAAAAAGAATTTTAACTGTAAGTATTCCAAATGGAATTATAATGGTTGGATTTACAACAGTGGCCTTTGTAACTACTCATTTAGCAGGAGCAAGTTTAAGGCACTGTAGGTCAGTAGCTTTGCTTGTATTCTTAGGAGTAAGTTTAGTAGTTTTGATTAGAGTGGCCTTTCCAATAACTAGATTTAAATTGTTTTTAGTTGTAGCTATGATAGCTTGTAGCGTATTATGCTTTACTACTCCTATAGGAAGAATGGTATTTAGTTTAACTAGAATATCATTTAAGGAGTGGATACTTGTAGCAGCTTTTACGGCGGCATCTTGGCCTATGATTACAATATGTGTTAGGCTTATAAGAAAATTTTTTAAGAGAAACAATAAGATTTCACGTTATATTGCTTAAAATTATATTAAAAGGTCACTTCTCTTTGGGAGTGGCCTCTGGGATGCAGTAGTAACAATATTTAGAAGTTATAATAGAAATTTAATATCTACCCTAGTTTTGTGGTATTAGAGTTGACATAGTCAAGCAAGTATATTAAAATCTAATAGTAATTAAATAAAGTAAGTCCTCATAGTCCAACGGATAGAACAGTCCCCTCCTAAGGGACAGATGCAGGTTCGATTCCTGCTGGGGACACCATATAGTTACAAAGAACGGCTTAACCTTAAGGGTTGGGCCGTTCTTTAATATTTCACAAGGGACTTTAAGGGGACTATTATCCTTAGGCAAGGGCAATAGAGAAAAATTCATAGTTCAATCGGCTATATAGCTCTTCAGAGGAAACTGGAGCAACGTAGAATAATTTTAAATTTTATGAACTTTCTATGCACCAAATACTTACCTAGGCCCAGTGCAGAAGATAAGAAATTAATAAGATAAGAATATAAGAAGATATAGGAAACATCAGGATTTGAAGCTGATTAGATAGATTTAGCATTAATATTAGCTACTATATTTTAACATTTTTTTCATGGTTCATACTCAGAATAATTATCAGGAAAATATATATCTGTAGTACTTCCTATAAGATAAGCTTCTCCATTTAAATATATAGGTCTACATATAATAAATAATGTTAGAGTATAATTTTAGTAGGCAAAGGTAGCAAAAAAATAAAGGAGATGTAAAAACATCTCCCCAATACATAAATTATCCATTATAATTTTATTGCTAAGATAAAAAGAATGGAGTTGGATTTAT
>NZ_PVXQ01000018.1 GCF_002995745.1 Clostridium vincentii | reverse complement strand
TCAAACTCTCAATAAAAAGTTTAATCTACTCAAAAACTTACTCATAAAAAAGAATTGCTGGTTTTTAACTTAATTAATATCTGTTCAATTTTCAAAGACCAATTTGTTTGCCACCCTTAAGCGACTTGTCTATCTTACCACGCTGTTTTCGACCTGTCAACAACTTTTTCGACATTCGTTTTTTGTTGTTTTCTGGGTTGTCTTAGCGACAAGACTTATCTTACCACACCTGCTCTCTATGGCTTGTACCAGAGTTGTCTTTAAACTTACTTGAATCTATAAAACGCCCAAATTCAATCTTATTCTACATATTTCTTATATTGATACACTAGGGGTAGTTTTTTCCTAAATGTTCTATATTCTACTTAATAACTAAGTTAATAATAAACACTACAGGGGTATAGGATTTGATTTTCTTTGAATCAAATAACATAGTGGCTGTATCATAACCCCTTCGGGAGAGTTGAAAGTTGACACCCAAAGGGCGCTCCTGTGAACACCTGTAAGGCGCCCCTTGCGGAAAATTGAAAGTTGAGAGTTATAGGAGAAAGTTCAATAAGCAAAATCATAGATTTTGATTTTCACTTTTCCCTGTTGGCATTTTATATTTATAATGCCACACCGTGAATCTTTGATTTGGTTCCTTAAACTTTCAACTTTCAACTCTCAACTCTCAACTTTCAATTTGATCCCGTTGATATAACATACTTTTACCAGAAATTTTTCTATACTTTCCTATACATTAAAAAAGTAACCACAAACCTTGTAGCTACTTAAATACTCATTTATTGAATTATTAGAAGATTAACGCCACTTTATATTCTCTTCAAGTGTTGTGATAAAATCAGCTTTTTTATTAATTATATTCGTTAATATTATGTATGTATTTGTATTTATGTCACTTGCATTTTTAACAAATCTACCTTGTACATCAATAAACAACGCATATGTGTCTTTTTCTAAATTGAGAGAAAACTCTAGAAAGTTTCTAACATTATTAATTTGAGGTTCACTGATCTTTTGATTAAACTCATTTATTAAAAAAGAAATTTTATCATACACTCCCAAATCAATCTCTTCAAAATCTTTATTTGCCACTTCATTCTTCAATATTTCATAATATTTAATAGTCTTATCTATTTGTTTTATTAGAACCGTTAATACTATTTCCATATATGGAATATCCCCTTTTTGTTGTTTTATATTTTCATATATATGTTGTTTTCTAATTGAAATATTTATAGCTTTATTTATCAAATCTATAACGTTATATCCCATATCATCACTTCCTCTAATGTATAGGTTTTACTAAAGGGGGCTAAATTAAACCATATAAACTGGTATAAAAATCTAGTAGGAGCTAAATAACGATTCATCTCCTACTAGATTATATTATATAGTCTCATAACTATCTGCAATAAGCATTGATTTGCGCTTCGCATATATCAATTACCTTTTCATCTTTATATTTCTTATACCACTGTGCAGTTTTGTTTATTGTCTCATCTATATTCCACCTAGGGTTCCAATTCAAACCAAATCTGGCCTTGCTGATATCAAGACT
Organism: Clostridium vincentii; assembly: GCF_002995745.1. Classification (GTDB taxonomy): domain Bacteria; phylum Bacillota; class Clostridia; order Clostridiales; family Clostridiaceae; genus Clostridium; species Clostridium vincentii. The sequence continues at coordinate 64,782 of NZ_PVXQ01000018.1, read as the reverse complement.
TAGTAAATTTGCTTCATGCAAGGAATCTACTGCAGGGCTTAAGGCTTTAAATCTTCCACTTTCCCACTCTTTTACAAGCTTGCTTACAACTTCCTGAACTGTAATAACGTTTTGCGCATTAGGTCCAAAATTCCAGGCTCCAGAAAACTTTACATCCTTATTCAATATTTTTGTTCCTAAAAGTAGATATCCTCCTAAAGGTTCAAGAACATGCTGCCAAGGTCTTACAGCTCCTGGATTCCTAAGCAATATTTCTCCATCCGTCTCTAGTGCTCTAATGCAGTCCGGTATAATTCTATCTTCTGCCCAATCCCCACCACCAATTACATTACCTGCTCGTGCTGTTACAATTATTTTCTCATGATCCTTATATTTTGCTGTATTAAAAAATGAATTTCTATAGGACGCAACCAAAAGTTCAATACAACCTTTACTAGAACTGTATGGATCATAACCACCCATTGAATCTATTTCCCTGTAACTGTAAACCCATTCATTATTTTCGTAACATTTATCGCTTGTTATAACAACTAAAGCTTTGGTTTCCTGAGTAGCTCTTACCGCTTCCAATACATTTACTGTACCCATAAAATTTATTTCATAGGTATCCTTAGGATTTTCATAAGAGTACCTAACAAGTGCCTGAGCCGCAAGATGAAAAACAATCTCCGGCTTAAAAGTTTTAAAAACTTCATTTAGATGTTTGCTGTCTCGTATATCTCCCCTTATATCAACTATATCAGTACTAATGTTAGATAAGACAAAGTTGCTCTTACTAATGATTGGATCTAACGCATAACCGATAACATTTGCTCCTAACTTTTTTAACCAAATACCTAGCCATGAACCTTTAAATCCTGTATGACCAGTTATTAAAACATTTTTATTTTTATAATTCTGTTCAAGGAATTCTAACATTCCCCCAGCCTCCTATTTATAGATACTTAAGATACTTATTTTTATTTTCTTCATACCACTTTATTGTTTTTATAATTCCATCCTCAAGTCCTATTCTAGGACTCCAACCTAATTCATTATGAATTTTACTTATATCCGCAGAAGGTGACCACATTTCATTTTTTCGACTTTCTACTGTACCATATAAGGGAATTTTATTTGTTTTCATATTCTTAAATATCAAATCCACATAGTATTTTAAAGGAAAAAGACTTCCATTGGCTATATTGAAGATATTACATTTCAATTCGCTTTTAGCTGACAAGATCAATCCATCAATTATATTTTCAATATAACAGTAATCTCGTAGCTGCTGACATGATGTTAGTCTTACTTCTTTATCCTCAAGTATTGACATTATTATATGACAAAAAACCTTATGCCGTTCTTCTCCTCCCCCAAAAATACCAAATGGTCTTAATGTTATAATATCTATATTATTTTCTCTAGCAATCTGATGAGCACTTATAGTTGCACAAGCTTTAGAACTTCCATAGATACTCACAGGTTGTAGATCCATATCTTCTTTCATAATATCTTTTCGATCTCCATATTCAGCACAGCTGCCAATGTTAATAAATCTTTTGCAGCCGGTGTCCTTTAATGAATTTAAAATATTAATAGTTCCTAAAATATTAATGTTTGCAGCTTTAATATATTCCTTTTGTGCTGAGTTCACTCCATAAGCTGCTAAATGGAATACTATTTCAGGACATATCTCCTTGATACATCTTTCAACTTTTATGCTATCAGTTATATCTACCTCATATATTGAGATGTTTTCCAATTGATCTTCTAGTCTCCAGGGTTTGGTTCCCGCTCTGCATATAATAGCTACCTTTGAGCCTTCAGTGAGTAACCTCTTAACCAGGTAGGATCCTATAAATCCACATCCACCAGTTACCAATATCCTCTTATCCATAAGACTGATCTTTTCCATATACCATACCTCCAGGTTAAGAAGCTTAGATTTACACTTACAATCTATACAAATTTTTAGCTTTAGTAACTTCTTCTTTACTAAATAATTCTTTAACGTCTACCCATCCAGATTTCTTTAATACTTCTATAGCTCTTTTTAAAACATGCACATAGGGAATATAAATATTATCAATTATCTCTTTACTGAAAATTAAAGGATCTAACTTCCATAAATCAAAGGTAGATTCATCAAATATTTCCATACTGCCAAAATGATAAACCATAAGTTCAGAGCCATCGATTAAAACAGTATTATTTTCCTTATAAACTTTATAATCGTTATTAATAATAAGATTCCATGGTGCTGCATCTATTCCTAGGTCATTTAGTATTTTTATGCTGCTAAATAAATTTGGTACTTGATCCAGATATTTTTGATCTCCCCATCTATCCATTTCACTATCATGTTTAGCTGAACACCAATCTATACATTTTTCCTTCCACCAATTTAAAATATCAAGGCTAGTTTTCCTGTTACTAAAGCCTAAAAAGCCTGCCTGAAACCTTCCATATTCATGTTCAAATTCAGGATACCTCTGGTTGCAAATCAATGTATCATAATTCTTCCAAAGCTTGAAAATTGGCTCTGGGTCAGAAAAAAAGAATATATCTGCATCACAGTAAATAACAGAATCTACACCGTATTTTTCTAAAATATAGAGAACTAGAGTTGCTTTAGTTGACCAGCAATATTCCTGAATGCTTCTCTCTTTCTTAACACTAAGCAATTCCGCATCCTCTACTTCGCTGATATTAATAATCGTCGTATTTTCAAGCTTTAGATTACTTAATGTAGAAAAGGACGTTTCATCCATGCAGCATATCATTAAATTAAAATTGTTGATTCTATCTTTTAAAGAAATATAAAGTGCCATACATCTAATCAAGTATTCCTTGCTGGTTATAGTACAAAAATTATAATACTCGTCGTATCTAGCCATATTTAACGTTAAATCTGAATATTTAAAAAACGTCTGAGCTCCTTTAGAATCAGATTTACTGAATAATGCTTTTGTATCTTCATTAAGACTGCTTTTTATAATATTAATGGCATTCCTTATACTTTCAATATATGAGATATAAATATTGTGCTTAATCGCAGATCTAATTGTTAAATAATTAAAGGTCCATAAGTCATAGTCATCTTCGTTAAATATGGAAAGACATGCAAAGTGATAGGATATTAATTTATCTCCTTCAATAAAGACTTCATTATCTCTTGAGGTAATATTGAAATTATTATTATATATCGTATTCCAAGGTGCAGCATCTACTCCCAAATTTTCTGATATTTTTACACTTGAAAACAATCCAGGAATTTCATCAAGATATTTCTGATCACCCCATCGTCCTGTTTCTGAGTCAGGTTCCCCATAACACCACTCAATACATTTTTTATTCCACCAATTAAGGCAATTTACTCCTTCTCTATCCTTTTTAAATCCTATAAATCCCGCTTGAAATTTTCCATACATCTTGTGAACCCATTCAAGATCCCTTTGAGGACATAAAAATATGGAAGCTTCACCCCACTCATCAAAGACAACCTGTGGATCTGAAAAGAAAAACATATCACTGTCACAATATATTACTGATTCTGCATTGCACTTCATAAGAACATAGCTTGAAACTGCTGCTTTTAGTGTCCAGCAATACTCATTTATCTTTCTCATATTTTTTACAGCCAGTAGTTTCTTATCTTCTACAGCACTTACGTGAATAATAGATGCATGTTTAAGATTAAGTCTTGAAAGAGATGAGTAAACTTTATCATCAATACAGCAAATCCATAAATGAAAGTTTTTGCTAGTTCTCTCAAGTGAATAATAAAAAGCTACGACCTTTATTAGATACTCATTACTCACTATTGTACAGAAACAGCATCTTTTTGTATCTTCCATAACATTGAAATTTTCAATTTCTTCTTCATTAACCTGTAGTTGATCCTCTATAATAACAGGTTCTTCCTCTTTCTGTTCTTCTTCTTCATAAGCTTGCGGTTGATCCTTTATACTATCAGACTCTTCAATTTCGTCTTCATCAAACTGTAGTTGACCCTCTATAATAACTGGATCTTCCTCTTTCTGTTCTTCCACCTCTTCATAAGGCTGCAACTCATCATTTGCATTATAATACTCTTCATTTTTTTGTTCATTTTCATCCTCTTCACCTTCATCAAACTGTAGTATATTCTTTATAAAATCAGGGATTTCATATCCCTCATCATCATATTGTAGTAGATCATCTATAATATTGGATACTTCAGTTTCTTCTCCATTAGACTCCATTAGATCCTTTGTAAGGTATTGAGAAAAGAAATATTTAAATCTATCCATATTTCTATTACCCCTTCCACGTTTCATTTGCATGAATCAAGTCTTTATTAGTATCAATTGCTGTCCAATAACCTCTGAAATTATAAACTGCCAGTTCTCCACTTTTTACAAGGTTTCTTAATGGATCCTGTTCAAAAATACATTCATCATCATTATCTATATAATTAAAAATTTTTTTATTCATTACAAAAAAACCGCCATTTATTATACCATCCAATTTTGATTTTTCCTCAAAGGACGTCACTAGACCATCTTTTTCTGTTAAAATTCCATATTGACTTTTTCTTTCTACTCCCGTAACTGTTACAACTTTGCCTTTTTCCTTGTGAAACTTCACTAGATCACCTATATTAATGTCAGATAACCCATCACCATAGGTCAACATGAAAGTATCTTCATCAATGAACTTTTCAATTTTTTTAATTCTTCCACCTGTCATTGTTTCAATTCCTGTATCAATAAGAGTTACCTTCCAATTATTAGGTTTACTAAGAAAAGTAACATCTTCACTACCTAATTGTTTTGTAAAATCACAGTTTTTCCACTCATAATTCCAAAAATATTCTTTTATCTTATCTCCACCAAATCCTAAGGGGAGAATAAATTCATTAAATCCATAGCTTGAATACATATTCATAATATGCCATATAATTGGTCTCCCGGAAACTAGAGCTAATGTTTTCGGCATAATTTCATTAGCTGATCCCAATCGGGTTCCTTTCCCTCCACATAATATAACTACCTTCACATTTATCGCTCCTTATTTTTTCATATTATCGTATTCCATAAATCCTTTGTTAATTAAAACGCCCTCAAAAAAGGCGTCACATATTAAAATTAACTCTAGTTACAAGTTAGACTTCACCTTAGAATCCCCATAATATAGCTTGTACTTTATTAATATGAATTAGAGTTTTTATTTGTTACTTATTTAAATATAATGCTCCTATATTTTTCTGTTATAGAACCACTTTGTCAACAATTTATATTTCTCACTCATTTTTTTCGATAGTATAGGACTTGCTAAAGATAGGTAAAATATAACCATATGAAATGGGTATATTTTATTGCTATCCAATTCGCCTTTTATATTATGGGAGTATTTTACAAGATCAAGATAATAAAAATAAAGGAAGTGTCTATATGTTTTTAGATTTACCTCAAGTAGAAGAAATATAAATAAAAAATGGAAGTGCTAGAATTATATTTGATGCATTTAATCAAAGGATTAAAATCCTAAGTTTTAAAGGAGATTTAGGAGATTTAATGAACCAGCTTACAGTTTATAAAAGCAAAGCAACCATTGGAAAGATATTCTCTATAATACCTAAGGAAGATATAGATATGTATAAAGATCATGGTTTTATAATTGAAGCTAAACTTGATCAATTTCTTAATGGACAGCCAGCCTATTTTTTATCCAAATTCCTCACATCCAAGCGAAAAATGAGCATGCACTTGCCTGAGGAAGAGGAAGTCCTCATTAGATCAAGAGAGTATATTAGTGAAGAGTATATCCATCCAACCTATGAACAATTTACTATTCGTGATGTAAAAAAAGCAGATGCTGATGAGTTAGCAAAACTGTATGATGGAGTATTTGAAACTTATCCCTCCCCTTTAAATAACTCAGATTATATTAAGTTTGCCATGGATCATAATGTATATTTTAAAGTAGCCCTTTATGAAAACAAGATAGTAAGTGCTGCTTCAGCTGATATGAACCCAATTAATTTGAATGCAGAAATTACAGATTGCGCAACGAGCACGTTACATATTGGGAATGGTCTTATTGGGCGTTTGATTTTTGAACTTGAAAAAGATTTAAGACAAATGAAATATAAAGTACTCTTTAGTACAGCTAGAGCTATTTCAACAGGTATGAATATTGTATTTGCCAAACATGATTATGTCTATGGAGGTAGATTAACAACTCATTGTCATATTTGTGGTCAGTTCGAAAATATGAATATATGGTATAAGTTACTTTAAGCTAACTTAATTTGCTTTTAAATTAAGTTCTTTTGAAGTATAATTATATTAAACTAAATTATAGGCTCTTGAATAAAATTTAAGGAGTTGAAAACTTAATGGATGATAAAATAGAAAACATATTAGCTCAGATTCTTAAAAATCAAACTACTATGCAAAACGAATTAAGTAGCTTTAGAGGGGATGTTAATTCTAAATTTGATGCTATTGATTCCAGATTTGATGATGTTAATATCAAGTTTGATGTTATTGATTCCAGATTTGACGATGTTAATATCAATTTTGATGCTATTGACTCCAGATTTGATGAGGTTGCCTCTAACTTTGATGAGGTTAACTCAAAATTTGATGAGATTAATTCCAAATTCGATGATGTTACTATTAGACTTGATGATGTTAATGTTGAACTTAACGGAGTAACTTTTAAGATTGATAAATTAAATAAATCAATGGACTCTGTTTATGATCAAACTATTGGCTTAACTGAATTTAGAACATTACTTGCTGACAAGTTAACTATTGTCTCAAATGATATTAAATTTATAAAACATAAAGTCCAAGAAACTGAAGTAGATGTGTTTACAATACAAAGTCATTTACAGATTGTAAAATAATTAGATTTATAAATAGAGTTAATATTAACTCTATTTTTTTTATGTATAATATTCTTATATCAATGCTTTAATATTAAATATTATACTAAGTACTTTAATAACAAAGTAGCTAATCCAAGAAAGAAAAAGAAACCACATACATCAGTAAAGGTTGTTACAAACACAGCTGAAGCTAGTGCAGGATCTACCTTTAGTTTCTTTAATATAACCGGAACTACATACCCGACAATGGTAGCTATGCACATATTTGCAAGCATAGAAACTCCTACTACTACTCCAAATATAGGCTTGCCAGTCCATAGAATTCCAATTGCAGCTATTGCTATACCTACTGCTAATCCATTAATTAATCCCACTAATAGTTCTTTTTTAAATACCTTTTTTGCGTTTTCTTTTGTAAATTCTCCTAAGGCTATACCTCTTACAATTAGTGTTAAACTCTGAGTTCCTGCATTTCCTCCCATTCCAGCAATTATAGGATTGAAGGCTGCAAGTATAACTACTTTATCAATTGTATCACTAAAAAGTCCTACTGTAGCTCCAGCAAGTATTGCTGTAAATAAATTTACATAAAGCCAAGGTAATCTGCTTTTTACTGAAGAAAAGGCTGCTCCATCAATTATTTCGCCTTCGTTAACTCCACCAAGACGTAAGATATCCTCTGTTGCTTCCTCTCGTACTACCTCAATAATATCATCTACAGTAATTATCCCAAGCATTACATCCCTTTCATTTGTAACAGGCATTGCTTGAAACCCATACTTTTCAAATATGATTGCAACATCTTCTTGATCCATTTCTACAGGAATGCTTTTAACCTTTTCATGCATTATATCCTTTATTTTTGTATCAAATGTTGATATAACTAATTCTCTAAGAGATATTATTCCCCTTAGAATATTCTTTTTATCTAATACGTAAAGATAATAGGCCGTTTCTACATCAGCTACTGCTATCTGAAGATATTTTAAAGTCTCCTTTACATTCATTGTCTCTTTAATAGCTACAAATTCCGAGGCCATAAGTCCCCCTGCAGTATCGTCTTTATAGGTTAAAAGTTCTTTAACAGCTTTAGCTGCACCTTCTTCTATGTTTCGCAAAAATTTTATTATCTTCTCTGGTCTAAAATTAGAAAGTAAATCTGCTATTTCATCTGAAGTCATTTCATTAACAATTTTATATTGTTCAGCTTCTGAGAATAAGTTCAAGAAATCTTCCTTCTCCTCGTCCTCCATCTCCTCAAAGACATTAGCTATAAACCATATTGGTAATTTCTTCATTACCTTTAATTTATCAAAATCTCTATCTCTTAAAACCTCCAGTATATCAGCTGGATGTATATCTTCTAAATCTTGTGTAAGCTTAGTTATGTTACTATCTATTAATAGCTTTTTCAAATCTTGCTTTGTTAAAAAATTCTTCAAATAACTTCGCCTCCTCTTGTATATATTATATCCTAGTATTTTTCATTATATTTTTCAATTATCAATAATATAAAAAAACCACGATGAAATTATCGTGGTTTTTTAGTTATCATTCTAAATTATGTTTTATTACTTTAATGTTTCAAATGCCTTCTTAACCTTTGGAATAACATAATGACTTCCGCCCTTATCCTTAACATCCTCAGCCATTCCTATAACTAACAAATTATTATTACCTCTATTTGTTGTCATAGCTGCAAACCATCCTATCTCAGTACCAGTACTATCATCTTGGGAAGCTTTAATTTCTGCTGTCCCTGTTTTAGCTGCTATTGTAAGACCTGCAGTTTGAACTTCATGACCTGTTCCATTAGGATTTTCAACCACTTGAGTAATGTCTGCAAGAACTGTACTTGCAACCTCTTTCGAAACTACATTTGCTTTCCATATTGTAGGTGCAGGCGTATCTTTATAAATCAAATATGGGTTAACCATACTTCCTTCATTTACAAACATAGTATACATTGATGCCAAATGAACTGGATTAACTAATATCTCGCCTTGTCCATATCCACTATCAGCTAATTGCACATCAGTTTTAATTTCTTCACTAGATGAAATTTGTGATTTTGTTAAACCAAAATCAAAGTCCAGGCTCTCACTGAATCCAAAACTCTCAAGTCCTGCTTTGAACTTATCCTTTCCAATATCTAAAGCAGCCTGTGCAAAATATATATTATCAGAATAAACCATGGCATTCTCTAAATTTGAACCTCCTGCATATTCACTTACCCTTGTAACTGAATAACTTCCCCAGCTACTATCCTTTTGCCAGCTAAGTCCACTTATACTTTTATTTGCACTTGGATCTAATAAATTAGTATTAAGTCCTATAGCTGCAGTTATTGGTTTAAATGCTGAACCAGGTGCTGCAGTAGCTTTAAATCTACTGTATAAAGGTTTATTTACATCATCATTTAAACTATTCCATTTTTCAGTGGACATTCCCATTACAAAATCATTAGGATCATACGACGGAGTACTAACTAAAGCTAAAACCTCTCCAGTAGTAGGATTCATTGCAACAGATGCCCCTTTATCGCTAGCAAACTGTGCATATAATGTACTTTGCATATTAATATCAATAGTTAACTTAACATTCTCTCCGTTTTTTACTTCCTTAGTTTTCAGGGTAGATATTTTACTTCCATTTTGATTTGTTATATATATTTCTCCACCATCTATTCCCCTTAAGTTATCTTCATACAGGCTTTCTGAACCAGCCTTTCCGATTACTGAAGCTTCAGTGTATTCATTATCCTTTTTTTCTTCTAATTCCTCAGCACTTATGCTTTGAACATATCCAGTTAAATGAGCAGCTTGTACTCCTAGAGGATATACCCTTGCAGCTTTATCGCTTATCATAATACCAGGTATTGTAAGTAGACTTGCTTTTCTAGCATCATCTTTTCCAATGACCTTTAATGGTACAAACATATCGTCTTGTACATAGGAAGCATTTAATTTACTGTTAATGTCCTCAACAGTAATTTCTAATATACTAGCAATTTTTATTACATCTGCTTCTTTATTAGTTAGCTTTCCAGGAACAATTCCAACGTTAGCTGCAGTACTATCTGTAGCTAAAAGAGCTCCATTTCTATCTAGAATATCACCTCTTTTAGATTTCACTGTGGTTACATTAACCTTGTAATCATCTTCAAGTTCCGGAAAAATATCTTTCGAGCTCCATATAAGACTATACTCTCCATCATCCTTCTTAATCTCCATAGTGTTTGAAAAAGTTAATTCTCCATCTACTGTATTCATAGTAGTATCATATGGCACTGTAGAAACACCTGCAGTCTTTGATAATTCTCCAATTTCTACATTTATATCATTAGCTTCTATGCCTTCATAGATATTTTTATTTCTTGATAAGAAATCTTCCTCAGATATGTTTTCTTTGCTCTCTACACTTAGCATTTCATACATAGCTGAATATTCCTTATCATTTAACAAACCTATGTATTCTTTTAATACCTCTTTAGGCTTATCTGCATTTTTAGAGACAAAAAATATTGCTCCCGCTACTATCCCTACGACACATAAAACGCTTACACCTATACCTATTTTTAAATTTCTTTTCATTAAACTACCACTCCTCTAAACTTTCAGTTATTAATCTTATGTTTACATAATACCAATTTTACATTTTAATTACAATTTAATATTTAATAAGGCCAGAAGCTATTTTACTAGCTTCTGGCCTTTAGCTTCAAATTATCTACTATACATTGTTTTTATAGTTCTTATTCTCAATGACCTTAGAAAAATGGTTCATATTATTTTCTCCTATGGGAAAATATACTGCCAAGAAAAACAGTTATACATATTACACTTGTTATTGAAATTACAATAGCCATTACTTTCGCCACAATAGTTAATGGAATTATATCTCCAAAGCCAATTGTAGTAAAGGTAAGAATGGTGTAATAAAACAAATCAAAGTTAGTTGGATTATTAGAGAAAGCATTTAATTGTAGGGAATTAGTTAAAACTACCCCTAAATATAAATTGCTTACAATCATAACCAATATAATCATTACCGCGGTAAGCACCCTGCCAAAACTCCCCTTATCTTCTTCGCATATTTTAATACTTTTAGGATCTTTCATAATAGTAAATAGTATCTTTAAATTAAGTAGATAACATGCCCCTATTCCAATAAATCCACTTATAGCATATTTACTTATTTCATCTGTAAATAATAATATAAACACTAAATAGACACTAGTTATAAAATAACTTAATAGAAAATCTGCCTTAATACTCTTTTCTATTCCCTTTCTCATAAATATATGAAGGTTAGAACTAATTAGCAAAATATAACCTATTAAATAATGCACAATAACTAAACAAGTTATTATTATTATTATTTCAATTAAAGGATTAACCTCTAAGTATAAAGGAATATATTTTATTAAAGTAATGTATACTGCTAGAAAGGTCAAGATTTCTGATAATATAATAAGGATACTTTGAGTTATTTTAACTACAAATTTTTCTTCTAAAAACAATTCTTTATAGGTGTTATTAATCTTATTTACGCCTAAAATAATTGGATTTCCATTCCCTATTATTTGTATGTATAAAAATAATATAACCATTAGTGTTGCCACCATAACTCTTCACCTCCAATTCACCTACAGTTCACATACATATGTTATACTATGGTTAAATCATTAAGATTAGAATATTAGTATAATTTATGGAACTTATACTAATATTAAAATAAAGATAGAAAGGAGTTTTTTAATATGAAAAAAGGCATGAAAATTTTAATCATAGTAATAGTCGCTATTCTTGTTATTACCTTACCTTTGATATCGAATTACAACTCTTTGGTTACTTTAAACCAAAGCGCAGATAATTCATATGCAGATATTGATACTCAACTTCAAAGAAGGTCTGACTTAATACCTAATCTAGTTAGTACAGTAAAGGGGTATGCAATTCAAGAAAAGGATGTATTTACAGATATAGCTGATGCAAGAGCTAAACTTGCTGGAGCTGGTAATGTATCGGATAAGGCAAATGCTGATAGTGAGCTATCTGGTTCTCTTTCAAGATTACTAGTAGTCGTTGAGGCTTATCCTGATTTGAAATCGAATCAAAATTTTAGAGACTTATCAATTCAACTAGAAGGTACTGAAAATAGAATTTCAATTGCTCGAGAAGACTATAACGCATCAGTAACTGAATATAATACTAAGAGAAGAAAATTTCCTAGTAATTTAACAGCTTCAATGTTTGGCTTTGAGGAAAAAGATTTATATAAGGCAAGTGAAGGTGCAAAGGAATTACCTACTGTAGATTTCACTACTAAAAATGAATAATTTAAAAAAATCCTTTGCAGTATTCCTATCTTCTCTTATACTATTAACTTTAGGATTTTCTTTACCTATAAAGGCTGTAGATTATCCCCAGCCTACAACTAATAAATATTTAAATGATTATACCGGAATAATTAGTGAATCAGAAATTAATAGCATTTTATCTATTGGTAAAGAGCTTGAGGATAAAACTGGAGCTCAAGCCGTTGTTGTTGTAGTAGATTCAACAGATAATGTTCCTATTGAAGATTATGCCCTTAATTTATTTCGAACTTGGGGACTTGGTGAAAAAGATAAAGATAATGGATTGTTAATCCTTTTAGCAGTAAGTGATAAGAAATGGAGAGTTGAGGTTGGACGTGGCCTTGAAGGAGCTGTTCCAGATGCACTTTCTAATAGAGTTATGGAGTCCGTAGGAAAACCTAACTTTGCAGACGGGAACTATGGGAAAGGTCTAGTTGAAAGTTATAGTGCACTTAGTGATTATATTGCTAAGGAATATGACGTTACTTTAACTAAATCCTTAAACGTCACTGTTCCTAATGCTGAAACCGCTGATTCTTCTAATAATGGAAAAAGCGGACTTGTCTTTATGGTCCTTGGAGGATTATTGCTTATTGATATATTTTTCAATAAAGCCCGAATCACTTCGACGCTACTAAAGATTCTTATAATAAGCGGTCTTTTCAGAGGTCGCGGCGGCCCTAGAGGTGGCGGTGGTTCCTCTGGTGGAGGTGGTTTCGGAGGCTTCGGTGGTGGATCTTCCGGTGGTGGTGGATCTTCTGGCGGCTGGTAATTCTTATTATAAAAAATAATATTTTTTTATAATATGGATAAACTAATATAGAAACCATTATTTTTTAGGAGGGATTTATATGAGCCGTACGAATTCTAATAGTTCAAAAATCAAAAGCAACTTTGACCCATCTTTAGCAAAATATGCAGAAGAGGTTAATAGTAAAGCCCATGAAAAAAGTCCTTTTGGAGAAGAAGAACCTTCCACAGATACCGATCACAAATAAATATATAATTAAATGGCTGTTGCAGAATTGTTTTTCAACAATTTTGCAACAGCCATTAATTATTTATATCTCTATTTATTCCATAAATTCTATATTACCCTTTGATAATTTAGCTATTCTAGCTAATGAATACACATCATAACCCATATCTTTTAACATTTGTGGACCTTTTTGAAATGATTTTTCTATTACTATACCTATTCCAGCAACAGTTGCTCCTGCTTCTTCTACTAAACGTACTGCTCCAAGGGATGCTTCTCCATTTGCCAAAAAGTCATCTATAATTAATATATTATCATCTTTATTTATGTATTTTTTAGATAGTGTTAATTCATAATTCATATCTTTTGTATATGAGTGTACTGTTGTTTGATAAACATCACCATTTAAAATTTTTGAACCTTGTTTTTTTAATGTAACCATAGGTAAATTCATTTGCATGGCTGTCATTACAGTTGGTGCAATGCCTGAACTTTCAATTGTAAATATCTTTGTAATATTATGATTTTCAAAATAATTTTTAAAATATGTACCCATTTCATACATTAATTGTGCATCAACTTGATGATTTAAAAACGAGTCAACTTTTAATACATTTTCTGATAATGCTTGGCCTTCTTCTAATATACGTTTATGTAAACATTTCATTATTACTTCACTCCACTCTTTTCTTCTTTTAATACTAAGTTTAATATTAATGCAACAATAGTTCCTGTTGAAATACCTGATGAGAAAATCATTTTTAAGCCTTCTGGAAATTGACTTATAAATTCAGGACGAAATGTAACTCCAACTCCAAGGCCTATAGCTGTTGCTATTATTAATAAATTACGATTATTTAATTCAATTTTACTTAAAGTTTTAATTCCTGATGCTGCAACTGTTCCAAACATAACTATTCCAACTCCACCTAAAACTGGTTGAGGCATTATGTTAATTAAAGCTGCAAATTTAGGAAGAAATCCTAATATGACAAGTATTATACCTGCCATCATAGCAACATATTTACTTGCTACTTTTGTTAAAGGAATTAGTCCAATATTTTGACTAAAAGATGTATTTGGAAATGTTCCAAGAACACCTGCAATCATACTTCCAACACCATCGGATAATACTCCTGCTCCAATTCTCTTATCATCCATTTCAACTTTTGAAACTTCTCCGATAGCCTTTAAGCAACCTACAGTTCCAATAGTTGCTACAAAATAAGCTGGGATAAATGGAATTACTAATTTCAAATCAAAATTTACACCATATGCAAATATTTTTGGAAATGATATAAAACTTGCCTCATTAACTGCTGAAAAATCAACCATTCCAAGAGGAATACAAATAATATATCCAAGTCCCATTCCAATTAATATTGAAGCACTACTTACTAAACCTTTTCCATATCTGTTTAAAAGTAAAGTAATAATTAAAACAAACATTGATATTGAAATATTAATTAAGTTTCCATAATCAGATGATCCGCTTCCACCAGCTGCCCAATCCATTGATACTGGTAGCAGTGTTAATCCTATTAAAGTTATTACTGTACCTGTAACAAGTGGCGGAAATAATTTCATGACTGGTCTTATTATAAAGCTTAGAAATATTTCTACAAATGAACCAAGTATTGTAGCTCCTATAATTCCCGGTAGTCCATAAAGACTTCCAACGGCAATTGAAGGTGCTACAAATGTAAAATCTGTTCCCATTATACATGCAACTCTTGCTCCAACTGGCCCAACCCCTTTTGATTGAATAACTGTTGCTACTCCAGCCGCTAGTATTGTTGCACTCATAAGTGCTGTTGATGTAATTGCATCAAATCCTAGTGCACTAGAAATAACTAAAGGGACAACTATAATTCCGCCAAAGGCAGCAAATATATGTTGGAAACCTAATAAAATCTGTGTTCCTAATTTTGGCTTGTCATCAATTCCATAAAGAAGTTCACTATCCTCTTTAATTCTAGAATTCGATTCTTCAGTTAAATTTTCCTTGTTCTCTGAGCTCATCTTCGGTAAATCTCCTTAAATATAATTCAATTATACATACTCCATATAAATCCTATATATATTATCTGATAAATTTTCCCAAAATAAAAAAACACCTCAAAATTAAATGAGGTGTCGTATTTATAGATAAATATATACTAATATTTAAAACTAAAACACTACCTCGTAGTCTGCTAATTTATGGCTAGCAGGTAGAAACTTTCCGTCCAAGTCATCGGAAATATACGAGTCTTTTGTACAAACTGTTTGTTAATTGTACCATAATCGTGCTTTTTATACAAAGAATTTAGTTTTATAATTTTATTTAGAAGACATTTTTATTATTTTATGTTGATGATGTTCTTCATGATCATGATTACATACAACATTTTTATCTTTTAATTCACCATTTAAGTATGAAGCAATTATATCTTCAATCTTTCCTGAGACTCCGCGAATAACTTCAAACTTTTCTGCCTTTAATGAATCTAGAGCACCTTGGCCAATTCCACCAGTAATAATTAAATTTACGCCTTCCTCTTTAAGTAATCCAGCAAGTCCACCATGATTATGTTGAAGTGTTTGCGCTGATAGCTCTTTAGTTTCAGTTACCTTATTGTCCTCTATTGTAATAATTTCGAAGCTCTTACTCTTTCCGTAATGTTGATTAATTATATTCTCATTCTTTGGCATTGCAATTTTCATATTTATTCTCTCCTAACTATATCTCGTGTAGCATAAACTAAACGGATTAATTTACTTATTTTAATTATAAACTTCCCCTAGATAATAAGATAGTTATCACAGAAAGAAATATTAATAGAAATAATTAGTATTATAGTTCTAATTATTCAAAATTCCCTTCCTATTATAGTTAATTTTTGTTATTATAGGAATGGTTTTCAAAATATAAGCCAGAAAGGAATTTTAATATGAAAAGATATTTTAAAATTTTAATCATTATGTGTATGACTATAACTTTATTTGTAGGATGCGGAAAAAATGTAAAAGATTCTACACAGAACAGAGTAGAGGGAAGTACTTTTACTTTTACTGCTGAAGAATTTAAAAATTATTATAATGATTCAATCGGACTATTTGATTCTGAACTCAAGGATTTTACTGGAGACAAAAGTGAATCTGCGGACTATTATCAATATATAGAAATTATTGGCAATTATGTGATTTATGCCACATCTGCTACTGATGGTGGAAAACTTACTAGACTTCAAATTTCCTATAAAGGTGGAACTGAAAAGGAGCCAGTTGCAGGGATGTCACAAACTGAGTACAATGAGAACGATATTGAAAAATTTATGAAAAAAGCAGGCAACATTTTCGATATTTGTGAAACCACAACCCCAACTGAAGATTTCAACAATTTTTCGGATGAAAATCTTAATGGGTATGTACTTGAAAATGCTTCAAAAGAAATAGGGGATTTGACTATATCTTTTAATATGCTATCAGATCTATCCTTTAAATTTGAACCTAAGGAAGTAAAATAGTACAAGTAGTTTAGTACTAATTACACATAACAAAAAAACTCTAGTGGTGATTTAACATCGCTGGAGTTTCTTTTTATTCATGATTCTTTTTTAATAGTTATTATAGCTCATAATTTCTTTAATATCCTTCCTCACCTTTTTCCTAGGTTCCTTATCTTCATAATATCCTAAAGATATTACTAAAGTGACCTCTTTATTTGATGGAATAGAAAGTATATTCTTAATGCCTTTCTCTTTAAACCATCCCATGATACATGTTCCAAGTCCAAGTTCTGTAGCTGCTAAACATATATTCTCGCAAGCTCCTCCTATATCTATATTAGTATAATCCTTTTTCTTAACTAACTTTCCCATTTTTGAAGCTAAGTTTCTGCTTTCTGCTACAACTACAATAAATACTGGTGAAGTTAGAGCAAATTTATTTATTCCACTTATTAAAGGGTCATATAATTTCCTGGCTACTTGGCTAACTATCGCCTTATCATTCACAACAACAAACTTCCAAGGTTGAGCATTACATGCTGATGGGGCTACCCTTCCAGCTTCTATAATTTTCTCTATCTTTTCTCTTTCTACTGGTTTATCTAAATACCCTCTTACACTTTCTCTTCTATTTACAAGTTCAAAAAAATCCATTTTACATCTCCTTCTTGTTATTTTTAAACATTCTTTTAAATCCATCCATGTATTGGATATAATTCATCTATATTTACTTATTCGATTTTTCTTCACCAAGTAAATCAACATATTCTTTGGCTTCTAGTAAACCAAGCCCAGTAACCATTCTATATTTTTTGATTGCTTTAATTTTTTCACCTTCTGCAATTAGATTTCTTAATTCGATATCCATATTTTTTAAGACTGCATCAGTTACTTCACTTTGATTAGATTTACTCTCCCTTTTATAATTAATTCTGCTCAAAATGATATAAAATCCTCCTAAAAGTATAGATATTACTCCTGAAAAATTGTTTTTATCTATTAGATCCATCACACCTACAAATAAGAAACAAATTCCTGCCACTAGCCATAGTATCCATGTTTTTGATTTCATAAATATCGATATTTTTGATTTCATATTTACTTTCCTCCCTTAAAATTCTTTTACTCAAGGCTGTTATATATACCTTCTTCTCTTTTTCTTTCTGCATTACCGCTTATGTAAGATCCTTCGATAACATTTTTATAACCTTTCTTTGTAACTATACTCTTGATATACTCTGCATGCGGGCATCTATCATAGTGATAATTATCAGTCACCATGCAAGATGATAAATGAACTACAACTTCATCTTTGCTAATATTATTCTTTTTAGATACCTGCTTAGAAAAATGTTCTAACTTAGAGGCAACTCCCTTTCCACAACATCCACCACAGGTAAAAGAAATATATCTTGTAGCATCATCATATTCTTCAAAAACTTTATCCTTATTGTAAAAAGCATTTGTACACGCAAACCCGCTGCACCTTTTATGTGCAATATCACACTGAATTATAACAACATATTTAGTATTCATACTTACCCCTCCGTTTATATGCACGTCTTTATCCTACTCGCTATTTTTTAATTATTAATAATTCTTTCAAATCTATCCATGTATTGCTGATCTAATACAGCATATTCAGAATAATCTAAAGAAGATGTCTTTACTAACTCCGAATTACTCTCCATTATTCTTTTATCAATTTCTTCTATTGCTGAATATGTATCTTCTTCATATTTTTTTCCCTCTGAACTAAAGTTATTAATATCAATTTTTTTCCCATCATTTAAAATAATTATATAATAAAAGGTACCTTTACTTGACCCAAGAAACTTTTTATTGCTATTAAAGCCCGTTTCCACCTTCTTCACATCTTGTAAAGAATATTCTTTTCCTAATGGAGAAAATGTACTACGCAAAGTAATCATTTCATCCTTTATACACATTATATTTATAAAATATAGGTATAGCATCACTATTGCACCTATTATCTTAATTGACTTAGAGAATTCTATCCTCGATGCATACATTAAAGCTTCTTTTCCAGTTTTTCTTTTTTTCATCTTAAAATAAGCCGAAATTAACCCAAAGAAGATTATGCATTCAATTACAGATACTATTTTGTCATAAGGTGCTCTAACTCCCCATATTGTAAACTCTTCTGGAATAAATAAATTTCCTTGTATCCATGAAAATGAGATAAAAAATAATAGAAACACTACAAGAGAGACAACTAATATTAATATAATTGCTACTATTTCCTTAGAAAATTCTTTTAAATTTTTCATTTCTGACTCCTTTAAAATTCTTACTGTAAATTATACGATATATTGATCTAAATTTACTTGTTTAACTTTTCGTCACTAAGTAAATCAACATATTCTTTGGCTTCTAGTAGACCAAGCCGCGTAACCATTATATATTTTATTTTGAATTATTGTCTTTATTTTTCTGTGATTTATATATAGCAATATTTGCAAAAAAAATGCTAATAGCACAAAGTAATATAACACCATTAGTCCAACTTGGCATTCCTTTAATTCTTACATATACAAAGATTATTAAAGCAATAATAGTTATAAATGCAGAAATAATTAGTCCTAATTTTGAACTTTTCGTATTATTTTTCATATTAATCCCTCCTTGCTTACAAAATATTATTTCAAGCCGATAAAAAACATAGTTATAATATCTGCTCTCCCCCTACTTTCTTCTTTTAAATACTGATATTGCATCTCTACTATGACCCTGTGCTGCATTTGTAGCAAAACAAGATGTTAGTTCCCATCCTTCTTCTCCGAGTTTATTAAGTTCACCATTAAAATTTTCCACTTCCAATATACCGCCTGAAAATCCTTTAAGTTCTACTTTAATAGTTTTATATTCCCATCTTTCCACAATAAATCTCCTCCTATATTTCTATAACATAATCTTATTATAGAATAAATCTTTCTCCATAATATAACTCTTATACCTTAATTGTAGCATATTTTCTTAATACAGTATTATTCATTTTCTATATTTGAGTATCTTACTCTTAGCTTAGGTATATTAAAAATCCCAATATAAATTCACTTCATTGATTCAATAATTCAAAAAAATACCGTATTATTCAATTTTGAATAATACGGTATTAGAATTAGTGATATTTAATTCTTATTTACATATACCAATATCTTTCCTGAAATAACTGTCCTTAAACTTAACTAAATCAAGATTTCTGTAAGCTGTTTCACGAGCTTCTTCTATAGTTTTACCATTTCCAATAACAGAAAGAACTCGTCCTCCATTAGTTAATAAAACTCCACCTTCCATCTTTGCTCCAGCTAAGAATACATTATCCTGTACACTTTGATCTATGGTTATTAGATAACCCTTAACAAATTCCCCTGGATAACCTTCAGATGCAAGGACAACATTTACAGAAACCTCATCCTTCCAATTAACTGTAATTTCACTAAGTTTTTCGTCCATAGCAGCTTCAATAACTTCAAATAAATCACTTTCCATTAAGCTTAATACTGATTGAGTTTCAGGATCTCCCATTCTTACATTATACTCAAGTAAATAGGTTCCCTTCTCACAAATCATTAATCCGAAAAATATAATCCCTTTAAAATCAAAACCTTCTGCTTGAATTCCAGTTAAAGTTTTTGCCATAATGTTATCTTCAAATTCCTTCATAACAGCATTAGTTACATATGGATTAGGAGCAACTACTCCCATACCACCAGTATTTGGCCCTTTACCGCCATCAAAGATTTGTTTATGATCCTTTGCAGATATAAATGGAATTATTGTCTTTCCATCAGTTATTGAAAGGATAGATGCTTCTACTCCATCTAAAAATTCCTCTATAACAACCTTTTGTCCTGCTCCATTAAATATATCATCTATCATATAAGAATTAATTGCTTCAATTGCCTGATCCTTTGTTTCACAAATTGCAACACCCTTACCTGCTGCTAATCCATCAGCCTTTATAACTACTGGATAAGCGCAGTTTTCAACATATAAAAGTGCTGTATTAACTTCTGTAAACACTTCATATGCTGCAGTTTTAACTCCATATTTCTTCATGAATTCCTTTGAATAACTTTTACTTCCCTCTAATTGAGCTCCAGCTTTATCTGGTCCAAATACTCTAAGGCCTGCAGCCTTAAACTTATCTGTAATACCTTTTGCTAGTGGATCTTCAGGTCCAACTATAGTTAAGTAAATTTCATTTTCCTTAGCAAAAACGATTAATTCATCAATGTCAGTTATATCAACATTTTCACATTTATTTTCTATTGCAGTACCACCATTACCAGGTGCTACAAATATTTTATCAACCTTTGGGCTTTTAGCGATTTTCCAAGCAATTGCATGCTCTCGTCCACCTGCTCCAACTAATAATAGTTTCATAAAATTCTCTCCTCTTATGATTAGTGCTTAAAGTGTCTAAGTCCAGTGAACACCATAGCAATTCCATGTTCATTAC
Source organism: Clostridium vincentii (assembly GCF_002995745.1). GTDB lineage: Bacteria > Bacillota > Clostridia > Clostridiales > Clostridiaceae > Clostridium > Clostridium vincentii. Next base: position 43,602 of record NZ_PVXQ01000018.1, on the reverse strand, counting down.
AAGCATCTATGGATTCTTGATCTCTCATAGAACCACCTGGTTGGATTATTGCTTTGATTCCAGCCTTAGCAGCTTTATCTACAACGTCTCTAAATGGGAAGAATGCATCTGATGCAAGAATTGTAGCTCCCACACCTCTTTTTAAAGCATCTTCTGTTGGCCAAATTCTATTAACTTGACCTCCACCAATTCCTAAAGCAACTTCATCTTTAGCTACAACAATAGCATTAGATTTAACATACTTAACAACCTTCATACCAAATAATAAATCCTTCATTTCTTTCTCAGTTGGAGCTTTTGTAGTTACAACCTTGATTTCATCTATTAATTTATCATCCTGTTCTTGAACTAAAAAACCACCATCAACAGTAACCATAGCTTTCTTATCTTGAGGTGTTGCATTAACCTTTAATACTCTTAGGTTTTTCTTAGCTTTTAGCACTTCTATTGCATCATCATCATACTCTGGTGCTGCAATAACTTCTAAGAAAATCTTAGCCATTTCCTGTGCAGTTTCCTTGTCAACCTTTCTATTAAAAGCAACAACTCCACCAAATATTGAAGTGGGATCAACCTTATAAGCCTTCATATAAGCTTCATAAGCATTTTCTCCAACAGCTACTCCACATGGAGTATTATGCTTTAAAGCACAACATGCTGGTTCTTCAAATTCATTAGCACATTTCCATGCTATATCCATGTCCTTAAAATTATTATAAGATAATTCCTTACCATTTAATACATCAAAGTTATTCATAGCCCCATCTACCATTGTTGATGAGTAGAATGCTGCACTTTGATGTGAATTTTCTCCATATCTTAAACTTTGTTTCTTCTTAAAAGAAACTGAAAGATACTCAGGATATTCTTCATCAGCTAGTAAGAAATTAGAAATAGCTCCATCATAGGCACTCATAAGATTAAATACCTTACCAGCTAATTTTTTCTTAGTCTTTAATTGAACTTCACCAGAATTCATTTCATCCATAACTACTTTATAGTCCTCTTTGTCTGAGATAACTACAACATCTTGAAAGTTCTTAGCTGCAGCTCTTAGCATTGTTGGACCACCAATATCTATAAATTCAACTTTTTCTTCAAAGCCTAAATCTTCCTTTACCTTATCAAAAAAAGGATAAAGATTAACTACAACATAGTCAATTGTGTGTATATCTCTCTTTTTTAGTGTATCCATATGTTCTTTATTATCTCTAATTGCAAGTATTCCAGCATGTATAAGTGGATGAAGAGTTTTAACTCTTCCATCTAACATTTCTGGAAAGTCTGTAACTTCGTTAACCTCAATTACATCTACTCCATTTTCTTTTAAATGCTTATATGTTCCACCTGTTGAAATAATTTCAATATTTTTAGATACTAGGAATTTTGCAAAGTCTAAAACTCCCTCTTTATCAAATACACTAATTAAAGCTCTTTTCTTCAAAACAAAGGCCTCCTCTTATTCTTCTATCTTTACTCTATTATCTATAATTTTAACTTTTTTCTCTAAAATCAACTTAATGGCTTTTGGCAATATTTTATGTTCTTCTTCCAATATTCTTTTTTGAAGACTTTCTGCATTATCTTCAAAATAAACTGGTACAACTTCCTGAAGAATAATAGCTCCACCATCAACCTCATTATTTACAAAGTGCACTGTGCAGCCTGAAAATCTAACTCCTTTTTCAATGGCAGCAGCATGTACTTTAAGTCCATACATTCCATCCCCACAAAAGGACGGAATTAAAGCTGGATGGATATTAATCATCTTGTTACTAAATCTATTTAACAACTCTCCATTAAGTATTGAAAGACAACCTGCTAAAACTATTAAATCAACTTTACCTTCAGTTAATTCTAATATCTTGTTTGATTGTTCTGCCCCAAATTCTTTTTTGCTAACTACATGATAGTTTATACCATGTTTCTTAGCTCTATCAATTGCAAAAGCCCCTTCTTTACTACTTATTAGCATTTCAATTTTACAGTTCAATTTTCCACTTTCCACTGCATCAATTATAGATTGAAAGTCTGTTCCCCCACCGGAAACAAGCACTGCTATTTTAAACAAACACCTTCACCCCCAGAGGTTACATATCCTATTTCATAAGATTTCTCTCCCATTTCTAAAAGAGCCTTTCTAATAGAATCTGAATCCTCTTTTTTAACACATAGAACAAATCCTATTCCCATGTTAAAAGTGTTATACATATGATCCTTATCCACCCCAAGTTCAACCATTTTATCAAAGATTGATGGTACTGGATAACTTGTCTTTTTAATTACAGCCGTAAGTTCTCGACCATTAAACATTCTTGGTGCATTTTCAATAAATCCACCACCTGTGATATGTGACATTCCTCTAATTTCAAAGTTTTCCATAATCTTAAGTACAGGCTTAACATATATCTTTGTTGGAACTATTAAGTTTTTCCAAACTTCTTGTCCTTCAAATTCCATATCAAGGTCTGTAAATAATTTTCTAACAAGTGAAAAACCATTAGAGTGAAGTCCTGAAGACGCGATACCAATTAGTTTATCTCCTACTTCAATCTTAGATCCATCAATTATTTTATCTTTATCAGCAATCCCTACTGCAAAACCTGCCATATCGTAGTCTCCTACATTATAAAAGCCTGGCATTTCAGCAGTTTCTCCGCCAACAAGAGCACAATCAGATTGAACACAACCTTCTGCTACTCCCTTAACTAAATCTGATGCAACTTCAGCTTCAAGCTTTCCACAAGCTATATAATCTAAGAAAAATAAAGGTTTAGCACCATGACAAAGTATGTCATTAACACACATTGCAACACAATCAATACCTACTGTATCAAACTTTTTCTTTTTGCAAGCTATATCAAGTTTAGTTCCAACACCATCAGTACCTGAAACTAAAACTGGTTTCTTATACCCTTCTGGAAGCTCTACCATTCCTGCAAAGCTACCTAATCCATTTAAAACATATTTGCTCATAGTTCTCGCAGCGTACTCTTTAATAAGCTTAACTGACTTGTAACCTTCTTCTATATTAACTCCTGATTCTTTATAAGTTATCATTTATAAACCCTACCTTTCAAGATGATCTTTTGAAGTTTCTATTGGTGTTGCCACTGGATAAGTACCGTTAAAGCATCCTATACAGAATCCTTCTTTACCTTCGAAGCATTTATACATTCCATCAATACTTAAGTATCCTAAAGAATCTGCTCCAATCATATCGCCTATTTGTTGAATTGAATAATTAGCTCCAACTAACTCACTTCTATATGGAGTATCTATTCCAAAGTAACAAGGGTATTTAACAACTGGTGATGCAACTAAGAAATGAACTTCCTTAGCTCCTGCACGTCTCAACGCTTCAACTAAATGCCTTGAAGTTGTTCCCCTAACTATTGAATCATCAATTAATATTATTCTTTTTCCTTCTACATTAACCTTAAGAGGGTTAAGTTTAACAGATACAGCCTTCTCTCTAATTTCCTGTGAAGGAGCTAGGAAGGTTCTTCCTACATATCTGTTCTTTACAAAACCTATACCATAAGGAATTCCTGAAGCCTCTGCATATCCTATTGCTGATGGTATTCCTGAATCAGGCACTGCAACAACTAAATCTGCCTCTATTTTATGTTCCTTATATAATTGTGATCCAGACTTAACTCTTGTAGTGTAAACATCAAGTCCATCAATCATTGAATCAGGTCTAGCAAAATAAATGTACTCAAATGAACAAGTTTTACAGCCTGCATTCTCTGAATATTGAAAAGATTTAACTCCTTCTCCATCTATAATAACCATTTCTCCTGGTTTAACATCACGAACAAATTCAGCGCCTACAGCATCAAGAGCACAACTCTCAGAAGCTAAAATATAAGCATCATCAACTTTTCCAATACAAAGTGGTCTAATTCCATTAGGGTCTCTAGCTCCAATTAGCTTATCCTTAGTTGCAATAACCATGGCAAAGCTACCTCGAATAGCTTGCATTGCATCAATTATTGCATTTTCTATTCCCTTTTTAGCTGCTCTTGCAATAAGTGTTGCTATAACTTCTGAGTCTATTGAAGTATGGAAAATATGTCCTCCATCCTCTAAAAGTTCTCGTATAACTTCTGCATTAACAAGATTTCCATTATGAGCTAAAGAAATAGTTCCAAGCTTTGAATTAGCAAGTAAAGGTTGGGAGTTTTCAACTGTATTGGCTCCTGTTGTTGAATATCTAACGTGTCCAATAGCCACATGTCCTTTAAGCTTTTCTAAGTCGTACTTTGAAAAAGCTTCTGTAATTAATCCTAAACCTTTATGTACTTCTACAGTTTCACCATTTCCTACTGCAATACCGGCACTTTCTTGTCCTCTATGTTGAAGAGCATATAGACCATAATAAGTCATACCTGCTACATCTAATGGTGAATTAGAGTAAACTCCAAAAACACCACATTCATCTTTAAATTTATCAAGACTTGGATCTAATATCAAATTAAAATCTGCATTTGTCATTGTATACTATACTCCTTTAATTCTGTTTAATATTTCTTTATACGCATCTTCAACGTTACCCATATTTCTTCTAAATCTATCCTTGTCTAGCTTTTCTCCTGTAGTTGCATCCCAGAATCTACATGTATCTGGTGAAATTTCATCAGCTAGAATTATTTCTCCACTTGGTAACTTACCAAATTCAATCTTAAAATCAATTAAGTTTATATTTAACTTCAAGAAAAATTCTTTAAGTAAATCATTTATTGTAGCAGTCATATCATAAAGAACCTTTAATTCTTCAAAAGTTGCTGCACCAATTGCTACTGCATGAGTATCATTTATTAATGGATCGCCTAGAGAATCGTCTTTATAAGATAATTCAAATACTGTAGTCTTTAGAGCAAATCCTTCTTCAAGTCCTAATCTCTTAGCCATTGACCCAGCTGCTACATTTCTAACTATAACTTCTAAAGGTACAATTACAACCTTCTTGCAAAGTTGTTCTCTTTCATTTATCTTCTTAATAAAGTGAGTCTTAATTCCTTTTTCATTAAGCATTTCAAATATCATAGTAGTAATTGCGTTATTTAAAACACCCTTATTACCTATTTGAGCTTTCTTTTCTCCATTAAACGCTGTTGCATCATCCTTATAGTAAACTATAACCTGATCCTCTTTAGCTGTGCTATAAACTCTCTTCGCTTTTCCTTCATATAACATTTCTAGTTTTTCCATTATAGTTCCACTCCTTCACCGTTTTCTTCTATAAATCTTTTTTTCATATTAGCTCTTGCCTCAAGTAATTTTGTTTTAATAACATTATCTTGAATAGATAACATTTGTACTGCAAGCATTCCTGCATTGTAGCTATTGTTTATTCCAACAGTTGCAACTGGAATTGCCTTTGGCATTTGTACTATTGAAAGTAATGCATCCATTCCTCCAAGAGCCGCCTTAACAGGCACTCCTATTACAGGAAGTATTGTTTGTGATGCTATAACACCTGGTAGATGAGCAGCAAGTCCTGCTCCTGCAATTATAACTTGACAACCGTCGTTTTCTACTTGTTTAATAGTTTCCTCAAGTTTTTCAGGAACTCTATGAGCTGATAATATGAACGCTTTATATTCAACGCCATATTCCTTAAGAGCATTTGCAGCTCCCCTCATTACATCTATGTCTGATTTACTTCCAAAAAATATTGCTACTTTCATAAAAGACCTCCAATTTATTTAAAATAATTAACTCCTGCTTTAAATATCCTTTGATCAAAGTTTCCTGGTATATTTCTATATAAGTCGTCACCAACTCTTTCTGAATGACCCATTTTACCTAATATTCTTCCATCTGGGCTTGTAATCCCTTCTATTCCAATCATAGAACCATTTGGATTATATGGCATGTTTATTGAAACATTTCCCTCTAAATCAACATATTGAGTAGCGATTTGTCCGTTTTTCTCTAATTCTTTAATTAAACTTTCAGAGGCAACAAATCTTCCTTCGCCATGAGATATTGGGATTGTATGAATGTCGTTAACTTCAACTTCACTAAACCATGGAGATTTAGTTGAAGAAATTTTAGTTCTAACCATTGAAGACATATGTCTATTAATATTGTTATAAGTTAAAGTAGCCATATCTTCATCAATATCTCTAATTTCACCATAAGGCACAAGTCCTAATTTAATAAGAGCTTGGAAGCCGTTACAAATTCCTAGTATTAATCCATCTCTATTATTTAACAGATCCATTACTGCAGCCTTAATTTTTTCATTCCTAAATACGGTAGCAATAAATTTACCTGATCCATCTGGTTCATCTCCAGCTGAGAATCCTCCTGGAAGCATGATAATTTGTGCACTCCTAATTTCAGCTTCTAGTTTATCAATAGATTCTGCTAAAATTTCCTTATTTAAGTTTCTTAAAATAACCTGTGAAACCTCTGCGCCTTCCTTTAAGAATGCTTTAGTACAATCATCTTCACAGTTAGTTCCAGGGAATACTGGAATAACTACCTTAGGTTTTGATATCTTAACTCTTGGAGATGCCATCTTTGTCTTTGGACATTCCTTATTGTCTTTAGTACAAAGAGCTGTTTGGTCTTTTTCATCCTTGTCTGCGGTCTTTATCTTAAAGACACTACTTAACTTCTTTTCTAATTTTTCATCAAGGTCTTCTATCTCAAATTCTAAATCAAAGTCTTTTGATTTAATCTTTTTCTCTGCTAAAGTTTTTCCTACAATCTTAAATGTACATTCTTTAAAGTCTGATTCAATATTTACATCTTGATTAACTTCAAGTAGTATACTACCGTAGTTTAACCCAAATAACTCTTCCTTATTAAGGTTATTAAATTCAGCTCCAATTCTATTACCTAAAGTCATCTTAGTAATAGCCTCCGAAACTCCTCCAAACTTAATCGATGATGCTGAAATTACTTTCTTATCTCCAATTAAAGTATATAAAGTTTCTAAGTTCTTCTTAAACTTATCCATATCTATTGTTCCATCTTCAAGAGTGCAAGTTGTAAGTAATACTAACTTATTCTCTGGCATCTTAAATTCTGGTGAAATAACTCTATTTGCTTTTTCATATCCTACTGCAAATGAAATCAAACTTGGTGGAACATCAATATCTCCAAAACTTCCAGACATTGAATCCTTACCACCAATAGCTGCAATTCCTAAGTCCATTTGTGCTTTGTAAGCTCCAAGTAATGCTGCAAATGGTTTACCCCATCTTGATTCATCTGTACCAAGTTTTTCGAAATACTCTTGGAATGTTAGTCTAACTTTTCTGTAATCTCCACCCATAGCTGCCATTTTTGTAACAGATTCTACTACTGAGTAAAATGCCATATGGTAGGGACTCCAAGTTCCAAGGTTAGGATTAAATCCAAATGTCATTAATGAAGCATCTTTACTCTCTCCGTAGAAAACAGGAATTTTTCCTGCCATACCTTCTGCAGGAGTTTTTGCATACTTACCACCAAAAGGCATAAGAACTGATCCTGTACCTATGCTAGAGTCAAATCTTTCAACTAGTCCCTTTTGAGATGCAATATTTAACTCTTGTAAATTTTCAATCCATTTGGCTTTAACATCAACATCACCTACTGCATAAGGATAAGCCCCTGGTGCAACAACTTTAATATTAGTTTTTTGAGTAGCTCCATTTGTATCAAGGAAACTTCTCTTTATATCAACAATATTCTTATTTCTCCAGAACAATCTAAGTCTTTCTGTATCAGTAACTTGAGCAACTATAACTGCTTCAAGGTTTTCTTCGCTTGCAAGTTGAATAAATCTTTCAGCTTTGCTCTTCTCAACAACAACTGCCATTCTTTCTTGAGACTCAGAAACTGAAAGTTCTGTTCCATCTAGTCCTTCATACTTTTTAGGAACCTTATCTAAATTAATATCAAGGCCTCTGCAAAGTTCTCCAATAGCGACTGAAACTCCACCAGCACCAAAATCATTACATCTTTTAATCATCTGAGATGCTTCTTTATTTCTAAATAATCTTTGAATCTTTCTCTCTGTTGGAGGATTACCCTTTTGAACCTCTGCTCCACATTGAGTAATAGAATCTACATTATGTTCCTTTGATGAACCTGTTGCTCCACCAACTCCGTCACGACCAGTTCTTCCACCAAGTAAAATAATTTGATCTCCAACACTTGGTTCTTCACGAACTACATTTTCCTTTGGAGCTGCTGCAATAACAGCACCTACTTCCATTCTTTTTGCAACGTAGTTTGGATGATAAATTTCAGAAACTTGACCGGTTGCAAGACCTATTTGGTTACCATATGAGCTATATCCATGAGCGGCACCTAAAGTTATAGTTCTTTGTGGTAATTTTCCCTTTAAAGTTTCTTCAACTGGAACTGTAGGATCTGCAGCCCCTGTAACTCTCATTGCTTGGTATACAAATGTTCTACCAGAGAGTGGATCACGAATTGAACCACCAAGACAAGTTGCTGCCCCACCAAAAGGTTCAATTTCTGTTGGGTGATTATGTGTTTCATTTTTAAACATTAATAGATACTCTTTTATTCCCTTATCAGTTTCTACATTAATGTTTATTGAACAAGCATTAATTTCATCAGAAACATCAAGGTCATCAAGCATTCCTTTTTTTCTAAGTTCTTTAACTGAAATAATTGCTAGATCCATTAAAGTCATATCTCTATCTGTTTTTCCATAAATATACTCTCTTGACTTTATGTATGCTTCATAACTTTTTTTAATTGGTGTTGTGAATTTATTTGTATCTATTGTTACTTCTTGAATTGAAGTTGAGAAAGTTGTATGTCTACAGTGATCTGACCAATAAGTATCAATAACTTTTATTTCAGTAATACTTGGATCTCTGTTTTCACTCTTGAAGTAATCTCGAATCATAACAAGGTCAGCAATACTCATTGCAAGTCCTTGTTCTTTATGAAATTCCCCTAAAGATTTAACATCTTTTACTGTAAACCCATCTAAGATTTGTACGTCATCAGGTGTGTCCATAGTAGCTTGAAGTTCTCTGTTATCTATTTCTACTTCTCTAGAATCTACTGGATTTATATAATAGCTTTTAACCTTAGCTATATCTTCCTTGGATAAATGTCCTCTTAATATAATTATCTTTGATGATTTAACATCCACTCTATCTTCTGCTGTTAAAAGCTGAAAACATTCCGCTGCCGAACTAGCTCTTTGGTCATATTGACCAGGTAAGTATTCAACCCCAAATGCTATATCTCCATCCTGTAGTGGTAATTCTTCTTCATAAACCTTATCTACAGTTAATTCTGAAAAAATTGTATGTAAAGCTTTTTTGTAATAACTCTCTGAAACTTTTCCCAGAGTATACTTGTTTACTACTCTAACTCCCTCTAAATTCTCCATTCTTAAATTGCTCTTAAAATCATTTAGTAAGCTCTTTGCCTCAACGTCAAAACCTTTTTTCTTTTCAACGAATACGCATTTGATATTGAACATTTAAATACCTCCAAACATAATTGTCGATTCCATGAATATAACTTAATAAATTGTATTTTATTTTTCCATTTTCTAAAGTAAGTTTACCATGTAAGATTATATAATGTCAATATTATTAGGTTTATTTTATGTTAATATTCGTATATAGGCATATTATATCTCTTTTTCATTGCAATATAATTCGCTATCAGGAAATTTTATCTATACTTCAAAATTATTTTAATATAATCTATATTATATTATTGACATTTTTATTATCTCTTGTATACTTTATATAGTGAAGTTTAATATAAGATAACTTAGAGTTTACTATTAGTAAACTTTTATAGATTTTTTACCAAATAATTTAATTATGAAGGGGGTCTTTTTTTGAAGCTTGAACAATTAGGAAGACATATACTTGTAGAATTTTATAACTGTGACTGTGATATTCTTGGAGATCATAAAATAATTGAAGAATACCTATGTGAAGCTGCCAGAATTTCAAACGCTACTATAGTAACAAGTTGTTTTCACAAATTTAATCCTTGGGGAGTAAGTGGTGCCGTAATAATACAAGAATCACATTTAACTATTCACACTTGGCCAGAATATGGCTATGCCTCTGTAGACTTGTTCACCTGTGGTGACTCGGTTAATCCTTGGGTAGGTTTTAATTATTTAGAAAAAGTGCTTAAATCAGAACGAAGTGAATCTACTGAGATTGCTCGAGGAATGATTGAGAAAATAAGAAATTTTTCTCATAAAGATCTTAATAAAATTACCCATAAACCAATGTAGTAATTAAATTTTAGGAGGAATTAAAATGGAATTATGGTATACAGAAGTTCAAACAGATAATGTAAAATTTTCAATGAGGGTTAAAGAAACACTTTTTACAAAAAAGAGTGAATTTCAACAAATAGATATATTAGATACTTATGACTTTGGAAAAGTTCTAGTAATAGATGGCTGGACAATGATAACAGAAAAAGATGAGTTCATATATCATGAAATGATAACTCACGTGCCTTTAACAGTTAATACAAATATTAAGAATGTTTTAGTTATAGGTGCTGGAGATGGTGGAACAGTTCGAGAACTTCTTAGATTTCCATCAATAGAACATATTGATATGGTTGAACTTGATGAAGAAGTTGTTCTAGCTTCCGAAAAATTCTTACCTTTCACATCTTGCAAGTTAAGAGATCCTAAAGTAAAACTTTATTTCCAAGATGGAATTAAGTTTGTTGAAGGTTTAGAAAATAAGTATGACCTTATTATAGTTGACTCTACAGATCCTATTGGTCCTGGTGAAGGCTTATTTACTTTAGATTTTTATAAAAATTGTTATAAAGCATTAACTGAAAATGGAATTCTTGTTAATCAAGGAGAAAGTCCTTACTATGATATGAATAAGAAGGAAATGCAAAGAGCTAATAAAAAGTTAAAGGAAATTTTTCCTATATGTGAGGTTTATCAATACATGATTCCAACCTACCCATCAGGTCATTGGTTCTTTGGATTTGCTTCCAAAACTCTTCATCCTGTTACGGATTATAATGAAGAATATTATAAAAGCCTTAACCTTGAAGATCAATACTATAATGAAGAAATACACAAAGCAGCCTTTGCACTACCTAACTATGTAAAAAATTTATTAAAGGAATAACAAAGAAGCAGGACAAATCCTATAGGACTGTCCTGCTTTTATATTTTATTCTCATATCATCTATAAAAATAATTTCCCATCAACTCTCTTATCAAATCCACTCCAAGTTCCCGGCTCAACACCTTCACTAACTATTGCAAGTTTATTCATATTAGCATCTACATAATCTGCATAATGAACTACATGTGCTTCTTGAGTTTTTGGTGCAACTGGTGAACCATATTCAACCTTACCATGATGTTCTACAATAATTGCTTTAATTCTTTCCTTAAATTCCTCAGAGTAAGCATCTGGATTTTCTGCAAATGCCTTTTCAACCATAACTATTCCCATAACTATGTGACCCTGCAAACTTCCCTTCAATGTATACGAAAAAGGTGCATCATAAACCATTTCATAAACTTTACCTATATCATGAATTTTTGCTCCCAGGATTGCAATTTCTTTATATCTAATATCATATTTATAAGCTAAATACTTACTTAACGTCATAACTCCTAAAGTATGTTCAGCAAGACCCCCTCGATAATTATGATGATTAAATACTCCTCCTATCCCACATTTGAATTTTTCAACAAAATGCTCATTTGAAAAGAAATAATTATCTAATTGCTTAGCCTCACTTGAGACTATTTCTTCCATGGATAAAAGTTCAATTTCCTTCATAATATCTTCAATTGGTCTCTGAACAGAGGGTAAAAATTCGTTAATATCATATTCTTCAACGAATTGAAAGCTACTTGGTTTAAAAGGTTCTGAGAAATTACCCTTTGCTAAAATAACCTTTCCAACTTCAAGCTTTACTCCATCTGTTTTTATAAAACATTTAATTTCCATATCCTTATCTCCGGCATAAATCGAAGTTAAAAGTCCACGACCCACTAACACTTTATTTATCATTAATGGAATTTCTACCTTTTCTCCCCACTTACAGTCCTTTAATCTTTCTATTTTCATATATTACACCGCCTTATAAACATTTTAACATAAATATCTATTTTCATTGTAACCAAGCGTAATATATTTATGCTTATAACCATAAATATCTAAAAAAATCCCTTTGGCCAACTGTAAATTAGCCAAAGGGAGAGGATTCTTACTATTCAATTCTTATTTTCTTGAATTTTCAAAACTTGGTGCTGTTGGATCAGGTGCATCAAAATATAACTTAGAATCTTCAGTTATACCAAAATCCTTATTAGTCATTCTACACTGTGCTTTTAGATTTGTTAAATGAATTCATTAGTTGCTCTGACGGTGCGCTATATGGCGATACCCATTCACGGTTTACAGCTAGTTCTGTTAATGCTGAGTGTCCACCTATTATTTGAGTTAAGCTAGCTGAATATATTGCTTTTAATTCAGGTGTAGAACTTGTCAAAGTTGCTGCTAGATATGCATCTGCTGCACTTTTCGCTGCTCCAATCATATTTCCAGCGATTACTTCATCATTAATATCTGTAGTATTTTTTACAATATTATTCATTATTGTTCCCATATTATTTCATCCCTCCTGTAACTCTATTTTCATTAATAAATTGTTGTGTTGCTTTTATTCTTCCCTCGGCTGCTAAAACTCCAGTTTCTGCTTGTCTTTTTAATTCTTCATCACTAATTAGATTTTTCATAACTTTTGCCACCGCTAATCCGTCATTTTCCATACTTAGTAAACCTGTTAAGGATAATAATTCACCCTCTGAAAGTTTTCTCATATTAACACCTCCAAATTCATAAAATTTTATTGCATTTTATTATGTGTATTCGCAGAAAATATTAGTCATTAAATCCACAATTTTTACAGCTTCAAATAACTACAATATGTAGTACTAGTATTGAATAAATTAAGCTTTATTTGAGAATGATAAATATATAATCGAGGAGGTGGTATCAATGGCAAAGCATGAACAAAACAATAACAATCAAAATAAGAACAATAACGATAGCAAAAATAATACTAAAAAAACTAACAATAATAATACCTACAAGTAATTTATTATTCAAATATTTTATAAAAAAAGAACAAATCTACTCTTAATTCTAAAAGTGGCAATAAACTCAGTACTAAACTGAGTTTATTGCCCTTTTTATTACACAAAGGAAAAGAACACCCATATTATCTATTCTCAGATTCAAGTTTGCTTGTTATTATATCTATAATAGGTTCATATTTTTCAAAGAACATAACAACAGTATCTCCAGGGCGTGCTAAATCTAAGGCATTTTTAAATGCTTCCGCCTCATTTAAAACTATTTTAATATTGCTGCTGTTAAGTTTGGATTTTAGAATCCCCTTTTCTACAAGGCGAGACGAATCCCCCTTACATCTACCTCTACTATTTTCATTTTCTTTTATGAAAATATAGTCAAAATTTTCTCCCGCACATGTGCCCATATCCACTATGCGCCTATCTAATCTATCTCCGGGTGATCCAATAACGCCTATAAGCTTGTTGTGTTTCATAGTTTTAAGCGCATCAAACACGCCTTTATAACCTTCTATATTATGTCCATAGTCTAATATTACCTTCACATTATTTATTAAATACATATTAAATCTTCCTGGATTTTGCTCTTCACTGCAGTAGAATGACTTTAACCCTTCCCTAATAATATCAAAGTCTATTCCTATTCCTACTGCAGCAGCGCAGGCTGCCATAGCATTTTCAACGTTATATTTCAAAATACCTTCAAGTGTTATTCCTATACTTTTTACGTCTATTAGTTTCTCAAGCTCTGCGTTACTTTGTATTACTAAAACGCCTTCATCTACATAAATTCCATAACCACCATTTTTAATGTTATTTTGCATAACTTTATTGTCTTTATTATTAGAAAAAATTATAAGCTTGCTCTTTAGTCTAGGAATTATACTTAAACTCATATTGTCATCCCCATTGATAACTACATATCCATCTTCTTTAACTGCCTCACCAACTAGAGACTTAACTTTTGCCATATCTTCTATAGTTTTTATTTCATCAATTCCAATATGATCTTCAGTTATATTTGTGATAACAGCAATATCTGCAAGGTCATATGCTAATCCTTCTCTTATCATTCCTCCTCTTGCAGTTTCAAGTACTGCTGCATCTATATCCTTATTCATAAGGACAGTTAAAGCACTTTTAGGACCTGTGGTATCACCCTTTAATACACATTTTCCATCAATGTAAATTCCACCAGTTGTTGTCATTCCAACAGTGTATCCTGCAATTGATAGTATGTGGGCAATTAATCTTGTTGTAGTTGTTTTACCATTAGTTCCTGTCACAGATATTAATGGAATATGTTTCGATATATTTTTAAATAAATTATCAACTATATGACCCGCTACATTACGACGGGTTCCAATATATGGATTAATATGCATCCTAATACCAGGTGCAGCATTTAACTCAATGATTACTCCACCTTCATTTAGAGGTTTACTTATATCTTTGCACATAACATCTATTCCGCAAATATCTAATCCAACAGCATTTGAAGCTCTCTTGCATATTTCTATGTTCTCATCACATATTAAATCTGTACAATCTATTGCAAATCCACCTGTAGACAAATTAGCATTATCTTTTAAATTTAGTTTTTCTTTTTCAGGGAGAATATAACATAATGAATATTTTCTTTGTTTTAAATGCTCTATAAGGCATTCATCTATTTTAATTTTAGTTAATTCCTTTTCATGCCCTTTGCCTCGTCTTGAATCTTCATTAATATTAGCTATAAGCTTTTCAATAGAACTTATTCCATCACCTATAACATATGGGGCTATTTTTTCTGATACTGCAACCACTTCTCCATAAACACAACATACTCTATAGTCCCTTCCACTTATGCACTTTTCTATTATTATATCTTTAAAGTCTTTAGCTAGAAGTTCATATGAACTCCTTAATTGCATCTCATCTTTTATGTTTGCAATAACACCTTTTCCTTGATTCCCAAACTGAGGCTTAAGAACTACGGGATAACCAATCTCCTTTGCACGTGAATTAGCTTCTATCATATCTCCCACTTTCATACCTTTGGCTATAGGTAAACAATGTAAACTTAATACTTGCTTAGTGAGTAATTTATCCTGTGCAATATTAACAGCTATGGCACTTGTATCACTACCAACTGTTGCTTGTATAATTTTGGAGTACTTTCCATAACCTAATTGAAACATACTATTTTCACCTATTCTAATAATAGGAATTCCTCTTTTTTTTGCCTCATTACAAATATTAAGCGTACTTACCCCTAATAGCTCACTTAATAATATTTCTTTTAATCTATTTAATCTTAATTCTAAATCGAATTCCTCCCTATTTATTAATGAATTAATTATATCTGCTGCAATATTTGCGGCTTCTATTCCTGTATTCTTATATTCGTATCGATAAATAACGTAATACTTATCTCCAAATATTTCACGTGATTTTCCATAACTTATTTCTACACCAATCATATTGTGAAGTGCTATTATAATATGTTCAGTAATATGTGCTAAATAAGTTCCCTCAGTAAGTCTCTTTATAAACCCCCGATCTTCATCTATTCCGCATCTATGTTTGTTAAGCTCGGGCAACATATAGATCAATTTTTCATTAAAATCTTGGATTTCTTTACTAGGAATTTCACAATATCCCTCTAAGTCTAAATTAAGTCTTATACACTTTTTATGCGAATATATATTTCTCCCATTAAATACTCTAATCTTAAGAATTTTCATGTATTTTTTCCTCCCTAATAGTGTATTAGCCATCCATATTATAAGCTGCTTAACTAATATTTTTACCCTTAGGTAATTATTTATCCATGCTTATCTTTTCATACTTACCCTTCATTTTCCTATTAGGATTAAGATCTATAAATCTTCTTTTTATTATTGGCTATCTTTTAAATCAATGTTTAAAATGGGTATTTAATGGGAAAATAGAGATTTAATATGTAATATTTTGTATATATGTTATAATAATAATTGCAAAAAACTATACTCTAATAAACAATAGTAAATTATTGTTCAATAAATTTAAGCAAAATAAAGGGAGGCGATATGATTGGATGATAACAGTCAAAAACATATTTATGACAAGACAAACATCAGTACGAAAGCACATTTTATTGTAAAATACATTTTTTACGGCCTTCTATTTGGGGGATACTGGTATATTATATTTGAAATTTCACAAAAAGGTATAGTAGGAACCTTATTGGCATTAGCTATGTCAATAATATCATTTTTTCACAGAGATATTATTGACCCTGTTAAGACAAACAAAAATGAATTAGGTAAATATACAAATATAATTGGACAGGTCATTAGTATTATAACTATAACATTTCTATGGTTTTATATTTCTAATTTCTAAATGGATTGAAGTAATAATATTATCAAAATTTTTATTAGACTTAGCATACGTTAAAATATAATTTTTTCTTCGTAATTTTATTTAGCATTTTATATTTTATAAAAGAAAAAAGGCTAACCTTTCAGTTAGCCTTAAAAGTATTATGCCTATTAATTTTAGATTCAAACTCTACTGACACTCACTAAGCAATTTTGATTAACAAAGACAACTTCCTTTCAACAAGCACCCCTTCCTTAGTTGGATAATCATATTTCATACTTTCTTCAATACATTCACTTACAAAATTATGAGCGTAAATAGCGCTTTCATAAAGATTTGTCTCTCTCAACATTTCTCCAATAAGAACAGACGTAAAGATGTCTCCAGTTCCAGGATAAGAAGTGTTTTTTCTCTCCTTATAAATAAGCTTAAGCTCATGTTCTTCATAAATAGCCATTCCAATAAGGCTACTGTACTCAGATGGAACACTAGTTATTACTATACTGCTAGCTCCAAGCTTCACTAATTTTCCACAAATACTCTTAATCTTTTCTTCAGTACAGCTATCTTCATATTCCACTCCAGCAAGTAAGCTTGCCTCTGTAAAGTTTGGAGTTATTATTGTACTAAAAGGAATTATCCCCTTAATCTTTTCAACATAATCATCATTAAAATTAGAATAACACTTTCCATTATCCCCAAATATAGGATCTACTATAATATTAATAGCACTTTGAGCTTTTATAAATTCTATTGAAGCTTCTATATTCTCCTCAGTCCCTAAATATCCTATAAATAATGAGTGGAATTCTATTTCATTCTTTTCATAATGTTTACTACACCTATCAATATAACCTGGTAGTTTCACTACTTCAGGAGGTCCAAAGCCTCCGGTGTGCGTAGATAATAACATAGTAGGAATCGGACAAGCCTCAATTCCCATTACACTAAGTACAGGCATTATATTTGTTAACGCTGCCTTACCTACTCCACATAAATCATGTATTACGGCTACTCTTTTCACTGGTTTCATAATTTCCTCTCTCCTTTAAGCTTCTGTAAATACTCCCTTTGTAAATCTTTGCGTTGCCGTTTTAACTGCTAAAGCTAAAGGAATCGCAATAACTAGTCCAATAGCTGTAGTTACTGAAGAAGTTATTACGCTTGCTACAGCACCTTCCCAACCATAAAATATCAACCAGTTAAATCCAAAATATCCTACTAAAGATACAAGTTCTCCAGACACAAAGGCTATAATGTTGAATACTTGATTCCTACCTTCACGTCCATTACAAAAGGCGATCTTACCTGTAACATACCCCGTAAGTCCCTTTACTAATAAAGTTGGTATAACCCAAACTGCATAGCCAGGTGATAAAAGGTCAAATAATGCACACCCAATTGCTGCAGGAATTGCTGCTTCCTTCCCGATTAAAATTGCTACTATAAATATCATTGTAGTTCCTAAATGAACCATAGATGTTGCTCCACCAATAGGTACTGGAATATGTAACCATGTCCCTAAAAAACATAATGCTGTAAATAATGCCATTAATACTAATCTTTTTGTTTTCATTTTTAATCCCCCTAAATCTTCATATTGTTATAATATGGGGAATTATCCATTTGTCAAATGTGTCGGTACGTTAGCATGTACATTCCTTTTGTGCCATTTTCATAGAAAGCACTAAAGATATAACTCCAAATATAGCCAAAATAGCTGGAGTTATTGGCAATTTAAAGGGTAAAAATGAAAATACAATTTGTTCTAAGCCAAAAAACATTATAATTATAACTATTACAGCCACAGACAAAGTGCTTCTTGCTGCTTTGCATTTCATTCCAAAGGATAAAGGTATCAACCCTATAAGAGAAAAACAAACATCATTATAAACGTACCTTATAAACATGTCTGCACTCTCCACACTAGTTGGCCCTTGATTAATGAAAGCAAATATATAAGCTAAAAAAGTTGAACCTACAGCCGTAAAAAATTGTCCAAATACTAATCCTAGAAAAGTTAACAAAACAACTGAAAAAGCTTTTATTCTTATAACCCTTTTTTTATCCACGGGACATAAAAAAATAATATCCATAGTGTTATTATTATACTCATTTATTATTATTTTATTTATAAGAAAGGCCGCTACCAGCATCATCATACACCTTATTATTGTGTCACATAGCCCAAAAGCTCCATCATAAGAAAATAAAATACTTTGTTCACTTAAACCTTTATCAATATCTATTTGCAGACGATAATATATATATAATGCATAAAATAGAATAATTAAATTAAAGCCTAAAATTATGATAATATACCTTTTTAACTTTGCTTTCTCAATTTCTATCTTTAGAAACTTAAACATAGGTTAGTCCTCCTTCAATATTATCAAGAAAATATTCTTCAAGCTTTCTTTCCTTTTTACTGAAGGAGTCAATGCTAATACCTTCTTTAATTAACAAATCAATAATTTCATTATGATTTCTTTCAATATCATATAGTCTAAGAGTATTTTCATCAAAGACCCTATAATCAGTTATATTTAATTTTCCCTCTAAAATATAGGATGTTCTAGTTACATCACTACATATTATTTCAATGAATTCCCTATTTTCATATGTAATCTCACTTTTTGTAATTTCCTTTAAAATCCTTCCTTTATTCAAAAAACCTATTCGGTCTGCAACAACTTCAAGTGCATCTAACATATGACTCGAAATTAAAATAGCTGTTTCTCCCTCTCTTTTTAGTTTTAAAATAAGATCTAATAAATCTTTGATTTTTATGGGGTCTAATCCATTTGTAGGCTCGTCCAATATTAAAAGTTTTGGTTTATTAAGTAAAGCCCTAGCAATTGCAAGTCTCATCTTCATTCCTAAAGATAATTCTGTAATCTTTTTATCTAAAATTCCTTGAAGATTAACCAAAGTCTTTACATAAGCTATACTGCTATTTATATCTAAATTCCTATACTCACAAACTATTTCAAGGTTTCTTTTTGCAGTGAACTCTTCATAAAATGTTGGAGCACCAATGCTTGCACCTATATACTCGAAAATCTTATGTGAGTTTGCCTCCAATTTTTTGCCTAATATAAAGATTTCTCCCTTTGAAGGCCTTTCCAAGTTAGTGATAAGTCTCATTAAGGTGCTTTTGCCAGCTCCATTCACCCCCACTAACCCATATACTTCACCCTTATCTATTTGCAACTCCAAGCAATTTATTATATTTTTATGATTAAAGTCCTTACATATCCCATTAACTTTAAGTACCTTACACATTTTGCACTCTCCTAAACATAATTATATAAATCATAACATAACATGTAAAAATTACCTACTTAATCTTCTTTTTTGCATAAAAAAAGTTATTAATCTATATAGATTAATAACTTATTTCTTTAATTTAATTTTTTTCAAAGATAAGGCCTTCTTTTAAGAGACCCTTATCCATTGAAAAAATCTTATCTGCAACTTTTTTAGCAAACTCCATATCATGAGTTATAATAAGCATTGCCATCCCATCTTTACCTAAAGTTTTAATTAGCTTTGCTAACCCATCAGTAAGGCTTGGATCCAGCGCTGAAGTTGGTTCATCAAAACACATAAGTTTCGGATCTAAGGCTAAAGCTCTACCAATTGCAACCCTTTGCTTTTGACCTCCAGATAGTTCAAATGGATAGCTATCATTCTTATCCTCAAGACCTAAAAATCCAAGAATTTCATTAGCTTTTTTTATAGCTAGTTCCTTATCTACTCCTAAAACCTTTTGAGGAGCCTCAATTATATTTTCAAGAACACTCATATGAGGGAATAAATTATAGCTTTGAAAAACCAAACCTATATTTTTCCGTATACTCTTAAGATCGTTTTTATCAGCATATTTCCCATTACTGCAAAGGCTTTCTCCATTGATTATAATATTTCCGTCATCAGCTTTTTCTAAAGCATTTACACATCTAAGTAAAGTTGTTTTACCCCCACCAGAAGGTCCTACAACAACTAAAATTTCCCCTGGATTTATATTTAAATCTACACCTTTTAGAACTTCTGTTTTTCCAAAGCTCTTTTTTAACCCTGTTACCTTTAACATACCTTCTTCCCCCTACTCATAATAGTTGTACTTTTCTTCGATCTTTGAAAGCACCTTTGTAAATATGGCAATAAGCAGTAAATATATAATACCAACTAGTACCAAAGGTAACAAAGAAGAAAGTTTATTAGCTGCAATTTTACCAGCTTTAAGTAGTTCGTCTAGTCCAACTGCATATATAAGTGACGTATCCTTAACCAAGGTTATTATCTCATTTGCAACAGGTGGTAATATCCTCTTAAATGCCTGGGGTAAAATAATTCTAAGAAAGGTGTCCCTACTTGACAAGCCCAAAACCGCCGCCCCTTCATATTGACCTTTATCTATAGAAAGTATTCCACCTCTAAATATTTCAGCAAAATATGCAGCATAATTAAGTACAAATGCAACTACTGCTGCTAGGAATCTATTTTCTATATTTACTCCGATTATGGGAAGTCCAAAAAATATGAAAATAATCTGTAATAACAAGGGTGTTCCTCTCATTACAAGAACGTAGATCCCTGTTATTGTTTTTATTATTTTAACCTTTGAAATTCTACCTAAAGAAACAATTATTCCAAGGGGTATTGATACAACTAGTGTAAATACGAATACCTTAAGTGTCATAATAAGTCCTTCTAATAGTTGTGGCATTAATTCTAAACTTGTACTCATTAGGGTTTATCCTCCATCTTTTACTTTTACTTTTACTTTTGTATTATATCTTCACCAAACCATTTGATAGCGATCTCTGATGCAATTCCATCTTCAACAACTTCATCATAAGCATTATTTAATGCATCAACTAATTCAGTATCATCTTTTCTCATTCCAACAGCATATTCTTCTGTGCCAAAGTCATCTTCTAATATTTTATATTTATCAGCACCCTTAAGGTTAATATAATATCTAACTAAAATTTCATCTGCTACTACTGCATCACTTCTACCAGCCTCTAAATCTCTTAATGCATCATCATTAGTAGGTAGCGTAACTAATTCTTTAAAGTTACTTTTGTAATCTCCAATAGCCTCAACCGAACTTGATTGATCCTGTGCTACTACGGTTTTTCCTTTTAAATCTTCTTTTGTCTTAATACTTGAATCAGCTAAAGTTATAATAACTTGTCTATTCTTTAAATAAGCCTTTGAGAAATCTACAACTTCTTTTCTCTCATCAGTTACTGAAAAACCATTCCAAATAAAATCTATATTTCCATTATTAAGTTCTGTTTCCTTCATAGTCCAATCAATTGGTTGAAAAGTAATTTCCTTATCAAGTTTTTTAGCAACTTCTTTCGCAAGTTCAATATCAAAACCTGTATAAGAACCATCATCATCCTTAAATCCCATTGGAACAAATGTGTCATCAAAACCTAATACTAAAGTATCCTTATCCATAGTACTTGATTCCTTATCAGTTGTGCCACACGCTACCATACCAACTGCTAATACCCCTATCATTGATAATATTAAACCTTTTTTAAATAAACTTTTAATCTTCATATTATTCTCCCCTTCCCATCATGATTACCTATTCATTACTTTATCACACTAAAGCGCTCTGTGCAAGAGTTTAATTTTTATCTGCTAAATATTTGCTATGGAATCTTTTCCCTATACTTTCTATCATAAATAGTACTGGGATTTGAGTAGTTATATCACTGACACCTATTTTTTCCTCTTTAACATAATAAGATATATTTAAGTCTGATATTTTTGCTATAGTACTATTTGAACTATTTGTTATACTTACAATTGTAGAGTTTTCTCTTTTTAAATTGCTTATGTTATTAATGATATCAGCATTTTCACCTGAAACTGATAATACTATAACTACAGAACTTTCACAAAACTTATAATTTGTTGGGAAATAAGGATCATCAATATACATTGCTATTTTCCCTAAAGCACAAAAATATATTGCTGCATACTTACATAATATACCTGAGGTTCCTGAACCAATAAATACAATATTATTAGCCTCATTTATTAAGTCACATATACTATTCATTTTATCATCTATCTCATCATTATCTAATTTCTTTAAAAAATCAATGATTGCGGAAGTATCATTATTAATATCTATACTTTGATTATTTTGTAATTCCATCTTTAATCTTACTTTAAACTCTGAATAACCTTCACAATTTAATTTCTTGCAAAATCTCAATATAGTTGTTGTTGATACATGAGCTTCATCTGCCAATTCTCTAATTGTCATATAGATTACTTTGTCAATATTCTTCATTATATATCTATACAAAGTCAATTCTAACTCATTTAAATTCTTAATAATCTCATAATTAAACATTCTAATTAAACCTTCTTCCAAGGATTTCTAAATTCAGATTATATCAATAATTCGAATCATTTTTATTATAATATATAACAGAAGAGAAGTCTTTATTTTCAAATAAAGACTTCTCTTAAAATACTATTTTATTTTTCTAAGATTTCTAATTTTTCTATTGTATCCTTAAATTGTGGTAAATGTTTTTTATGAGCTAATAGCAATTCATTTAATAAATCCTTAGCTATCTTCCCACTTGGAACTAATGGATTTATTGTAAATGCATGAAGTGCCCTTCCATAATTCCCTGTAACTGCCGCTGATATCGTAGTTTCTTCCATACCCTTCATAAGTTGAACCATTCCTCTAGCTGCCGGTTCAAACCTACCCCAATTAATTGGTTGAGGACCATTTGAAGTTATTATACTTGAAATTTCCACTATTGCATCATATGGTAAATCTTCAATAGCTCCCTTATTTTTTGTACTAACTACCATTTCACTTCTTTTATCATTATATATTGAAGTTATTAATTCACAAGCTGCATCACTATAATGAGTTCCTCCACGTTTTGTTAATTGTTCTGGTTTATAATCAAGCTTTGGATCTTTATATAATTCAAACAGCTTTGCTTCAGTTTGCTTTACTACTTCTGCGCGAGTTCCGTTCTTTTTATATTCCTCTAATTCTGATTCTAGCATATCATCTGTTGCATAATAATATCTGTGATATGGACAAGGTAATATTCCTGAATCCTTAATTTGTTCATAATTAAACTTTATATCCTTAATATTAGCTACTTCAGATTTTCCATCACTTTGGGCAAGTTCTGGATTATACATCTTTTCAATTAATTCAGCAGTTCTTTCATTTCCTTGCTTGTCCCAAACTCTATGCCAGTGGAAATGATTTAATCCTGCAAACTTAAAAAACAACTCTGTTTGAGGAACTTGTAATACCTCTGCACACTTTATAATGCTGTTTATTGGTACATTACATAGTCCAACAGTTCTTTCCCAACCACCATAATTTATAGCAGCTTCTGTTATCATTCCTGCCGGATTTGTAAAATTAACTAACCAAGCATTAGGGCATAACTCCCTCATATCATCTATAATGTCTAAAATCACAGGAATTGTTCTAAAAGCTTTAAACATTCCGCCTGCACCATTAGTCTCTTGTCCAACAATCCCATGGCTTAAAGGAATTCTTTCATCCTTTATTCTTGCAGGTAAAAGACCTACTCTAAACTGAGTTGATACAAAATCTGCATCCTTCAATGCTTCTCGTCTATCAAGAGTTAATTTAACTTCCCAATCTACACCTGCAGCCTTTACCATTCTTTTAGCCATGGCACCAACTATTTCTAATTTTTCTCTTCCTTCTTCAATATCAACAAGCCATAATTCCTTAATAGGCAATTCATCTCTACGCTTAATAAAACCTTCAATTAATTCTGGTGTATAACTTGATCCTCCACCAATAGTAACTATTTTTATCTTTTTCATATTGGGCTACCTCCTATAATAACTAATTTGCTCTTCTTGTATTTAGGATAGCATATGACATAGGCAATTACTTAGGATTCTGCACTTTAGGTACATATCAAAGCCTTTAGGTATTTGTTTTATTATAAAACAATCTGTTTTATATTTTTATGATATGGAAAAGCAAAAAAATACCACAAATTCTTTCGAATAACGTGGTATTTTAATCTTATACTAAACTTTTTCCATTAGTTGAAATTACTTCTTTATACCAATTGAAACTCTTTTTCTTATATCTGTCTAGAGTTCCTGTTCCATCATCATTACGATCTACATAAATGAAACCATAACGCTTTCTAAGTTCTGCAGTTGATGCACTAACAAGATCAATACATCCCCAAGTAGTATATCCCATTACGTCTACTCCATCTTCTATTGCTTTACCTACTTGAACTAAATGATCATTTAAATACTTAATTCTATAATCATCTATTACTGTTTTATTACCATTTTCATCTGTTACTAATTCGTCAATAGCACCTAAGCCATTTTCAACGATGAATAAAGGTTTTTGATAACGATCATATAAAAGATTAAGCATGTAACGTAATCCCTTTGGATCTATTTGCCATCCCCATGCTGAGGCTTCAAGGTATGGATTGGGAACACCTGAAAAAAGATTTCCTTCTGCTGTTTTTAGCTTTTCAGGATCTGCTGTTGCACAAGAACTGACATAGTAGCTAAAAGAAATAAAGTCTACTGTATTCTTAAGTATCTCTTCATCTCCTGGTTCCATAATAATTTTAATGTCATTCTCTTTAAAATATCCATCCATATATTTAGGATATGCTCCTCTTACATGAACATCTGCAAAGTACAAATTTTCTCTATCTTGTTTCATAGCTTCAAGTACATCATCTGGATTAGGTGTCAATGGATAATTTGGCACACCCAAAATCATACATCCAACTTTTGCATTTGGCATAATTTTATGACCAATCTTCACAGCCATTGCACTTGCTACTAATTCATGATGAATTGCTTGATATAAATCTTGTTTTGTTAATTTACTTTTATCTGTAAATATACCACCACTCATATAAGGTTGATTTAGTACTGAATTAATTTCATTAAATGTAAGCCAATATTTTACCTTGTTTTTATATCTTTCAAAAATTGTTGTTACATAATTCTCAAAAAATCCTATTAACTTACGATTTACCCAACCATCATAGTTCTTCGCAAGAGCTAAAGGAGTTTCATAATGAGAAATTGTAACTAGTGGCTCAATACCATATTTTAAACACTCATCAAATAAATCATCATAAAATTGTAACCCCTTTTCATTAGGAGTAACATCATCTCCATTTGGGAATATTCTAGACCATGCAATAGATGTTCTAAATGTTTTAAATCCCATCTCAGCAAATAACTTAACATCTTCTTTATATCTATGATAAAAATCAATACCTATTAATTTCATATTATCATCTGTTGGTTCTTCTGTGATTGGACCTACGATACCTCTTGGTGCAACATCTTGTGTTGATAAACCTTTTCCGTCCTCATTGTATGCTCCTTCACATTGGTTAGCTGCTACTGCGCCTCCCCATAAAAAGTCCTTCTTAAAAGTCATAATAATTTCCTCCTAATTTAACAAATCATTTTTTTTAACAACATCATTATATAATACAAAAATATATATTGCAACAGTTTACAAGTATAATAGAACCTAATTCTATTTTTTTAGACTATTTTATATAGAATTTTAGAACGGCATTTTAACTGCTACAAAATACTCGCTAATTGATTTTTTTCATTATCATACTTTATCAGATAGTTACCAGGTTAATTATATATAGGTATTACTTTATTCTGATCTACTTTATAACTTTTTAGCGAAACATGAAGCTCCTTTTTTGTATTTACGGAAGCAAAGAATACTTCACCTGAGCTCTTAATGTTAAGATTTATCAATTCCTGTAGTAGCCAGGCATCAGATAAATCAAGTCTTGATAATGTCTCCTTGTATATTTCTCCATCAATAATTACAGGGTAAGATAATGATGCAGACTTTTTTGATATATTCATATCTTCTATTGTAACTGAGGTTTTATTATCATTCTTTAATATAGATAGCTTACCGTTTGCTTCAACAATACCTATATATATCTCTTTCATATCAAATACCCCTTGTTCTCTCGTCATCTGAAGAATATTATCTATAGAATAGCTTATTTTTTTAAGATTACTAGGTATGAACTTACCTTCTTGAATAACTATTGTAGGTTCAAAAGTAATCCTATGCCCTAATTTTCTATGCTTAATAACAAGCTTTGAAACTACCTTTTGGAATAATCCAATTAATATAATTGCTACTGCAGTATGGATATGTGGTATTTCAGGATCTGCTATATCAGCACCTACTACTGCACCTAAAATAATTATTATTAAAAAATCAAAAACTGGAAGCTCACCAATAGAACGTTTTCCCATGTATAAGGCAATTCCTAACATTAAAGGTAAGATAGTTAATATTCTTCCTGTAACTATTAAAAGATCCATCATTAATTCCATATCTACACAACTCCTTAAAACCTGATTCATAATGTATTATGTCCTATTCATAATATATTAGGCATAAAAAAAAGAGGGTTACTCCCTCTTATATGGTATAGATAAATTTTATATAGTTTTTAAACACAATTATTTATAATTATTCACCTTTTTCTCATATTTCTACCTAAAATTCTTAAAAATGTCTTTACACAGAACATTAGTTCGCATATAATAGGGATATATTAATAACCCAGGTATTCCCAAAGGATTTTAGATAAAAATTATACATGGAGGTGATATTGTGAGTTTTTTTTGTACTAATTGCACTTTGCATACTGATATAGAGAAGTATAGACTTATGCTAAATGATCTAATAATTAAGAAAAACCACAACTTGCTTGATAAAGAAATAATTGACCTAAGTCAATATTTAGATGTGTTGGTTTGCAAGTGTACACTTTGCAATAAGGATTAGTCTTATACTTTCTTAATCTGCTAATTCTGCACCATTAGTAAATGTAATGTTCCAATTAATTATATATAAAGTATAACAAAAAAAAGAAGAGTATAATCCCTCCTAATTGATTTAAATTTGATATTCTAGTGTTTCTTCTATAATATCACTAAATTTTACATTTCTATACTTACTAAAATCAAGCCACTTATTTGCAAAGACATCATTAATTCCTTTTCCATACTCAAGTTTATATGTTTCTAAGTCTTTTGAAGAAGTCAACTTTATTTCGAATCCATCTTCATTAATACCAGCTATATTCTCATAAGAATACCCTTCCAAGGCTATTACATCCTTTAACTTACCAGCCCTTATTTTAGCAACAAAGTTAGAATGCAATGATATTACATCAAAATCTTCTGTAAAATCATAGCTTTCCCCACGGAAAGGCACAGCTTGCCCAACACTATATTGAACTGATTTTAATGATTTTTTCTTGATTGATGATGATTTAATATCATAATAATATTCATCAAAACAATTTATCTCAAGCTTAATTTCATCTTTTATAAAGCTAGTTCTAATTGCTTCTTTTGACTTTACCGTGTCTGAAATAATTCCGCCACCGCTTACATCATAACCATCTACTATTACAAATCTACCTGTATTTTGGTTATCTGAAAATTTATCAAAACATATTTTTTCCTTAGTCTTTATAGTAACTTCCGCTACATCATTAGTTTTTGCCTCAAGTGCATTTTCATAAGTTCCTAAAGTAGTGGCATCTATAACCTTGTTAAAGGTTACAATTTCACATTCCACTTCTTGAGTTACTAACTTTATCTTGTACTTTTTACCTTTTACAAAGTTGTTTTTTCCCATCCAAAATATATTAGCTTTAAAAACATCTGCAATAATAGGCGGATTTTTCTTATGCGAGATTACTTCTCCCCTTTTATTGAAAAATTCATTTTCAAAAGTAATACCTACTGACATACCGGCACTTACAGTTTGTGTTTTGTCCTTTTCTACATAATATTCAATATTCTTAATCTTCGTAGTTTTATTATCTGGAGAAATAAGAATTTCATCTCCAATGTTAAGGGTACCTGCTTCTATTCTTCCTGCAATTATTCTTCTATTATCAAACTTATATACATCTTGTATAGGTAGTCTTAAAGGTTTTACTTCAAGTCCAGTTTCTTGAGTGAATTGATCTAAGCCTTCAAGAACAGTTTCTCCCGTGTACCAAGATAATTTGTCTGATTTTGAAGTTAAATTCTCACCGTAAAATGCTGAAATAGGAATATATTTTGAAGGATAAACATTTAAATTTCCTAAAAATTCATTCATTTGTTTCTTTATTGAATTAAACTTTTCTTCATTATAATCAATAAGATCTATCTTATTTACTACCACATAGACTTGCTTAATACCTAATAAAGAAAGTATATAACCATGTCTTTTAGATTGCTCTTGAATTCCTTCTTGAGCATCTATTATCAAAAGTGCAGCTTCCGCGCTGGCCGCTCCTGTAATCATGTTTTTAAGAAATTCCACATGCCCTGGAGCATCTATAATTACGTAATCTCTCTTGTCCGTATGAAATTGAAGAGATGTTGTATCAATCGTTATTCCTTGTTTTTGTTCTTCTTCAAAAGCATCTAATAGATATGCATATTCAAAGGGTTTACCTTTTTCTTTAGCAATTTTCTTAACTCTATCAATAGCGCCTTCTGGCAGTGATTTTGTATCATAAAGCAATCTTCCGATTACTGTAGACTTGCCATGGTCTACGTGTCCTACTGTAACTATTCTTAATACTTCTCTATTGTTTTCCATTAGTAACACCCCTTTCTTACATATATCCATCTTTACGAAGTTTTTGCATTGCATAAGCATCTTCTTGATCTTGAGCCCTACCTGCTCTTTCACCGGTTGTAGTATTTTTTAATTCTTCAATAATCTCATCTATGTTGCTGGCAGTAGATTTTATCTTACCAGTACATTCTGCACAACCTAAACTTCTATATCTTTCGCCATCTTTAGCAAAATATAAATCTATAATTGGAATGTTTTCTCTTTGTATATAAGCCCATATATCAATTTCATTCCAATGAAGAATAGGATGAACTCTAATATGATTTCCTTTTGGAAAATCTGTTTTAAATTGATCCCAAAGTTCTGGTGCTTGATTAGTGTAATCCCATTCTGAGTCCTTATTTCTTTCACTAAATACTCTTTCCTTTGAACGAGAACCTTCCTCGTCACTTCTTATTCCTAGAATTAACCCATCAAATTCATATTTTGTAACTACTTGTTGAAGTCCATCAGTTTTTAGAGCTTTACAGCAATTTAGTCTTCCTCGACTTGGTCCCATTCCTTGATCTATAGCTTCTTGATTTGTATGTACTATAAGATCAAGATCAAATTCCTTAGCAATTTTATCTCTATATTCAATCATTGCAGGAATTTTATGCTTTGTATCTACATGAATAAAAGGGAATGGACAATGTCCAAAGAACGCCTTCTTAGCTAGCCATAGTAGTACTGTTGAATCCTTTCCGATTGACCATAACATTCCAAGCTTACCTAATTTTTTATACGATTCTCTTAATATGAAAATGCTTTCTGCTTCTAGTGTATCTAAATGATCCATGATTTTTTGCCCCCTTAATATTTATTAGCTTCTGTTTCATTTGTTGTTATAATTATCTCTTCTTTATTAGGCTTAACAATGTGCCAATAGAGAATATTTTTTTCCTTTTTAGTATTGAAGTAAGTTCCTTTGCCTCCAATATCTGCTCCAAGATAATAGTTTATAGCTTGGACCGGACATTCTTTAACACAAGCGGTACAACCCCAACACTCATCTGGAAATTTTATAAAAGCTTTTGAGTCATCTCTTTTACATATAAGATTTCCAGGACAAGCTTCAAGGCATTTACCGCAACCTATACACTTTTGTCGATCTATTTTAATGCTCATAGACTTCATCCCTCTTTATTAAATTTCTGAGTATTACATCAACCTTGCCATCTTTATATATTGTATTTACATATTTAAGTAGGCTGTCATCTTTTTCTTGATAGTCTGCATTTTCACCGTAGCACTTCCACCTAGTTTCTTTTCTTGCTAGAAGATGAACTATTAAAACTTTACAAACATACAGTCTATCAATAACTTCAAATATCTGAAGAAGTTCTCTCATATCCTTAGCTTTCAATCTATTAGACAAGACTAAAAGTTCCTCAATCTTCGCCCTAGCTATGTGCAATTTTGTGGAATTAAAAACATAATTCTTAGATATTCCACCTGCATATTCATCCATTACCTTTTGCATTGCCTCTTCAACTTGGTTTATAGAAAACATACTATCCTCATTTTTAAGAAAATTTTCTAAAAACATAGCTTTAGAACTGATAACATCTGGTTCTATTAACTGTCTTTTCTTATTTTTTATAAATTCAATTGCTGCCTCAGCTGCAATCTCACCTTCTACAAAACAGCCAGTTACATATTTTTTAGGACTTCCTCCTGCTACATCTCCAGCTGCATACAAGCCGGAAACAGTTGTAGCTCGTTTAGTATCTACCCAATATCCACTGGCAGAATGTCCACCAACTATATAAGGTTCTGTACCTTCTATCTCTAGATTTTCTACACTAGGACCCTTACCATCCTCAATCCATTTTAAAGTTTGAGCTGGAGCCATATTAAGATAAGCCTTATAAAGTTCTTCTTCTACCTCTTTGGAAATACCCTTAGTTTTTAAATAACAAGGGCCTAACCCTTTTTTATTTTCCTCTACAGTTGCAAATAATCTTATTGTAGTTAGAGGTTTGCCATAATTTTTAACATACTCTTGTTTCTTAGCATTAACTTGCACTGCACCAACACCTTGGGCAACAGTACCTGTAGGAGCTATGGTATCTTTACATCTTAGTGCTATAAATCTCATTTCAAAGGAGGTCATCTCAGCACCAGCTCTTATTCCCATAGCATAACCTGCCCCAGTATTAAAGGGTGAATACCACATCTTATGTTTAGAAAATCCAGGATTATTAGGTTTATATAAGCCAGACGCGCCACCAGTTGTGCAAATAACTGCCTTAGAGTAGATTACATAGAAAATGTTTTCTTCTATACTGAAGCCATAAGCCCCAATAACTTGGTTATCTTTAACGATGTAATCTATTATATTTACCTTATTTAAAACCTTTATGTTTTCTTTTAAACCTACTTGTTTTGCAAGAAGAGGTTTTATGTTTTCTCCATTAATTTTAATACTTCTTTTGCCACGAGTAACATATTTACCTTGTTCATTCTTTAAGATAGTAAGTCCTAAATTCTCCATATTCTTTGTAACCTTATTTAAATTTTTAGCAATAGAATATACAAGATCTTCTCGTATAATCCCCTCAGCTTCCTTTTTTACAAAGTCCACAAAGTCCTCTGGAGTAGATCCTTCATTAATATAAGCATTAATTGCATTAACTCCTGCAGCTAAACATCCACTTCTTTTTATATTCGCCTTATCCACTACTATAATGTCCACATCTTGTTTTTCACTTAAGGTTAATGCAGCGTAGCAACCAGCAGTGCCTCCACCAACAACTATTACATCCGTTTCCAATATTTTTATTTCTAGTTTCATAGTTGCCTCCTTATTTATGATCTTCTTCAGTAGTATCAGATCCCAAATATGCTTTTATACTTTCTACACATTCTTCAATACTTTGGGTATCAGTATGCACTGTTATTTCTGGATTTTCAGGCTTTTCATAAGGTGAAGTGATTCCTGTGAAATTTTTTATTTCACCTGCTCTAGCCTTTTTATACAAGCTTTTAGGATCTCTTTTTTCACATTCCTCAAGGGGACAATCTACGAATATTTCAACAAAATCCTCACCAAGTGTTTTTCTAATAATTTCTCTATCTTCTTTTAGTGGAGATATAAAACATGCAAGAAGAAGAATACCACCATCAATAAATAGCTTTCCGATTTCACCTATTCGCCTTATATTCTCTTTTCTATCTTCAATTGAAAATCCAAGATCTGAATTTATACCACAACGAACATTATCTCCATCAAGTAGATAAGTCAATTTACCAGATTCATTTAAACTTTTATCCAAAGCGTTCGCTACTGTGGATTTCCCAGAGCCCGATAATCCGGTAAACCATAATAATTTTGATTTTTGATTCAATAGTTTTTCTCTATCAACTCTTGTAACATTAGTACTATGCCAGGTAAGATTCTCTGTTGCCATTTTATATTCACCTCAATCAATTTTTTATGTTCTATCAAGACCCCATCTATGTCTCATGTTTTTCTCTAATCTTTCAAATATAAGTTTATCAACTAATAATCCAAGAACTATTATTGTTATCATAACTGCTACAACTTGACTAATATCAGCTAAATCACGACCTACCATTAATACTTGACCTAACCCCTTTGTAGCAGAAAGCATTTCGCCTGCCATAAGAGCTCTCCATGCAAAAGACCAACCCTGCTTTAACCCACTAACTATATCAGGCAAAGCTGCAGGTAAAATTACCTGAGTATAAATTTTACCGCCTTTAGCTCCCATAGTTTTAGCAGCTCTTATGTATAACGGATTTACATTTTTTATTGCATATTTAACCCCTATAGCTACAGCAAAGGTAGAACCAATTACGATTACAAAGATAATGGAACCCTCACTTAATCCAAACCATAAAATAGCAAAAGGTAGCCAACAAATGCTTGGTAATGTCTGAAGTCCTAAAATTAATGGCCCTACATTTTCTTCTAAATATTTGAATTTAGCAATTGCAAATCCAATAGTAACTCCTATTACTATTGAAATAGAATATCCCATTACAATTCTTTTCATACTTGCACCAATTGCTACACTCATTGTATTATCTTTTATTAGCCCTATTAAAGTACTAAAAACATCTATAGGTGATGGAAAAACATAGGGTTTACAAATTCCTAGAATATCTACCCCTAGTTTATATATCCCCTCCCATATTAGAATCATTAGAATATAGAACAGAATCTTCTTTAATATTCCAACCACCATCGTATTCTGCTTTTGCAACCTTCTCCACCTCCTCTTTTAATGCTTTCATTATCTTACCAGTATAATAAGAAATATCACGACTTTCCATTTGTCTTGGCCTAGGTAACTCTATAATAAATTCCTGCTTTATTCTACCAGGGCCAGCTGCCATTACTACAACTCTATTTGCTAGATAAACAGCTTCCTCTGCATTATGAGTAATAAAAACAATAGTCTTTTTAGTTTCCACCCATATACGTTGCAATTCTAACTGTAAAATCATTTTAGTCTGACTATCAAGAGCTGCAAAGGGTTCATCCATAAGCAATACTTCAGAATCAAGGGAAAGGGCTCTAGCTAAGGCAACTCTTTGCTTCATTCCGCCTGAAAGCTCATGTACATAAGAATTCTGAAACTTTGAAAGATGTACCATCTTTAAATATCCTATAGCTTTCTCTTTTCTAATTTCCTTTGGTATTCCAGCCATCTTCATACCAAACTCTACATTATCTATTACCTTAAGCCATGGAAATAAGGCTGCCTCTTGAAACATTACTGTTCTATCTGGCCCAGGGCCCGTTATTTCATTGCCATTAAGTATGACCACACCTGAGGTTGCATCTTCAAGTCCTGCTATAATATTTAAAACAGTAGATTTTCCACAGCCTGATGGTCCTAATATGCATACGAACTCACCCTTCTTTATTTCTAAATTAAAATTTTCAAGGGTAGTTGTTTTTTTATATTTTGTATTAAACTCCTTGCTTACATCCTTAAGAATTAGGCTCAACTTTATCACCTCCACTATTCGATTTGATCTAGGCCTTTTTCCTTTAAGACTTTATTTAGAATACTAAAATTAACTAAATCCGTTGTATCTGGATCTGATTTTAAGAATCCTTCATCAACTGAAAGTTTAACAAACTCCAGTATTGAATCTTTCTGTGGATTATTTGTAACTGTTAATCTGTTAAAGGCAGAATCTAAAATATCATCTGGTATTGCCTTATTAGTTAATTCAGTAATTTGTTTATTGACTATGTCCTTAGCCTCTTCTGGATTTAGCTTAATATAATCAGTTAACTCTACATGATTTCTTATAAAATCCTCAACAATTTTAGGATGTTCTTCTAAAAATTCAGTTCTTACAACTACTACTGCTGTAGTGTATTGTCCATCTCTTAGTAAATCCTTATAATCTAAAATAATATTTGCTTTTGCATCTTTAATAAGTCTAGATCCCCAAGGTTCTGGGACAAGTGCTGCATCAACCTCACCCTTTTGTATCAGAGTTAAGATATCTGCATTTGACGCTTGTAGTACTTCAACTGTTCCACCCTTTGTTGTATCGGAAAGTCCATTTTTAGATAATATATTTCTAAGAGTTAAATCTTGAGTGTTTCCAAACTGTGGGATTGCAATTGTCTTGCCACTCAAATCTTTTAGATCCTTAATAACTAAACCTTCCTTTGATATAAATATTGCTCCTGCATCTGTTGCTCCTGCAATAATTTGAAGATCACCCTTTGATTTTGCATATCCATTAATTGCTGGTCCAGGTCCTATGTAAGCTATATCAATAGCCCCTGCAAAAAGTGCTTCTATTTCGGATGGCCCTGCATTAAATAAATTCCAATCTATTTTGTTTGTTTCACCAATAGCAGTTTGAAAGCTCCCTTGGTCTTTTCCTACAAGAGCTTGTGAATGTGTTATGTTTGGAAAATATCCAACTCTAACATCAATATTTTCTTCCACCGTAGCAACTGATTCAGTGTTTTCTGTTTCCTTAGGTGAGCAACCTATTAAACTCCCCATTAATACTATTCCTAATAATGCCATGGAAATTTTCACAATCTTTTTGCTTTGCATTTTAGCCCCTCCTTTATCCAATAGTAATCATATATGCTTTTGTTGTTATTATATTATCATGGTATTCCTATAATGTCTATATGTTTTATAAAGTTTTCCAAAAGGGGATAAAAAAAGAAGAGTATCTCTACTCTTCCTAATAAATAATTGTTTTTGATTTATTATGTAATCTATTCTAATCTATTCATCTTCTCAAAAACTTTTTCAACACATGATATAGTCTTATCAATATCTTTTATCGTATGTTCATTTGATAAGAAAAACGCTTCATACTGCGATGGAGGGAAAAACAGCCCAAGGTTTAACATTTCTTTATAAAACCTTGCAAAAGCTTTTTCATCTGACGTCTTAGCTTCACTAAAATTAGTTACTTTAGTCCGTGTGAAGAATAAGGTCATCATAGATCCAACCCTATTTACTGTAGCATCAATTTTATATTTATCTATTAAAAGGTTAATTCCATTCTCTAAGCGATCTCCTAACTCCTCAAGATATAAGTACACCTTTGGATTATCTTTTAAATATTTCAGTGTAGTTATTCCAGCAGTCATTGCTATAGGATTCCCTGACAAAGTACCTGCTTGGTAGACATCCCCTAGTGGAGATAACCTCTCCATAATTTCTTTTTTGCCACCAAAGGCACCTATTGGCATTCCGCCACCAATTATTTTACCAAGGCAAATTAAATCTCCTTCTATTTTATAAAGCTTTTGAGCTCCACCAATACTAACTCTAAAGCCAGTCATTACTTCATCTACTATTAAAACCACTCCGTACTCTTTAGTTATTTCTCTTAATCTTTTCATAAAGTCAAAATTACCAGGTACAACTCCCATATTTCCAGAAACTAATTCAACTATTACAGCCGCTATATCCTTACCGCTAGTTTTAAATAACTCTTCAAGTTGCTCAAAGTCATTATAATTTAAGACTAATGTATTCTCTATAATACTATCTGGAACTCCACTACT
The DNA here is from genome assembly GCF_002995745.1 of Clostridium vincentii. Classification (GTDB taxonomy): domain Bacteria; phylum Bacillota; class Clostridia; order Clostridiales; family Clostridiaceae; genus Clostridium; species Clostridium vincentii. The sequence goes on along the minus strand of NZ_PVXQ01000018.1, from coordinate 7,377 downwards.
ACTTGAAATACCTTGTGTAGCAATACCTGAGCCTGCTTGAACTAAAAGAGAATCTCCATGTCCATGATAGTTCCCTACAAATTTCACTATTTTATCTCGCTTTGTATATCCTCTAGCTAATCTAATTGCACTCATAGTTGCTTCTGTACCAGAGTTTACCATCCTTAACATTTCAATTGAAGGCAGTAATTCTTTTATTAACACGGCCATCTCAAGCTCTTTTTTTGTTGCAGCTCCAAAACTTAATGAGTCCTCTAAAGCCTTCACTATCTCCTTTTTAACAATTGGGTTATTGTGACCTAATATCATGGGACCATAGGATCCGATAAAATCAATTAATTCATTTCCATCTTCATCAAATATGTGCCCTTTATCTGCTCTTTTTATAATCAAAGGATTAACTCCTACTGCTTTTCCAGCTCTTACAGGACTATTAACTCCTCCAGGAATATGTTTTTCACTTTCTTTAAATAACTTATCTGAATTAGTTGTTATCAATATATTCACCTCGCATAATTCTAGCTGCATCCTTGGCAAAATAGGTTATTATGATATCAGCTCCAGCTCTTTTCATAGAGTACAAAGTTTCCATAATCATTTTACCTTCATCAATAAGGCCTGCTTTTGCTGCCATTTTTACCATAGCATATTCTCCACTTACATTATAAACAGCAATAGGCAAATTAAATTTACCCTTCAAACTGTACACTACATCTAAATAACTCATAGCCGGTTTCACCATAATAATATCAGCACCTTCTTCAACATCCCAGGTTGCCTCTTTAATAGCTTCACGTCCGTTACAAAAATCCATTTGATAAGTCTTTCTATCCCCAAATTGAGGACAAGACTTTGCCGCATCTCTAAATGGGCCATAAAAAGCTGATGAAAATTTCACTGAATAAGACATTATGGCTATATCCTCAAAACCTTGCTTATCAAGAGCATTTCTTATAAACCCAACTCTACCATCCATCATATCTGATGGAGCAATAATATCAACCCCAGCTTTTGCATGAGATAAAGCGATTTTTCCTAATAATTCTAATGTCTTATCATTGTCTACTTCATTATTTTCATAAACACCACAATGGCCGTGGGAAGTATATTCACAAAGACAAACATCTGTTACTACTAGTACCTGTTTAAATTCTTTTTTTATCTCTCTAACTGCTCTTTGAACTACTCCATTTTCTGCATAAGCCTCAGATCCAAGCTCATCTTTTTTATCAGGAAGTCCAAATAAAATTACTGAATTAATTCCTAAATGGACTAATTCTTTTATTTCTTCATTTAATCTATCTACAGAATAGTAAAATTGACCTTCCATTGATGGTATAGATTCTTTTTTACCCTTTCCCTCTACAACAAAAATAGGATAAATAAAATCATCTACACTTAAAGAATTTTCTCGAACCATTGATCTAATTACACTATTTCGTCTTAATCGTCTTCCTCTATGAATCATATTTTTTACCTTCTTTCTTATAATAACGCTAAAATAGTATTTAACATTCCCTCATCATTATGAGGATTAGCCACTTTAATATTTTTAATATTTCTATTTGTCAATTCAAGTTTAGTAGTAGTACCTACTGTAACAAAAATCTTTTTTGTAAGGTCTATATCCACACTGCTCTCTTCTAAAAATTTAAAAAAACTCTTTATAGCCGAGGGGCTATGAAATGTTATAATATCAGCATCGCAAACCTTATGTAACTCCCTTGGAGAAATTTCTAACATAGCAGTACTATAGGCATCTACTACATCTACCTTATTACAATACTTTTCCAAGTCTTTATATTTCGTCTTTTCACTTATATCTGACACGATAATCAAAATCTTCTCTTCTTTTTTAACAGTATTCTTTAACAGGTCTATAAAACCTAATGAAGATGATCCATCGTAAACTAATTCAGCATTTAAATAATATTTCTCAATTTTATTCTTAGTAATTTCCCCCATGGAGATTATCTTAAGCTTGCCTAAACCTCGAATATCTTTTTTATATAACATAAATTCCTGAGTAAAATATTCTACTCCTTTAGCACTATTAAAAACTAAGTAATCATAATTAGAGATATTATCAAATACCTTAAATAATTTAGTCTTATCTTCTATAGGCTTAAAATCTATAGTATCTATACAATGAACTCTGGCGCCCTGTTGCTCAAGTTTATCTTTTAAAACAAAATTTTTATCCTTATGTCTAGTGATTAATATCTTCCTTCCAAACATTGGTTTTGATTCAAACCAATTTAAACTTTCTCGAAGATTAACTACTTGACCAACCACAATTAAAGCAGGAGATTTAATCCCCTCTAAGGAATTTTGAATATTTTTCAAAGTATCAGTTACAGTCTTTTGATCACCGTAAGTACCAGTAGATATTAATGCTATAGGAGTCTTTTCATCCATGCCTCCATTAATTAATCCTTCAGAGATTCTTTTAATATTTGAAAGTCCCATATAAAACACCAAAGTTCCCTTTAGTTTTGAAACTACATTAAAATCAATGCTTAACCTATCACTTTCACCTTTCTCATGGCCTGTAAATACATGAATTTCGTTGCTTACACCCCTATGGGTAATTGGTATTCCAGAATAACTTGTAACTCCTGATAAAGAAGAAATTCCAGGTACAACTTCAAAATAAACCTGTCTCTTTTTCAAAAAAATGCCCTCTTCTGAACCACGACCAAATATAAAAGGATCTCCCCCTTTTAATCTAACTACTACTTCTTTTTCCAGAGCTTTATCAAATAGAAGCTGATTTATCTTGTCTTGTGGGAGCATATGCTTACTCGCAGCCTTTCCAACATTAATTAATTCACAAGAGCTTTTACAATAACTTAATAAATTTTCATTAATAAGTCTATCATATACAATTACATCCGCTTCCTTTATAAGCCTTAACGCTTTTTGAGTTATAAGATCCTCAGCTCCAGTTCCCGCACCAACTAAATACACCATTCCAGCCATAATATTCCCTCTTTCTTTATTTTTTCAATTCAAAGGCCAAACTTTGCCCTAGAAGCTGATAATCCTTTGCTTTTCCCTTAACTGTCTTCACTATAAGTCTACCCTCTGGGTCCTCACTATAAAAACCCTTTAATGATAATTCTTCTCCAATAATTTCTCCAAAAGCTCCCATTGCAATACTGCAACTTCCATTAACAGCCTCTAAAAATGATCTTTCCGCCATTATACCTCGTATTTCATTATTTCTATTTTGCTCATGTATTATATTTTTTATAACCATATCATTTGTTCTATATTCAATGCACAAGGCGCCTTGTCCTACAGATGGTATAACCTGATCTATATTGAAATATTCAGTAACTCTACTACTCCAACCCATTCTATTTAGCCCTGCTGCCGCAAGTATTATACCTTGAAACTCTCCCGTCTCAAGTTTCTTTATTCTTGAATCTATATTTCCTCGAACAGGAAGATATATTAAATCACTTCTTAGGTTCCTAAGCTGCATAACTCTTCTTAAACTGCTAGTTCCAATTACAGCGTTCTTAGGCAAATCTGCAAACTTCACATTATCCTTAGAAATCAAAATATCCCTAGGATCCTCACGTTTAAGTAGAGGTGAGATTTCAAAATCACTATCTACAAAAGCTGGAATATCCTTCATGCTATGAACCGCTATATCTATATCCTTATCCCTTAAAGCTTTTTCAATTTCAAGAACAAACAAACCCTTACCACCAATTTTATCTAGAGATCTATCTTGTATTCTATCCCCTGTAGTAGTAATTATTTTAATCTCAAATTCCACATTTTCTAACTTTTTTTTAAGGATATCAATTACCATATTAGTTTGCTTTAATGCTAAAGCACTTCCCCTTGTACCTACAATAATTTTTTCTTGCATTTTTACCTCCTACTAACCCACTAAAGAGTTATCTCTACCTTTAATATATGAGCTATCTTGAGATTTATAATATTTCTTTAATTGACTTTCCATAAGTTCACTGCAATTTTCCATTAACGATACTCTTTCCTTAAGGCTCTCGTTACTTATTTCCTTTAAATCATCTATTACAATTATCTCAATCCCTGAATTCTTTGCAATAGTTGACTCAACATCTCTTGGCATTGCTAGATCTAATATGCACATCTCTTTGCCATTAAAGTTTTTATTAAACTCCTTGTCTTTTATAATAGAATGAGGCGCACTCGTACAAGAAATTATAGTATCAACCTGATCCATAACCGTATATCTATCTTCAAAAGCAATTAATTCAACTTCAATTCCAAGAGACTCACACTCTCTTAAAGTTCTATTAGCTATGTAAATTTTGTCCATTGATTCATTTAATAAATATTTCATTATTATTTTATTCATTTCCCCTAGACCTATAACTAAAGCTTTCTTTCCCTTCAAGGTTTGTAATTTACTTTTCAATAATTTCACTCCTATAGATCCCACAGAGGTTGGAATATTTGAAATACCAGAGCAACTTCTGAATTTTTTCCCAAAAGCTATTGCACATAAAAATAATTTATTTAAATATTTGCTACTACTATGAGCTTCTAATGCCTCAAAATATGCATCCTTTACTTGGCCTAATATTTGATCTTCACCAATTACCATAGATTTAAAACCGCCAGCAACCTCAAATATGTGCCTAACGGCTTCATCCCCTTGTTTAAGCTCTATATTCTTCTCTATTTCTTCAGGAACTAAATGAAATATAGTTTCGAATATCTTTAAGAAATCCTGAAGTTTAGATTCGTCCTCTATTACTCCATAGATTTCACTTCTATTACAAGTTGAAAGTATAATAGTTTCACTTAAAATTTCATTTTCATTAATGAAATCATAACATGCTAGTTTCTTCCTTCCAGTAAAATGAACTTTTTCTCTTATAATTAAATCAGATGTATCAAAATTTATTGATGCAACTACTATCTTAGACATAGAAATTCTCCTCTCAAACCTTTTCAACAATTACTTCATTATAACATAATATAACATAAAACCCACAAAGCTAGCCTTGTGGGTTCCCAATTTTACAGAGTTTTTAAGTATTCATCTAGTTCTTCTCGGACTATATCTTCTCCAAAAAGTTTTAACTTTGTTAAATAATCTCTCTTCATTATAACATTAAAAATCTCTTTTTTCTTAGAATAATCCTTAAATTTCCCCATTACTTCCTGTCGTACATCACCTAAAATATTAAGAAAAGTTTCGTAATCTTCATCATAAATCTTCTCTAAATTTTCCCGAATACATCTACTAAGGGTAGGGCTTTTCCCATTAGTTGATATTGCAATAGTTAAATCCCCTCTTTTGATCTTTGAAGGCACTATGAAACTGCAATTTTTAGGATCATCCACAATATTTACTAATATTCTTCTCTCTGAGCAGTCTCTAAATATCTGATTATTAACCTTGAAATCATTAGTTGAAGCAACTACAATATATATATCTTCAATATAAGATTTGTCATATCTATCCTTAATATAATTAATAACACTATTATCAGCAAGAACTTTTATCTTCTCATTGATATTTGGAGAAACTACAGTAATACTTGCTCCATATTCTATAAGTTCAAATATTTTTCTATGGGCAATGTCTCCCCCACCAACAATCAAACATTTTTTATTCTCTATATTCAACATCATAGGATAATACTTCGCCATTTTTCACACCTCGAATTTCAAAAATACTCTTACTTATAATATCTCATAAAACTGATAAGAATACTATAGTGTATCTGGACTATCTCAATTCATTACGCCTCTTTTTTCTTTGAAATTAAATAGTATGGTATTGCTATAAATACAATACCACCTATTATATTTCCTACTGTTACAATAGATAGATTATACGCATATCCACTAATTGATACAGCTGCACTATGTGGTTCTAATAAAGCAAGGAATAGAAGTGTCATATTTGCAATACTGTGTTCAAATCCAGATGTGATAAATGCAAATAAACACCAAAAAATCATAATTAACTTAGCACTTTCTGATTTGCATTTATATCCAGACCAACTTGCAAGACAAACTAATATATTACATAGAATACCCCTTACAAGTAGTGGTAGGACTTCTACATTCATTTTAGTTACAGCCGTATGTACAATAAACTCCCCAACATGACCATCACTAAGACCAGAACTCCAATATAGAATAGCCAATATGATAGCACCAAGAAAATTTCCTAAATAGCACATAAATGAAAGTTTTATTGCGTCTTTTATAGCAACTGTTTTTCTAGCAATTCCTATAGTCATAACCATAGTATTACCTGTAAACAATTCAGAACCTGCCATAATGACTAAACTCAATGCAATTCCAAAAGATGCTCCCATTAATATTTTTGTATATGGTTCTCCATTTAACAATCCACCAATAGTATATATTAATATAATACCAAAACCTACATACATTCCAGCTAACATTGCAGCAACAAAATATCCTAGTGGATTTGTTTTTAAAAAATTAATCTTACCCTGTGCCGACTTAGCAATTGCACTTATTTCATTATTAAACATGAATTTCCTCCTTTATATCTTCCTTTTCAACTTTAAAAGGAGATGTTTTTTTCTAATTTCAAATATTTCTTATTTACCTTTAGTCCCATATAACCACCTAATATTCCTGTTAAAACAGCTAGTCCTAATCCCACTAAAAGAGCTTCAAAGTTTAAAATCTTATATAGTGCATTACCAGTTATATAATTGCTAATATAAAATGAAGTTAATAGACTTATTCCGTTATAAACTCCCATTGCCAGTACCTGTTTTACCTTTAACCATATAGGCAACAGCATCATAAGATCCGCCAATATACCTGAAACTACTATGGCCAGAGTCATCCAAGGGCTCATTATAATCATAACGCCCCCAAAAACTAAATTTATAAGCGATAATGTACCAAAACGAGGATAACGAATAAGTGGAAACGTCATTACAAATGTTAAATATGGACCCATCATAATAAATTTACTTCCTGGAATAGGAACCAGATTTGATAAGAAGTACAGTATATATCCTCCAACTATCATTGCAGCTGTAAAAATTCCAATGGTAGTTATTTTTCTAGCCATAAATTCCTCCTTGATTATATTTTAAACAAATAAACATTTTCATTTAATTGCCATTATTATATCATATAATAATTATTACTAACTATAAATATTAATGATTTATATTCTCTAATATAATTTAAACAAACAAAATTATGTTAGAAAAAAAGAGCCCCTTAAAGGAGCTCTTCTCTAGTGCGCCCAGCATGGGCGTGCACTAATCGGTGAAAGTCCGTAATGGAGGCTGATAGTGCCAACCATTTAGCTTAAGACAAGGGTGTCCATTGTGAGGTGGAATCTGAAGGAAGTCGGCGGCAAAC
>NZ_PVXQ01000017.1 GCF_002995745.1 Clostridium vincentii | reverse complement strand
TTCGTTAGCCTAACAAGCAAATATCAAAAGATACATTAATTTCTAATGAACCGCCGTGTACCGAACGGTATGCACGGTGGTGTGAGAGGACGCTAAATAAAATAATTATTTAGCTCCTACTCGATTATCAAAAGAATTAAAAGTTATAGATTTGTAAAGGTTTAATGGTATATACTAGGAATATAAGTTAATTTATAGGGGGAATAAGTGATGAAGAAAATAATAACGGTAATATTGATGCTATTTTTAATAATTCCAGCTTATAACGTAAGTGCTTCTACAGGAACCTATAGTATAGATGAAGTAAATATAGATGCAACAATAAATAAGGATGGGACCATTGATGTAGTTGAGAGTTCAATATACAATTTTGATGGAAGTTTTAATGGAATAACTAGAGATTTAAAGTTAGGCTCTGATAATAGTTATGATATTAATGAAGTCAAGGTAGTAGATTCTAATGGAAAAGAATATATTGCAACTAATTCTGATTCAGAGGAAGATAATAATTATCAAATTATTAAAGATAGTGACAAAACTCAGATAAAGTTATTCTCTAAGTCAAATAAGGAGCCTAAAACTTTTATAATTAAATATAGAATTAATAATGCTCTAAGGTCTTATGAGGGAAAGGATATTCTGAATTGGAATTTTTATACTGTAGAAAATGTAGATGAAATTTCTAAGGGAACACTAACTATAGGACTTAATAATCAAAGTATTTCTCCAGAGAATTCATCATATGAAATTTTTATGGATGGAGATTGGAATACTGAATATAAAAATAATAAAATTTTCTTGGAATTTGGAAATTTAACTTCAATATTAGGGGTTAAAGCAACATTACCAAAGGATTATTTTACTACAACGTTTAAGACTGCCACAGAGGATGAAATGAATGTAAATTTTGATAAAGGTTCAAAAACAGGAATTTTAATTGCTGGAATTGGATTTATTATAGCTATTATAGTGGCTGCGTTTATTGTTATAAAATTAGTAATACGGTCTAAGAAAGTAAAGAAATACAGAAGTCTTTACACATTTAATATTGATAACCATTATGATTCCCCACCAATGGATATATCTCCTGCATTAGTGAGCCTGATTTATAATGAAGGTAAAGTAGGAGAAAACATGATTTCTGCTACATTATTTTATCTTGCTAACAAGGGATATTTTACTATAAGTGAAAAGCAATTAGATTTATCTAATAAAAGTAAAAATGATTTAGTTTTTAAGTTTAATAGTTCAATGGATTATCCTAAAGAGGAACATTTGAAATTTTTAATTAATTGGTTTATGGGATATGGACAGGAAGAACAATTCTCATTAGGGGAAATCGCTAAAAGTTTAAAAAATACAGATATAGCAATGGAACATACTAAGAAGGAAGAGCAGTGGAAAAAAATACTTAAAAAAGATGGTCATATTTTAAATATGTTCATTAAAATTGGGTATAAAGAAGAACTTACAAATGAATTTTATAATGAACGGTTCAAGTGGATTTCTTATAAATCATTTATACAAAAGAATATAGTAACTATTTCAGAAGTTTTAACTTCAGAAGAATCAGGGGATATATTAAATTATGCGTCAGTATTAGAAGTAGATAAATTAAAGCTTGAGAATTTTGCTGAAAGATTAAGTAAGCTAGCTTTAAAAAATAGTTTTAATCAAGGAAATAATTATTGCAACTTTACTTTTTATCCGCTATTTTTCATGAATATGAGTACCATTAACAACAATGTATCTTCAACAGGAGGAGGCTTTTCAGGCGTTTCAGGTGGTGGAGGATTCTCAGGCGGAGGCGGAGGAGGCGGTGGAGCTTTCTAAAAAAATAAATCCCCAAGATTAAACTAAATTAATCTTGGGGATTATTTTTTATTTTAATTTAACAAATTCCGCAGTATTAATAGCAACTTGAACTAATGCTTCAACATCGAGTTTGCTTTCTTCTTTTTTAATAGGTTCAACCTTAGGTTTAGTTTTAGGATGTTTTGGAACAAATATTGTACAACAATCTTCAAAGGGAAGAATTGAAGTTTCAAAAGTTCCGATTTTTCTTGCAATCTCAATAATATCTTCTTTATCCATAGATATTAGAGGTCTGAATACCGGTCTATCTGAACATTCTGTACTTACTATAAGGCCATCCATAGTTTGGCTTGCAACCTGACCAATACTTTCACCAGTTGCAACAGAGTCAATGTGAAGCTTTTCGGCTAATCCACAAGCTATCCTCATCATGAATCTTCGCATTATTATTGTAAGCTCATCTTCCTTACATTTTTCGATTATACTCATTTGAATTTCTGTAAAGGACACAATATATAAATTGACCTCTTCAGTATACCCAGCTAAGATTTTTGCAAGGTCCTTAACTTTATCCTTTGCCTGTTCTGAAGTATAAGGATGACTGTGATAATAGACACAATTTAGAGCCACGCCTCGCCTTGCCATAAGATATCCGGCAACAGGAGAATCTATTCCACCTGACAGCATTAGCATTGTGCTACCATTAATTCCGTATGGAAGTCCACCTACAGCTTTGATTTTATCCTTATCAGTCCATACATAGGCATTTTCTCTTATTTCAATATGAACTTTACATTCAGGAGTTTTAACATCAACTGTTAATTCATCTGAAGAATTATGAAGTATATAAGCTCCAACAGCTCTTGAAGTATCCATAGAGTTTGAAGGGAAAGATTTATTTGCTCTGTTAGTTATAACTTTAAAGGTTTTATATGAAGTAGCATTTATTTTATTTAAAGCCTCTTCTTTAATTATATCTAAGTCTCTATCTACTTTAGTTACTACACAAACCTCTGCAATGCCGAAGACCTTTTTAATTTTGTCCACTGCCTCATCTAGTTCATCAACTTTTATAAAATATCTACCCTGGTCTAGTATGATTTCAAAGTTTAATCCATTTAGTTTAGCAGCGATATTATCTCTTAATTTTTTTTCGAATTTATTTCTATTTAGACCCTTTAGAAATATTTCAGAAGCATATTTTACTAAAATTAATTTATTCATCTCTTTAGTCTCCTTAATAATGATAATCCTTTTTTTAGGATTTCAATTGTTTTATCTATTTCCTCTATTGTGTTATCAGGTGAAAATGAAAATCTTATAGCGCCTTCAATTTCTTTTTTAGTAAGTCCCATGGCTTCAAGGACATGACTCCCAATAACTCCAGCTTTGCTTTTAGAGGTACAAGCAGAACCAGTAGAAACAAAAATATTTTCTTCGCTTAAAAAATGAAGCAATGATTCTCCTCTAACTCCTCTAAAAGATACATTTAATATATAAGGTGAAAAGTTTTCATTAATAGGACTATTAATTTTAATATCCTCAATTTCTGAAAGTTTATTTATCATATATTCTTTAATTTCATGAACCTTAGTATAGTTTTCCTTAAGGTTATTAAATTTATCCTGTGCAGCAACTGTTAAGCCCGCTATTCCAGGAAGATTTTCAGTGCCAGCTCTAAGTCCCTTTTCTTGAGCGCCACCAATAATATTTGGAATAGGTATAATTCCCTTTGCTAAATAACAAAAACCAACGCCTTTTGGACCATTAAATTTATGAGCACTAACAGATAGAGCATCAATCTTCATTTCTTTGATATCTATAGAAAGTTTACCATAACCTTGTACTGCATCAACATGAAATTTTGCTCTAGAGCTTATAGATTTTATGGCTTCACCTATTTCCTTAAGGTTTTGTATGCTGCCAATTTCATTATTTACATACATTATAGATACTAAAATTGTATCCTTAGTTAAGGAGGCTTTTAGTTCGTCTATATTTATAAGACCATTAGAATCCACAGAAAGATAAGTAATTTTTGTACCCTTATTTTCTAAATAACTAACTGTGTTTTTTACAGAGCTATGTTCAAAGGAAGTAGTTATTATATGTAGGTTTTCCTTTGCTAAGCCGCGTAATATAAAATTATTTACTTCACTTCCGCCTGATGTAAAATAAATTTCATCTTTAGAACAATTTATAGTTTTTGCAAGTGCATCTCTACATCCATTAATTTGTTTATTGCATTCTATACCAAGCTTATGTATGGATGATGCATTGGCATAAAAATTTTCCATGCTGCTACAGAGTTCTTCAATTACTCTCTTTGAAGGTTTAGTTGTAGCTGCGTTATCTAAATATATATTCATAATTGTCACCTCACTTGACAGTAATTACATATTAGTCATATCAAGAAGATAGTATAATACAAAAACGAAGCAATTTCAACTATAATTACTAATTAAAGGTATATAAAGTTAAATAATATACGAATCTATATATAAAAGATAGAATAATATGATAGTATAGAGATAAGAGTAAAATTACTCGCATGACAAAGCAGTCATAATCTTATGACTGTTTTTCTGTATTAAATATTGGAGGAACAAAATGGACGAAGGACCTGTGCTGAACGCTATTAATATTTCAAACATCTTATTATTAGTAGCATTAACATTAATTAACGCTTTTTTTGCATCAGCAGAAATGGCAATTGTTTCAGTGAATAAAAATAGAATTAGGATGTTGGCAAATGAAGGAAATAAAAGGGCAGAATCTCTTTATAAATTAATTGGGGAACCAACGAAGTTCCTATCTACTGTTCAAGTAGGTATAACTTTAGCAGGATTTTTCGCAAGTGCTTCTGCAGCAACTGCTTTTTCAGATCCATTAGGGCAAGTTTTAATAAATTTAAACATTCCCTATGGAAGTCAAATAGCTTTTGTTGGAGTTACAATAATATTATCTTATTTTACATTAGTTTTTGGAGAGCTATTTCCAAAGCGGATAGCATTAGCAAATGCTGAATCTATTTCAATGATAGTCGTAGGACCAATTTTGTTTATTTCAAAGATTTTAACACCTTTTATCAAGATTTTATCTTTGTCTACTTCTGGATTAGTAAAAATATCAGGACTTCAAAAAAAAGAACTTGAAGAAAAAGTTACAAAGGAAGAAATAAGAGCTCTTGTGCAAGAGGGAGAAATAAGTGGTTCAATAAAACAAAGTGAAATGAAAATGCTCCAGGGAGTATTTGAATTCGATGATAAGAAGGCAGAAAAGATAATGACCCCTAGAACAGATGTATATTGTATAGATATTGAAGCTAATTTAGATACATATATAGACGAGCTTCTAGAAAAAAGATATACAAGGGTTCCGGTATATGAAGAAGAAATTGATAATATTATAGGTATTCTTTATATGAAGGATTTTTTATTGGAAGCTAAGAAAAAAGGTTTTGATAATGTTATTCTTAGAGACATACTTATAGAGCCTTATTTTGTACCAGAATGTAAAAAGATACAAGAATTATTTAAGGATATGAAGGCCTCTAAAAGTAAAATGGCCATAATAATAGATGAATACGGTGGATTCTCAGGGATAATAACAACAGAGGATGTAGTTGAGGAAATCATGGGAGAAATTAATGATGAATATCAGAGCGATGATGAAGAAATAATCAAAGTTACTGATAGGACTTTCTTAGTTCATGGTAGTACTCCATTAGAAGAAATAAAAGATAAACTAGGTATTGATATTGAATCTGATGATATAGATACTATTAGTGGATTTTTAATTAATTTAATAGGTAATATTCCAATAGAGACAGAAAATAAAATTATAGAACTTAATGAAGTAACCTATAAAGTAGAAAAAGTGACGGATAAACGAATAGAGACGATAATGATAACTATTTAAAACTATTCTAAAATATAAGGAAGTATATAATGTTGGACTGTCTGAGATGATTTATTAATTTTGGATAGTCCTTTTTTAATATATAGATTTGGAGGAAAATAAAATGAGCAAAATTATTAAAGAAGTACAGGAATCATTAATAAATCTTAAGAGGGTAAAGCCCTTAGTACATTGTATAACAAATTACATAACAGCTAATGATTGTGCTAATGCTATTTTAGCTGTAGGTGGATCACCAGCCATGGCAGATGCTATTGAAGAAGTAGAGCAAATGGCAACTCAAGCACAAGCTTTAGTTCTAAATCTTGGAACTATAGCTAATGAACTTGTTGATGCTATGATTAAAGCTGGTAAGGCTGCAAATAAAGCAGGAGTTCCAGTTGTTTTTGATCCTGTTGGAGTTGGGGCAACAAACTATAGGAAGGAATCTACCTTTAGATTGTTAAAAGAAGTTAAATTTTCTGTTATAAGAGGGAATATGGCTGAAATAAAGGTTCTTTGTGGTATGGAATCAAATTCTAAGGGCGTTGACTCAGTAGAGGACGTTAAGGAAGATGCAGCAAAGGATATAGCAAGAGAGTTAGCAAAAAAATTAAATACTGTTGTTGCTATAACAGGAGTTATAGATTACATTTCTGATGGAGAAAGAGTAATTACAATTAGAAATGGTAATGAAATGCTTACAAGAGTTACAGGAACTGGATGTATGACAACTGCATTAATTGGAGCATATCTTGGTGGGGGAAGTAGTCCATTGCATTGTGCTGTTGCTGGAGTAGCTACTATGGGCATGGTTGGTGAAATAGCATTTGATAATCTAAAAGAAAATCAAGGCAGTGGAAGTTTTAGGGTTTCATTAATTGATGGAATGTATAATTTGAAGGAAGCAGACTTTCAAAATGTTGGTAAGATAAATGAATAATATTGATTATAAATTATATCTAGTTACAGATAGAGATGTATTAAAGGGCAGAAATCTTGGAAAAGCTGTCGAAGATAGCATATTAGGTGGGGCAACTATAGTTCAACTTAGAGAAAAGGATGTAACTTCGAGAGAGTTTTATGAAATAGCTCAGAGTATCAAAGCTATAACTGATAAACATAATGTGCCTTTAATCATAAATGATAGATTAGATATAGCTTTTGCTGTTGACGCTTCTGGAATTCACATAGGACAAAGTGATATGCCTTGCAACATAGCTAGAGAGGTATTAGGAAAGGATAAACTTATAGGCGTATCAGTTCATACCTTAGAGGAAGCATTAGATGCTGAGAAGGATGGTGCTGATTATCTTGGATGTGGAGCTATGTTTTCAACCTCTACAAAAAAAGATGCTACAGATGTTAGTTATGATCAGCTAAAAGAGATTAAAGCTAAGGTTAAAATTCCAGTAGTTGCAATTGGTGGCATTAATGAAAGAAATTTAGTGCAGCTAGAAGGGACAAATATAGATGGGGTAGCAATAATTTCGGCTATTTTAGGCAAAGAAAACATTAAAGAAGCGACAAAAAAGCTAAAAAGTAAAATTATATAGACTATACTAAAATAAAAGTTATTTAAATGGACAAAAAAGTCAAAAAATGATATATAATATTTATTATGTAATGGATATTAAAACAATAAAGGATGGGATTATTTTGGAAGAAATGAAAATAATTAATGAGTATGTTGAAAAGATAAGTGCAGAAATACAGGAAATGACAACAACAGCAGAAAGTCTTTATGAAAAGGTTGATATTATGAAAGATAAGGTTAATAACTTTAAGCTTTCTACAAAGCAAATAGTAGGAATTGCATCACAAACAAATATGCTTTCTTTAAATGCATCTATTGAGGCAGCTAGAGCCGGAGAAGCTGGTAAAGGCTTTGCTGTTGTAGCAACAGAAGTTAAGAAGCTATCTGACATGAGTAGTAAAGTTGCTGAATCAACAGTTAAAGATCAAAATGAAATGCTTAAAATGATTGTTGATATTTATAAGGTGGCAGATGTAGTTAACCAAAAAAGTGAAAGCTTAAAAGGAGCTATTGATAAAATATCAGCTATAGTACAAAAAGCAAATCAAAGCTAGGATGGAAAAATAGAATTAATTGTAATTAGTATAATAAAAAAAGAATTGGTATATGTTTAATAAAATGTATTGACAAATTTATAGCTTGGTTCTATTATATATATAACATGAAGCAATTGATTAAAAATTTAATATAAAAATATCTTATTAAGAGTGGTGGAGGGACTGGCCCGTTGAAACCCAGCAACCAATATAATAGTTCATTTACTATTATAGAGTAGGTGCTAAATCCTGCAGTAATAGTATATTACTGAAAGATAAGAGAATAGATTAGTTAGTGATTTTATACACTAGAGATTTATTCTCTAGTGTATTTATTTTTACTTGCTATATTCTTTTAAGGAGGAGCAAAATGATAAACATTAAAAATTTATCTAAAAGTTTTGGTGAAACAGAAGTATTAAAGGACATTTCAATAAGCATTAATAAAGGAGAAATATACGGTATAATCGGACATAGTGGGGCGGGGAAATCAACGCTACTTAGATGTATAAATAGGCTTGAATCCTATGATTCAGGAACAGTGGAGGTCATGGAAAAGGATGTATCTAACTTAAGCGAAAATGAACTTAGGGAATTTAGGAAAGATTTAGGTATGATATTTCAAAACTTTAATCTACTTAAAAGAAAAACAGTTTATGAAAATATTTCTCTGCCTCTTGAGATTTGGGGATATAGTAGGGTGAAAATAGATAGTAGAGTAAATGAATTATTAAAGTTAGTTGGTCTTAAAGATAAAGTTAATAATAAGCCAGCAGCCTTAAGCGGAGGTGAAAAACAAAGGGTAGCCATCGCAAGGGCATTAGCATTAGAACCAAAGATACTTTTATGTGATGAGGCTACATCAGCTTTGGACCCAAAGATAACTAAGGATATATTAGCTTTATTACTAAAAATTAATAGAGAATTAGGAATTACAATTATTATGGTAACTCACCAAATGGAAGTTATTAAAGATATTTGTGAGAGAGTTGCTTTAATAGATGATGGAAAAATTGAAGTTGAAGGAAAGGCTGAGGAATTATTTTTAAAGCCAGGATTATCTCTTCAAAGGTTCCTAGGAGAAAATGAAGATGAGACATTGCCTAAGGATGGAATTAATATAAAGTTATTCTTCCCAGCGAATTGCTCTGAAAATACCTTAATTACAAAGATGGCTAGAGAAACAAATGTAGATTTTTCAATAGCTTGGGGAAAACTTGAAAAGTTTAGAGAAAATGTTCTTGGAAGCCTAGTAATTAATATTGAAGAGAAAGACGAAAAATTAATATTAGACTACTTAAGGAATAAAAACATTGAATGGGAGGTAATCTAAATGTGGGAATTACTTTCAACAGTCATTAAAGAGATATTAGTAATGTGGGAATTACTTGCACCAGCTATTCTAGAGACATTATTAATGGTTATTTCGTCAACTATATTAGCCGTAATAATAGGCTTTATTCCAGCAATTATATTGACTATTACAGATGAAGATGGACTTAAACCTAATAAAGCTATATATAAATCATTAGATTTTATAGTAAACACACTAAGAAGTTTTCCATTCATTATATTAATGGTAGTAATAATACCTTTTACAAGATTAATAATGGGTACTTCATTTGGACCCTTTGCAACTATAGTACCTTTAACAATAGCTGCAGCACCCTTTGTATCAAGGGTAGTAGAATCAGCTTTAAAGGAAGTAGACCCAGGGGTAATAGAAGCGGCAAAATCCTTTGGTGCAACAAATAACCAAATTATATTTAAAGTAATGCTAAAAGAGGCAATACCATCAATAGTATCAGGTATAACACTTACATTAATTAGTATTATAGGATATTCTGCTATGGCAGGAACTATAGGTGGTGGGGGCCTTGGAGCATTAGCTGTTAGATATGGATATCAAAGATTTCAAACAGATGTAATGATAGTCACAGTAATAGTATTAATTATTATTGTTCAACTTTTACAAAGCTTAGGCAATTATTTATATAATAAATTAGCAAAATAAATTTAAAAGGAGATTTTATAATGAAAAAGACAAAAATATTATCAGTATTATTAGCAGGAACATTGGCTTTAGGGCTTATTGGATGTGGAGATAGTAAAACAGATGATAAAACAATAACAATTGGAGTATCACCTGTACCTCATAGAGAAATTGTAGATCAAATAGTTCCTATATTAGAGAAGGCAGGTTATACACTTAAAATAACAGAATTTGATGATTACGATTTACCAAATACAGCAGTTCAAGACGGAGAAATTGATGCAAATTTCTTTCAACATATTGCTTACTTAAATACAACAAACACAGAAAAGGACTATGATTTAACTTATACAGCTGAAATTCATATTGAGCCAATGGCTTTATATTCAAATACAGTTAAAAATTTAGCTGATTTAAAAGATGGAGCAACAATAGCCATTCCTAATGACACATCAAATGAAGCAAGGGCATTAAGACTTCTTCAAAGTGCTGGATTAATTAAAGTTGCTGAAGGTGAACTTATTACTCCCAAGGATATAACTGAAAATACTAAGAATTTCAAATTTACAGAGTTAGAAGCAGCGCAACTTCCAAGAACTTTAGAGGAAGTAGATGGGGCTGTTATTAATGGTAACTATGCATTACAAGCAGGCTTAGATGCTACTGTAGATGGTATATTTACAGAAGATGTTGATGATGAGTCCATTAAAAATATGAGAAACATTTTAGTAGTTAAGAAGGGAAACGAAGATTCAGAAAAGATTAAGGCTCTAACTAAGGCACTTACTTCTGATGAAGTTAAAAAGTTTATTGAAGAAAAATATAAAGGTACTGTAATTCCAGTATTTTAATTTAAATATTATAACAGATCTAATGGAGCTGTCACTAAAATGTGATAGCTCCATTATTATTTTGAGTTCATTAATTATTTTACAATTTATAAAAATAAGGTTAAAATAATATATAGTTAAGCAGTTATGGAGGAATAAATAATGAAGATATCAAAGGTTCAAGCACAACTTACTGGTAGAGATATTTTAAGTATAATAAATGAGTTTGTAGATGTTAAAGGATTAAGAGTAGATGAAATAAGTATAGATAAAGAAATAATTATAAAAGGAAACTTTACTCATGGTGTATCTCTGGATTTTGAAGGCGCTTTATCATTAGATGGGATGAAGGACGGAAAGATATATGGAAGATTTTCTAGACTAAAGATTATGAAGCTTGGAGCATTTAGAATGATAAGAAGTTTTGCACTAAAACAGGCTCTAAAGTTTTTAGAAGGTAGTGGGGTAGAAGTTAATAAAGACAGACTAATAATAGATGTTAATAAGATTCTAGATAAAAATTGCTTTGTGAGCTTGGAAATTGTAGGGGTATATTTAAAAGAAAATTTTTTGTATGCAGAAGTTGAAGAGCTAAATATATCAGTTAAGGGTGAACTTACTAAAGAAAAAATAGAGAAACCAGATGAGACTGAGATAGTTTTAGCACCTCCAATAAAAAAAATAGAGGATAGCTATACAAGTGGAAGAAAAATCCTTCTGAATAAACTGCCAAAGAGTGCGAAACTTGCTAAGGATATAATATTCATAGTACCAGATATAATTGCCTTATTAATTAGAATGCTAAAGGATCCTAGAGTTCCAATTAAAACAAAGGTAGCTTTATCAGCATCACTTGTATATATAGTGTCACCTATTGATATAATACCTGATAGGATACCTTTAATAGGTAGTATAGATGATGTAGCTGTAATATTGTTTGCACTAAATAGAATAGCAACTGATGTAGACATAACTGTAATTATGGAAAATTGGCAAGGTAATAATGAAGTATTACTAACACTAAAAAGTGGACTTAGCTATTTGATGAACTTTACTGGAGCAAAAAATGTAGAGAAAATTTATAATTTAATAGATGGACTAAGCACATTGTAGAAGGGAATTTATAATATGGCAAAATATTATTCAGTATATAGAGGGAAGTCAGGAGTTACTAAAATCCTTAGAAGTTGGGATGAATGTAAAGAAGAGGTAAAAGGATGCAAGGGAGCAATATATAAAAGCTTTAAAACAGAAAAGGAAGCTATTGAGTTTCTATCTTTAAATTCTCAGGGGAAAGTTACCTCTACAAAGAAAGGTAGCAATGAGGAAGAGTTAGATTTGGAAAATATGGGTTTAGTAATATATGTTGATGGGAGCTTTTCTTTAGAAAAAAACAATTATTCCTATGGATTAGTTGCTATAAATAATGGAGAGGTAATTCATGAAGAATCTGGAGCTGGTGAAGATGAAGATGCTGTTTTATTACGCAATGTAGCTGGAGAAATATTAGGCTCTTTAAAAGCAGCTGAATATACTATTAAAAATGGATTTAAAGAGGTTGTTATAATTTATGATTATAAAGGGATAGAATGTTGGGCTCTTGGAACATGGAAAAGAAATAAGGAACTCACACAAAATTATAATAAAACAATGCAAGAAAATATGAAAAAAGTAAAAATTACATTCTTAAAGGTTAAGGGACATTCGGGAGATAAATATAATGATATAGCAGATAAACTAGCAAAAAGAATTCTGGGAATTATTTCATAGGGTAAAAAATCTAATACTGCACAATATAAATAAAGAATATTTAAAAATAATTATTAAGAGGTGTCGTATATGAATAGGTACATTAATGGAATGATTGCTGGAATAGTTGTTGGAGCTACCGTGGGAATAATGGTTTTACCCCAACTAGATAGAAAAACTCAAAAATCAGTAAGAAGAGCAGGGAAAAAAATAATTGATATTGCAGAAGATTCTTATGATAGCGTACGTGAAATGATTTAGGCAATGAGATTGTAAAATAGAGTCGAAAGACTCTATTTTTTTATAATAAATTAGTAATTATAACGACTTATTAAGGGCTTTTCACTAAAATTATTACATTTTGTTGCTTACTTTTACAAAATTATGATATAATTTAGTTATTAAACATAGAAATTATTTTAATTGGTAATAATACAAAAAAAGGTGAGGGTGTAATGGAAATTCTGTCATTAGGTGAAAAGATAAAAACAAAGAGAAAAGAATTAAATATGACATTGAAGGATTTAGCAAAGAATAGAATTACCCCTGGGCAGATAAGTTTAGTAGAATCAGGAAGATCCAATCCATCAATGGATTTATTAGAATATTTATCTGTAAATTTAAAGACTACTGTAGAATATTTAATGGAATCAGAAGAAAGCCAAGCTGAAACCATAAGTACGTATTATTTGCAAATGGCAGAATCTTATATAATAAGTGGAAATTTAAATTCGGCAGAAGAGTATATAGAAAAATCTTTAGTATATGTTGAGAAATATAATTTAGAGTATAGGAAAGGTAAAATACTTTTTTTATGTGCAAAAATAAATATTTATAATGGAGAATTTGCATTGGCACAACAATTTTTTCTATCAGCTAATGTAATTTTTGTTAGAAATAATAAGCATGAAGAAATAGTACAAATCTTCTTAAATCTAGGAATTATAACTTTAAGATTAAAAGCCTATCATTCAGCCAATAGTTATTTAAGGCAAGCAGAGAAGGTTTATTTGGATAATAATATAGGGGATGAATATATTATTGGAGAAATATATTATTATATGGCAAAAACTTTTTTTGCAGTTGAAAATAAAGCAAAGGCAAAGGAATATACAAATCTAGCTAAGAATAAATTTAATGGAGTTTATGATAAAGAAAAATATG
The DNA here is from genome assembly GCF_002995745.1 of Clostridium vincentii. GTDB lineage: Bacteria > Bacillota > Clostridia > Clostridiales > Clostridiaceae > Clostridium > Clostridium vincentii. The sequence goes on along the minus strand of NZ_PVXQ01000017.1, from coordinate 55,096 downwards.
CAGAGTCATTACTTCGAATTTCTGAAGAATATAATAAAAAAGATGATTTAGTAAATGCTCTAAAGTATTCTAATAAGACCTTAGAGGTATATGAAGAAATAAGTCATTTGAAAAATATTTCTAAAATAGAAAATAATTTAGGTAAGCTATTTTATAATTTCGAAAACATAGGAGAATCTTTTAAAAGATATGATTTAGCAAAAGAAGCTGTTTCTAAAAAAGATAAAAATGAAAGAGTAGAAACAATCTTAAATATTTGTAAGAATCATATTAAACTAAAGAATATAGTTGAATGTGAAGCACTTCTTAAAGAGGTATATCACCAAATTACAGAAGATAATATTGAAGGAAAGATTGAGTATAACTTGATTAGAAGCAGAGTACACATGATTGAGCAACAATTCGATGAGGCAGAAAGTGTTTTAATTCAGACTTATAAGTATGCAAAGGAAAAAGATATGTCAAAGAGAACAGGTGAATTAGCTATTATGCTTGGAAAACATTTTATGGATATGAAACAAATGGAAAGCGCAACGGAATACTTAGAACAAGGTGTAGCTATATTCAAAGAACTTGGAATTATAGAAAACTAAAATAAGATGGGTGATTTTTATGGAAATATTGTCTACTGGAGAAAAAATTAAAAGAGCAAGAGTTTATAATGGCATAACATTAAAAGAATTATGTGGAGATAAAATCTCAATTTCAAAAATGAGTTGCATTGAGAATGGGAAGGTTAAGGCTGATAATGCAACCATTAAATTTATAGCAGAAAAGATTGGAATTGAGTATGAATATATTGTTCATGATGTTTATGAACAAATAACTACGAATTTAGCTGTTATCAAGGATAGTACTAGTAAAGATAAGAATATAGAAGAAAATATTAAACATAATCTAGAGTATGCTGTGGATTATGAATATTATGAACTAGCATTTGAATTAATACATATATTATTTTCATATTATCTTAAGGAAGAAAAATATGAAAAGATACAATTAATAGTATCTCAATATTATGATTTATATCAAAAGGATAACAAAGAAGAAAATACTATAATTTATTTTAGCGATATGGCTAAATATTTATTGCAAAACAATGAGTATAATGAGGCGATAGCTTACTATAGTAGGTTAAGGGATGTAATTAAGGTTAATAGTGATGCAGAGAAATCAACATATTCCAATATAGCTTATTATGAAGGAATCTGTTACTGTTCAATAAATCAATTAGATAAGGGGTATGAGCTACTTTCACAAGCTGTAAAGTATTCAGATGCTATAGATGATATTACTATTCGGGGCAGAATATTTAAACAATACGCATTAGTTTGTATATTGTTAAAAAATTCTCAGGCTGAAGAATATATTGAAAAAACATTTAAATGTCAAAAAGATGACCCAACATTAGTAGCTACTGCTAAGGGGGAATATGGTAAAGCGTATTTTACAGCAGGTGAATATGATAGAGCTATTATGGAAATTACAGATGGCATAAATATATTTCCTCAACACGATAAAGAAAAGTATGTTGAATTTTTGAATGAATGTATATATACATTATATAAAAATAGGCAATATGATAAAGCTTATGAATTAATAGGACATGCTTTAAACCTAGCTATTGAAACTGGTGATATAAGGCTTATAGAAAGAGATTATTATTTCAAAGGGAGCATTCTTCAAAAGCAGGGCAAATATATTGAGGCTGAGATGTATATGAATATTTCCTTAGATTCAATATTAAAGTTTGGAACCACTGAACAAAGAAATCAAAGATATTTAGATATGGCTAATATGTACTATAATTTAGGGGATGTTCAGGATTCAATAAAGTATTTTTCATTAGCAATGAATAAAGATAAATTAATATAAAAAAAGGGCATTCCTTCAGGAATGCCTTTGATTTTTGACTTTTTTGCCCATAGGACGTACTATAATCAATGTTGCTCCAAAGCCTTTTAATTGAGTAATTATATTTAGAACAGAACTTTTCTTAGCATATTTAAATTCAATTTTAGGAAAAGATGCTTTAGATAAAATCTCCTTTTCCCCTATACTTAATCTATCAGGTTTACCCATAGAGAGCCAATAATTATAGGAGGATCCAGTTTTCTCGTTTATTTCATAGAAGATTATCCTAGAGTCTTTGTTAACATTAGTGAGATTTAAGGATATCTTTTTTTCAATAGTTTTAGAAATACCACGTTTAGTTAGTATACTTTCTGTATCTAGAAGGTTATCTAACAATTCATCGTAGGTATATAATAATATGTTAAACCCTTCAGAATTTTTAGTTACTATATACCCATTGTCTTTTGAAACTACTTCACCAGATAACTTGCTCATTAAATAATATGCATAATATGAAGGTTTTCTAATTGCCATATCATTAATTAAACCTGAGGAACCTATAAAGACTTCGTTATTTAAGTAGGTCTCTCTCTCAAGAACATCAAAGGCACGCAGAGAGCTCATATCATCATTCTTAAATATTTCCTTGTGAATTATATAAGGAAGCATATAGGCAGTATCATATAAGGCATTAAGTCTTCGGTTTTGAGTGAAAATATTAATTAACACTTCATAATTTAAAATTTCACTAATGTGATTTCTTAAAGCTGACTTAAGTTCATCATCTAAATTAGATCCAATTTGGAATTTAATTAAAGAAAGATCTACTGTCTCTATATCTAAAAAATAAGAGAAAAAGCTGTTTAATACCTTTTTGTAATCCTCAATGGAGAAACTTTTATTATCTAATACTATTAGAGGATTGATATTAATAAAATCTAGAAATTCTAAAACGGTTCGGGCTCTATTCCAATTATAAAAGTTACCACCCTTAAAAACCCCCATATCTTCATTAAAGAAATTCTCTAATCTTCCATGAATAAAATGGATTTCTCCCTGAAGCTCTTCTAAAATATCTCGATTATCATCTATCAACAAATCAAAGGCATCCCCAAGACTTATTATATCTCTGAATTTTTCTCTGAATTTACCTTGAGAATTAGCCATATCAACATGAATACTCCAAAGTTTGTTTTCATAATTATATCTTTCATAATCTTCAAGATATGAGGAGATAAAAGTAATGGACTCATCTAAAGGGAGATCGGTAACACTTTTCAGTTTTTCATATTCTTCAAATGAGACCTTATTTTTTCTCTTAAATTGGAGAGGAGTGCAATTATAACGAATTTTAAAATGTTTGTTTAAATATCTAACGTGAGAAAATCCAACCTCATCTGAAATTTCCGATATACTCATGTCACTAGCTAATAAGAGCTTGATAGATTCCTCAATCCTAGTTAAATTAAGAATATCGGTAAAGTTAGATCCTGTAGCATATTTTATTTCATGTGAAAGATAATGAGGACTCAAAAATTCCTTTTTAGCAATCTCTTGAAGCGTTATATTTTTGTTATAGTTAGTATAAATATATGTAGAAATTCTATGATATCTTTCAAGTTGTGCTTTATTATCTTTTAGTTCTTCCTGCTCATAGAGCAAATAATGAAAATTATTGATTAAGTGGAATAATAGATTAATTAATATACTTTCAATTTCTTCATCATAGTTTTCTTGCTTTTGAACATATTCATACAAAAGCTCTGATAAGAAAATCCTTAATTCATTGTATTCATCACCTGTTTGTGAGTCTATGCTACTTGAATCAGTATAGAAAAATATATTAGCTACATCCTTATAATATTTAGCGAAAAATAAGGGGTCTATATGAAAGAGTAAAAGCTTATTTTCATCATCAGAGCTAATACTATGAGCTTCATCTATATTAATTATTTCTAATTGATTTTCACTAATCTCAAAGTTGTCAGTATTACTTGAAATTTTAATTCGACCTTTTAACACGTAAATTATTTCTATGCAGTTATGCCAATGTAGGGGATATTCCTGTACAGAGGAATAGAAAATTTTTACAGGCAGTTCTGAATTAAAAGAAATATATTCTTTTCTCATAAGGTACCTCCTAATATTTTTGGTCTATTTAAATTATAGCAATTATTAGTATTTTACAAAAGAAAAAAATAATTCAATAATACTTTGACTTTCTTTGACCTTAGTATTATTATAAGAGTATAGATAAAATTTTTATTAAAAGGAGGATTTATTTATGAATGTAGATAAAATGACTTTAAGAGTTCAACAAGCATTAAATGAGGCGAATTTAACAGCTGTAAAATATAATCATCAACAAATTGAAATTGTTCATCTTTTTTCTGCTCTTATAGAACAAGAAGATGGATTAATTCCAAATATTTTCACTAAAATGGATATTGAGGTTAAAGATTTGAAGGGAAATATAAATCAGAAACTTAAATCTATGCCTAAAGTATTAGGTGAAGGCGCAGATTCTTCAGGAGTCTATATTACAAGGAAAGTTGAAGAGGTTTTAGTAAAAGCAGAAGATATTTCTACAAAGTTTAAAGACTCATATGTGAGTGTAGAACATTTAATGCTTGCCATTATGGAGGTTGACAGTAAAGGTACAGTTGGAGAAATTCTTAAAAAATTTAATGTAACAAAAAAAGATTTTATGAAGGTTTTAGAAGAGGTTCGTGGTAATCAAAGAGTTGAAACTCAAGATCCAGAAGGAACCTATGATGCTTTAAGTAAGTATGGTATAAACCTAGTAAATCTAGCTAAGAAGCACAAACTTGATCCTGTAATAGGAAGAGATGAAGAAATAAGAAGAATAGTTACAACTTTAGCTAGAAGAACAAAAAATAATCCGGTTTTAATAGGCGAGCCGGGAGTTGGTAAAACAGCTATAGTTGAAGGTTTAGCAGAAAGAATAGTAAAGGGCGATGTGCCAGAAGGATTAAAGGATAAGATAATATTTTCTTTAGACATGGGTTCATTAATAGCTGGAGCTAAGTATAGAGGTGAATTTGAGGAAAGATTAAAAGCTGTTTTAAAAGAGGTACAAAGTAGTGAGGGAAAGATAATATTATTTATAGATGAAATTCACACTATTGTAGGTGCAGGAAAAACTGAGGGTGCTATGGATGCAGGTAATTTAATTAAACCTTTGCTTGCAAGAGGAGAACTTCATTGTATTGGTGCTACAACCTTTGATGAATATAGACAATACATTGAGAAGGATAAGGCTTTAGAGAGAAGATTTCAACCTGTAATAATCAATGAACCAACTGTAGAGGATACAATATCAATTTTAAGAGGTCTTAAAGAAAAATTTGAAATTCATCATGGTATAAGAATTCATGATAATGCAATTGTTGCTGCTGCAAAGCTTTCTCATAGATATATTCAAGATAGATTTTTACCAGATAAGGCAATAGATTTAATTGATGAAGCTGGAGCTATGATAAGAACTCAAATAGATTCCCTTCCAGCAGAATTAGATGTTATTAGAAGAAAATTATTTCAACTAGAGATTGAAAAGGGTGCTTTGGAAAAGGAAAAGGATGAAGGTTCTAAAAAAAGACTTAAAGATATTGTAAAGGAAGCAGCTGAACTTAAAGAGAAAAATGATGAGATGACAGCTAAGTATGAAAAAGAAAAGGGGCATATTACTTCATTAAAAGAATTAAAAACTAAACTTGATAATACTCGAGGCGATGTGGAAATATATGAAAGAGCTTATGATTATAATAAGGTAGCAGAGATTAAGTATTCAACAATCCCAGGTCTTGAAGAAGAAATTGAGAAAAAAGAAAAGGAAGTTAAAGAAAATTATAAGGGAGCTCTTTTAAAGGAAGAGGTTACTGAGGAAGAAATTTCAAAAGTTCTTTCTAAATGGACTGGTATTCCAGTATCTAATTTATTAGAGGGTGAAAGAGATAAGCTTTTAAGATTAGATAAGGAATTGCAAAAGAGAGTAATAGGTCAAGATGCAGCAGTTGAGTCAGTAACTAGTGCTATATTAAGAGCAAGAGCTGGCCTTAAAGATGAGAATAAACCGATTGGATCTTTTATATTCCTTGGACCTACTGGAGTAGGTAAAACAGAGCTTGCGAAAACTTTAGCAAGAACTTTATTTGATAGTGAGAAAGCTATGATAAGAATTGATATGTCAGAATATATGGAAAAGCATTCTGTATCAAGATTAGTTGGAGCACCCCCAGGATATGTAGGATATGAGGAGGGCGGCCAATTAACAGAAGCTGTTAGAAGAAAACCATATTGTGTTTTACTTTTTGATGAAATTGAAAAAGCTCATGAAGATGTATTTAATATATTTCTTCAGATTTTAGATGAAGGTAGATTAACAGATAATAAAGGAAAGACCGTTGATTTTAAAAATACAATTATAATAATGACTTCTAATATAGGATCTCAATACTTGCTAGATAATGATAATGAAGATGAGGTAAGTGTAGAAAGTAAAAAGTTGGTTATGGGAGCTTTAAAAAATAAATTTAAACCAGAATTTTTAAATAGAGTAGATGACACTATTATGTTTAAGCCATTATCAGAAAGTGGAATTAAGAAAATAATTGATATTTTCTTAGATGAAGTAAGATATAGATTAAAAGAAAAAAATATTGAACTTGAGGTTACTGATAAGGCTAAGGATATTTTGGCAAGAGAAGGCTACGATGTTGTATATGGAGCAAGACCTCTTAAGAGATATATCCAAAATACCCTAGAAAATAATTTGGCTAGAAAAATCATAAAGGGTGATGTTCATTATGGATCAAAGGTAGTAGTGGATGGAGAAGAGGATAATTTAAAAATTTATACAAGGTAAAAATAGCTTGTATAGGAAGAGCTAAAAGTGCAGAAAATAGAATATAATTAAAAAGGGATGCATCTTAATGTATCCCTTTTTCTTTAAATTTTATGACATTTAGGAGAGATGAATATGAATTACATTACGCCAGTGAATAGTTATTTAGTTTTAATGCCATCAGGTAATATCAGAGGATTTAAAGATGTAGATCATGCTAGAGGATTAATTCAAGAATATTACTTAAAAAAAACTTTAAGTAGTATTCATAATGGGGAAGAAGGTTCACAGGATATGCATGAGGACTTCAATGATATAGGAATAGTTGCTGGAGTTGAAGACGGAGAATGTCAGATATATAATTTAGATGACTTTATGGATAAAATACGTAATTCAGATATATTTCAAGAAGAAAAAGATGAGCTGATTTCAGAGTTACTTAAGGAAAATATTAAATTAAATGTGTATGATTATGGAGTATATGATTTGTTATCTGATGTGGATGTAGAGTTGTCGTAGACAACTTCTTTAAAGAATTTAAGTTACATAACAAATTCCAAAAGTTGGTATTAATTATATTGAATTACTTGACACGTGTTAAATACGTGTTACAATAAGAGTATAAGTAAATTAGGAGATGGTACAAATGGTAAAAGACAATTACAACTATCCAATGATATTCACATATTTAGACAAAGAAGTAAAGATAAGAGCTGTAGATTTCGAAGAATGTTCTACATCTGTAGAGGGAGAAAAGGATCAAATACAAGCTGCAATGGATTTACTATCGGAGTCAATAATGGATTATGAAAAGAAAAAGAAAAAACTACCAAGCACAACTGATATTTCTAATATAGAATTAAAAGAGAATGAAAAATTATTGTATGTAAATGCTTGGATGCCATATTTTAGAAATAGAGATTAGGTAAAACAAAAATCTTATTTTTAGAAAATTATTGCAACACGTACATTGTACGTGTTATGGTAAATGTATAAAAAATAAGAGGTGCTAAAAATGTTAAAAGATACTTATAATTATCCTATGATTTTTACATATTCAGAGGATGAAGTTAAAATAAGAGCTGTAGATTTTGAAGAATGTTATTCCTTTGTAGAAAAAGAAAAGGATGCTGTTGAATATGCAATGGAAATTCTATCTAGAACAATAATAAGTTATGAAAGTAAAAAAATAGAACTACCAAGTTCAACTCAGATTTTTAAAATAGAACTAAAAGATAATGAAAAATTATTGTATCTAAATGTATGGATGCCATATTTTAGAGGTAGAGTAAAAGACACTTATGTTAAGAAGACTTTAACTATTCCAAGTTGGTTAGATATATTAGCAAAAAATCATAATATAAATTTCTCCAGTGTGTTAGTAAAAGCTTTGAAAAAAGAGTTGAATATAGAAAAATAATTGTAATAATTAAATGAATTAAAATATATAATTATACATCACATTTAGATATGTGTTTTTTTTTATACTAAAGTCAATATATAGAGTAAATGTTCTGCAGAACATGGTAGTAGAATGCGGGGTTAAGAGTTATAATAAATAAAACTGATATAAGAAAGGTAGTGATATGCATGGGATTTTTACGTTGGCTAGGAGGAATAGTAATAATCATCTGGTTATTGGGGTTATTACTTAGAATTGGTGGAGGCGTTATACATATTTTGCTTGTTGTCGCTGTGGTAGCATTTATTTTTGATTTCCTTTTTGGAAGAAGAAAATAATAGAAAGTAATTAGTAATACAAACTAGGAGGAGTGATTAACAATGGAAAAACGTGATTTGTATTTACAAAAAATTGATGCTCAGATAGATGAATATAGCGCTAAGCTAAAAGTGATGCGTAGTAAAGCTACTGTAGTTCATGTTGATATGAAGTTGGAATATCTTAATCAAGTTGAGAAGCTTGAAGAAAAGAGAGACGATTTGAAGAAAAAATACAAAGAAATTAGTAAAGCTAGCGAAAGTTCATGGGAAGATATTAAAGAGGGAACTGAAAATGCTTGGAATGATCTTAAGGAATCTCTCGATAAAGCAATAAAACATTTTAAATAATGAAAGGTCACGGTATAAACCGTGACCTTAATTTTTTTATGTACTACTTAATTCCTGTCTCGTACTGTTGAACCATTCTCTTAACCATTTCTCCACCAACACTTCCGCATTGTTTTGAAGAAAGATTTCCATTGTAGTCAGTGAAAGGAACACCCATTTCTGAAGCTACCTCACTTTTAAATTTTGATATTCCGCTTTTTGCTTCTGGTACTAGTGTTTGTGCCATAATAAATTCCTCCTCTAACGATTTATTTTTATTTGCTAAGCATTACTTGCTTGCAGTATTATTATATGTAAACCGAAAATATATAACCTATGATTATATAGGTAATGGAGGAAAAATGTACAAACTCTAATTAAGTAAAATCAATAGATAAATCAAAGTGTGCAAGTGTTAATACTGTGCATATTAAATCCTTATAAAGAATAAAGGTCACGGTATAAACCGTGACCTAAACATTTCTTAAATTATGTAATTACTTAATTCCTGTTTCGTACTGTTGAACCATTCTCTTAACCATTTCTCCGCCAACGCTTCCGCATTGTTTTGAAGAAAGATTTCCGTTGTAATCAGTGAAAGGAACACCCATTTCTGAAGCTACCTCACTCTTAAATTTTGTTATTCCGTTTTTTGCTTCTGGTACTAGTGTTTGTGCCATAATAAATTCCTCCTCTAACTTTTTTTTATTTGCTAAGCATTACTTGCTTGCAGTATTATTATATGCAAACATAATAGATATAACCTATGATTAAATAGGGAATAGAGGAAAAAAGTACAAACTATTATTAATTGAGAACACATTGATAATATAAGCAATTTCAATGGATAGAGGCTATTTTTTCAAAAATTTTGTTAGCCTAGTAACAACAGGAACTATTATGATAACAGATATTATACATTCAGGAACGCCGTTAGTTAAAGCTATAGTTCCTAATATACCAGCAACAGAGCTAGAGCTTATATCCTTTAAAGATGCATATTGTTCAGCAAAAACCAAATAAGTAAGTCCTAAAACTCCGACAGTGTTGGTAATAGTACCAACTACAGCAGCAAAGCCAAAGGCAATTTTTGGAGTGTTGAATCTATTCTTTATAAATTTATAAATATAGTATGAAGTAATTCCTATTAATAGTCTTGGAATAATCGCAACTATAGGATTCATAAAAACAGGAGATAAAAGAGTTGGGGCAGTAATGTTTTGGTAAATTGAAAAAAGACCAAATACTAATCCAACTGTAGCACCTACTATAGGACCTTCTATGATAGCACCAATAATAACTGGGATATGCATTATAGTAGCTTTCATAAAAGGAAGAGGAATAAATCCTAATCCTGTAAGTCCCATAAAAATAGATATTCCAGATAACATTCCAATTGTAGTTAATTGTCTAACTCCAAAAATTTGTTTGTTATGATTTTTTAGCATTATATGTCCTCCATTTTTAATTTATAATTAATATAATTTGGTGGATAATTAATAAAAAATTGCAAAAAAATATCGTCGCTTTTTATTGTACCATTATAAATATAAGTATCAACATAAAAAAAAGGAAGCAAATTATAAATTCGCTTCCAAAATGTTAAATTTATTGAAAATTATTTGGATTATTAAATATATCGCTTTTGTCAGGCATAATCAATGCAGCAATTATGTATAAAGCTATACCTGTACCTAAAGCACAAACAGCTAAAACCCATAGAATTCTAATTAATGTGACATCTGCTCCAAGGTATTCAGCAACACCTGCACAAACACCTAATATTTTTCCTTCATTCTTAATTTTATATAGTTTTTTACCAGTAGTCATGAAATTTGACCCCCTAAATTTTATTAAATAAATAATAAAAATATTCTTATATATAATTATAATCAATAAAATGAAAAAGTATAGCAGTTAGTGGTTATAATAATAAAAAAATAAGAATTTAATAAGGAAAACACAATAAGTCATTTTATAATAAAGGAGATAGTTTATGAGAGATAGATGTGAAGAGCTTTTAAAAGATATGCTAGGACATAATTCCATTTTTCATGATGGTCAATATGAGGCAATTGAATCGGCTTTGGATAGTAAGCGAACCTTAGTAGTACAAAGAACTGGATGGGGCAAAAGTATTGTATATTTTATTGCAGCTAAAATGTTAAAGGAAAGGCGTGGGGGTATAACGATTTTAGTTAGTCCTCTATTATCTCTTATGAGAAATCAAATAGAAACTGCGAAAAAAATAGGAATACGAGCTGTTACTATAAATAGTGAAAATGAAGATGATTGGGAAGAAATTGAGTCAACTTTAATTAACGGTGAATGTGAGATTGTTTTAATAGCACCAGAAAGATTAGCAAATAAAAAATTTATTAATAGGATTATACCGGCAATAAAGGATGGTCCTAATATGATAGTTATAGATGAGGCTCATTGTATATCAGATTGGGGGCATGACTTTAGACCAGATTACAGTAGAATAGTTGAAATTATAAGAACATTACCTCCTAATATACCTGTAATAGCTACAACGGCAACTGCTAATAATAGGGTTGTTGATGATATTAAAAGACAACTTGGAGATGATATTAAGATAATTAAAGGCTCATTAATGAGAGAATCTTTGAATATACAGGTGATAAAATTGCCAACTCAAGGGGAACGAATGGCTTGGATTGCAGAAAATATAATTAAGATAGAGGGATCTGGAATTATATACTGCTCAACTACTAGAGATTGTAATAGAATTTCCGATTGGTTACAAGAAAATAATATTAATGCATTGCCATATCATGCAAAGCTATCTTCGGATAGGAATGAAGCAAGAATTTTAAGAGAAGAACGGGAAAAGTTATTAATAGAAAATAAAGTAAAAGCATTGGTATCTACAGTAGCATTAGGAATGGGATTTGATAAAGGAGATTTATCATTTGTTATACATTTTCAAATGCCTCAAAATATAATAAGATATTATCAAGAAATAGGAAGAGCTGGGAGGAAACTAAAAGATGCCTATGCTATCCTTTTAGTAGGTAAAGAAGATAGAGAAATTGCAGAGTATTTTATAAATAACGGTTCGCCTAAGAGAGAACAATTAGAGAAAGTGCTGGATTTTATAGAAAACTCTAAAGAGGGACTGAGTTCATATGACTTAAGAAAAGTTATGAATACAAGTAATAGCAGTATAGAAAAGTGCTTAAAATTACTTGATTTGCATAATGTTGTTGCAAAGGTGAAATCAAAGTATATTAGAACACTACATCCATATGATTACGATGACTTTAATGTAGAACAAATTCTAGAAACTAGATATAAAGAGCTCCAGCTTATGGAGAAATATACCGATACAGATAAATGTTACATGAAATTCATTGCTAATGAGCTAGATGATAATACTTGTAAAGAATGCGGAAAGTGTTGTAATTGCATAGGAAAAGAGTATTTTAACAGTAATGTAAATACGGATCTATTAAAACAAGCAGAAATCTTTAGTAGAAGTAGATCAATAAAAATAAAAGTTAGAAAGCAGTGGCCAGCAGGAACTGTAGCTAACAGTGCAAAGAATATGTTAAAACAAGAATTAAATGAACCGGGGAGAGCGTTATCGTATTTTGGAAGCTCTAAATTTGGGAAACTTGTTGAAGATAATAGAGATAAAAATGAATATTTTTGTGATGAATTAGTTAAAGCTAGTATAGACTTGATAAAGAATAGGTGGAAGGAATTAGAACATATAGATTGTGTTGCAGCAGTTCCGTCCTTAAGAAGACCTGTAGTGGTTAAATCTTTTGCTATAAGAGTCGCGGAAGCTTTAGAAGTACCTTTCATAGATATGATAACAAAACCTATAGAAACTCCGAAACAAAAAACTATGGAAAATACAAATATGCAGAGCAAAAATGCTTATAATGGCTTTAAGGTTAATGGAACAGTTAAATATGAAAATGTGTTGCTAATAGATGATATTGTTGACTCTAGTTGGACATTAACTGTTTGTGGCTTTTTATTAAATATAAATGGAGCAAGCAGAATATTTCCATATGCACTAGCAGCTACAACTAATGGCGGAGGGGATGACTAATTGAATAACGAGGAATTTAATAATAATAGTTTAGCAATAATATTATTATGTAGTAATTTGGCAATAAATCATAAAGTTGATACGATAAAACCATTTACTATGGTTGAATGGAGTAAACTTGCAAAAATAATATGGAGTTCTTCAATTAAGGAACCATCAAATTTATTTAATCTATCAAAAGAACAAATTGAAAAAGAACTTCTTATTGAAGAAAAGGAAAGTGAGAGAATTATAAAGTTATTATCAAAGGCTGGGCAATTAACTTTTGAATTAAATGAACTAAAAAAATTAGGTATTAATATAACTACAAGAGCAGATAAAACTTATCCGAAAATTCTAAGAGAACGACTTAAACAGAAGTGTCCACCAATGATATATTATTGTGGCAATATAGAAATTTTGTGCAATAATTTAGTTGGAGTAGTTGGTTTGAAATCTGTAGATGAATATGATATAGAATTTACTAAGCAGTTAGCTGACAAAATAGTTAAGGATAAATATTCTTTGATATGTGGAAATGCAGATGGTGTGGACAGTGTTTCACAGGTTCAGGTGTTAAAAAACAATGGTAAAGTAGTACAATTTATAGGAGATAGCATGATAAATAGAATAAAAAAGAAAGAAGTAAGAGAGGATATAGTTAAAGGAAATCTTTTACTTATGAGTGATAGTAATCCTAGAAGTGGAATTTCAGTATACTCAGCTATGGATAGAAATAAGTATATTTATGGTTTGTCAGAGCTTACGGTTGTAGTTTCAGCAGATTATAATAAAGGTGAAACTTGGACAGGCGCTGCTGAAAATCTACAAAATCAATGGACTCCAACATTGGTTAGATTTGATGAAAATGTACCAAAGGGGAATTTAGAATTAATAAAGATAGGTGGAAAGAAATTTATTGAGGAGTCCTTTGAGAAGGACTTCACTCAAACTATTTAATGATATCCACAGTTCCTTCTTTTTTAGATCTAGCATGTGGTATATTACCTGAAGAATATCCAATAGAAGCTGAGCCGCAGACTATATAATTCTTTGGTATACCTAGTTCAGTTAGTATCATTCTGACTTTTGGTTCATCACAAAACCAAGCTAATTGATTAATCCAACATGAACCTAAATCTAATGAATGGGCAACAAGAAAAATATTTTCAAGAGCGACAGAGCAATCTGCCATGGCATTAGAATATTTCCTGTCGTTAGATACGATTATTAAAGTAGGTGCATAATAGTAAAAGCTATATCTTGGATCTATGGAGGCTTGTTTACCTGATATCTTTGATTTATAAGTCATTTTGTCAACATTCATATTTAAAAATGCTTCTTTAACAGCTTCATTAAGATCTTCAAGAAGATTAGTTTTTTGCAGTACTGTAAAAATTCTGGACTGAGAATTACCTCCACTTGGTGCATAGATGCCAGCATTGATGAGGTCAGCAAGGGATACATCAGGTATTTGTTTAGTGCTATAAGAACGTATACTTCTACGAGCTATAATATTATTCAAAATGTCATTCATTATAAAATCATCCTTTCTACATATAAAATCATAATTATATTGTTTTTATTTTTAACAGTATTTTAATCTGGTTCTATTTTACACCTTTACTAGACCTCAATCAAATATAGTATGTTAAAATGAACAAAGAAGATACTTATTAGCGATTAAACATTAACAAATTCTTAAATTTAGATATATTCCTGTCAATTGATTATAATATAGTATAATGTAGATAGTAAATAAATTATATACACGGAGGAAAATTACGATGAGATTAATAGATGTTGTTCAACTAACTAATAGTGAATATTTAAATATGTACAAATTAAAATTAATAAATAAGAAGGGTACTCCAAAGGATTACTATGTAGCAAGTAGGAGGAAAAGAGAAGAGATGTCATGTAATACAAAGAAACATGACGTTTGTGACGGAGTTATGATAATTCCAGTTACAGAGAATGATGAAATAGTAATGTTAAAACAATATAGACCTGCTATATCAGATTATCTTTATGAACTTCCAGCTGGAATGATAGATAAGGGTGAGACTATAGAACAGGCTGCAAGAAGAGAATTATACGAGGAAACTGGATTAAGAGGGAAAAGCTATGAGCTTATTCTTAAACCAAGTTATTCATCAGTAGGATTAACTGATGAGACTACAGCTATAGTAAAAATGGTTGTTGAGGGTGAAATGACAAATTATAATACTGAAGAGGATGAGGAAATAGAAGTGTTTAAGATAAAGAAATGCGATGCTAAAGACTTTGTGAAAAATCATCATGTTTCAGTAAAAGGAGCACTTGTTCTTTTAAGCATGTAGAAATAATTGTTAAGTTTAGGTATTATGATGTTTCATGGTGTTTTTCAGAACAAAACAGTTGTTTTCCTTAGGAGAACATGGTATTATGATAGCGGTATTATAATACAAAAAATTCATACAAAAGAATGTGCACATAATAAATACTTGGGGTGATAAAATGAAGTTTCAAAGTACAAGAGGCTTAGAAAGTGGAGTAGCTTCTGCTGAAGCAATAGTTAGAGGAATTGCTAAGGATGGAGGGTTATATGTTCCAGAATCTTTTCCTAATCTGTATGACTCTTTAAAAAAAGAAAAGACTTTATCTTATGAGGAATTAGCTTTTAAGATAATAAAAGAGTATTTTACTGATATTAAAGAAGAAGAATTAATGGATGCAATTAACGAGGCGTATAATGACCGATTTAATGTTGAAGTTAATAAGAATTTTTTAGAATTGTATCATGGACCTACATGTGCATTTAAGGATGCAGCTTTATTATTTCTTCCACAAGTAATGAGAAGAGCAAGAAAAGCTTTAGGACTCAAGGAAGAGGTAGTTATATTAACTGCAACATCTGGAGATACTGGAAAAGCAGCTTTAGAAGGTTTTAAAGATGTTGAAGGCTTCAAGGTTATAGTTTATTATCCTAAAAAGGGTGTAAGTGCTATACAAGAAAGACAAATGTCAACCCAAGAAGGTAAAAATGTTAAGGTTTATGGTATTACAGGTAATTTTGATAATGCACAAAATGGAGTTAAAGAAATCTTTGGTGATGAAAAATTTAAGGAAGAATTAAAGAAAGAGGGTTATCTTTTATCTTCTGCAAATTCTATAAATATTGGACGACTTGTACCTCAAATTGTATATTATTTCTATGGATACTTTAAGCTTGTTAAAGAAGGCAAGATTAAGGAAGATGAAAAGATTAATGTGGTTGTACCTACAGGGAATTTTGGTAATATTTTAGCTGCATATTATGCTAAGAGAATGGGGTTACCAGTTGAAAAATTCATTTGTGCTTCAAATGATAATAAAGTATTAACAGATTTTTTCCATACTGGGGTTTATGATAAAAGACGAGAACTTATTTTAACTGAATCACCATCTATGGATATCTTAGTATCTTCAAATTTAGAAAGATTATTATTTGAAGGTAGTGGAAAAGATGGAGAAGAAATAAAGAAGCTTATGGATTCTTTAATTAAAGAGGGAATTTATGAAGTTTCTGATAAGTTAAAAGAATTTTTAAAAGATTTTTACGGAAACTTCGCAACTCAAGAAGAAGTTTCTAAAGCAATAAGCGATATGTATAATAAAGAGGGCTATCTAATAGATACACATACTGCAGTTGCCCAGGTTGTTTATGAGAAGTATGTAAAAGAAACTGGGGCCAATAAACAAGTTTTAATAGCATCAACTGCAAGTCCATATAAATTCCCAAGAAGTATTTGTAATGCACTTGAAATTGATGTTGAGGGAATAGATGATTTTAAGGTATTAAATAAACTTTTTGAGAAAACAAAAATTGAAATTCCAACAAACCTTAGGGACTTGGATAAGAAACAAATATTACATGAAGAAGTTTGGGATAAAGATGAGATGAAAGAAGCTATTTTATCTTATTTAAAATAGGAGGCAATGAAATGATTAAAGTAAGAGTGCCTGCTACGTCAGCTAATATGGGTCCTGGATTTGATTCAATTGGGATAGCGCTAAATATCTACAATGTTTTTGGATTTAAAGAAACGGAAGATGGGCTTACTTTCAAGGGAGTACCAGAAGAGTTTTGTAATGAAGATAACGTAGTATATGAAGCGATGATGAAATGTTTTGATCGCGGTGGATATTCTCCAAGGGGCTTAGAGATATCAACACTTATTCAAGATGTACCAGTTTCAAGGGGGCTTGGAAGTAGCTCTACCTGTATAGTTGGGGGACTAGTTGGAGCTAATGAAATAATGGGAAAAAGATTTTCTCAAGATGAAATACTTGAAATGGCAGTAGAGATGGAAGGCCATCCAGATAATGTAGCACCAGCCTTGTTAGGTGGATTAGTGGTTGCTATTATTGAAGAAGGAAAGGTATATTATGAAACAATAAATGTTCATGAGAATATTAAATTTGTTCCTATTATACCTGACTTTAGGCTTTCTACTAAGGAGGCAAGAGAAGTCTTGCCAGATAAAATATCCTTAAAGGATGGAGTTTATAATGTAGGAAGAGCTGCACTTTTAGTAGCAGCTATGACAAGTGGGAAAACAGAATTACTTAAATTCGCTTGCAAAGATGCTTTTCATGAGAACTATAGAAGTGAACTTATAGAAGGATTTGAAGAGGTGAAAAGTGAGGCCTATAGAGTTGGGGCTATGGCTTCATATTTAAGTGGGGCTGGACCTACAATTATGACTATGATTTCAGAAAATCAGGTTGGCTTTAGCAATAAGATTAAAGAATTTTTACAGACAAAGGGATTAAGTTGGACTTTGCATGAACTTTCTATTGATGCAGTGGGGGCCATTGTAATGGAAGGTGAAAAGTAATGGAAGGTAATTTTTTTCTAATAGATAAAAGGGCTTTACCAGAAGTATATGAAAAAGTTGTAAATGCAAAAAAATTATTACAGGAAGGTAAAGCAAAAGAAATAACAGAAGCGACAAAAATAGCTGGGGTTAGTAGAAGTGTATATTACAAGTACAAGGATTTGGTTTTTGAATTTTCAGAGAGTCAAAAGGGAAGAAAAGCCACATTTAATGTAATGATTGTAGATGGAACAGGGGTCCTTTCAAATATACTAAATTATGTTTCTAGTATTAAGGGGAATATTCTTACAATAAATCAAGGAATACCTTTAAATGGATATGCATATATTAGTTTGACAATTGATATAAGTGATCTAAATGGTGATATAAAGACTTTAGTTCAAGACTTAAGCAAATTAGATAGAGTAGAAAAAGTGGATTTTATAGCTATGGAATAGTTATAAGATAATCATAATACAATATTTTATATTAAAAAGTTATTTAGGTTAAACACTAAATAGCTTTTTTTATGGAATAAATTTGATAAAATTTGTTAAAAAATTCACTAATAATCTTGACAGCAATATAAGGATATATTATTATAAAAGCATAGTTTAATAATTTAGCGTGCTAAATCAATAAAGCATAAGGGGGTTTATTATGAGCAAAAAATATATAACACCAGAGGGTACTAGAGATTTAGTACTTGGGGAGTGTAAAATTAAGAGAAATCTACAAAATAAAATTGAAAATGTTTTAGATAAGTGGGGATATAATGAGGTTGTTACTCCTACTATAGAGTTTTATGAAACCTTTAATTCAGGGTTCCAAAATCTTAGGGAAGAGGATGTTTATAAGTTCTTTGATAATAAAGGTAGAATACTTGTCTTAAGACCAGATATGACAATTCCAATTGCAAGGGTTGTAGCAACAAAGTTTAAGGATGTAGCTGATCCGATCAGGTTTAGATATAGTGCAGATGTTTTTAGAGTAAATCAAAGTTTAGGTGGAAAGAAAAATGAATATACTGATTGCGGAGTAGAACTTATAGGGGTTAAGGATTCATCTTCAGATTTAGAAATATTAGTCACAGCATTAGATGTATTAAAGATCTTAGAAGAAAGTGAAATAAAACTTGAAATAGGTAATATAAATTTCTTTAATTCAGCAGTAAAGAATTTAAATTTGCAAGAAGAGGAACGATTAAAGTTAGCTCAACTAATAGATAAAAAAAGTTTGAAGGAACTAGAAGACTTTTTAGCTCAACTTAAAGTTACAGAAGATTATAAAGAATTTTTCACGAAGCTTCCATGGCTTTTTGGAGGACGTGAAGTTCTAGAAAAAGCTAAGGAATATTCCTTTAATGATGAGCTTAAGGAGAGTATAGAATACTTAGAAAAATTAGCATCTACATTAGATGAATTAGGATATGGAGATTGTATATCCTTTGATTTAGGAATGGTACAAAGGCTTAACTATTATACAGGTATAACCTTTAGAGGATATGTTGAAGGCGTTGGTGCAATTGCATTAAGTGGTGGTAGATATGATAATTTAATTGCTCTCTTTGGAGAAGATAGACCAGCAGTTGGTTTTTCTATAAATTTAGATTCTTTACTTGATATTATGAAGGATAAAAATATGAATATTAAGGAAAGCTATAAGTTATATTATGGAAATGAAAGTATGGTAGAAGCATTTAAACAAGGTGAAATGCTTAGACAAGAAGGTTATGTTGTAGAAATGATTTTTGATGAGACCTTAATCGGAGGAGTTAAAAAAGAGAAAGTGGGGAAAAAAATATGAGTATAAGTATTGCCTTAACTAAAGGTAGGTTAGAGACGGAAACAGTAAAGCTACTAGATAAAGCTAATTATGGAACTGATGAATTAAAGGATAAGGGAAGAAAGCTTGTATTTAATGATACTAAAGAAGATATAAGATATTTTTTAGTTAAAGCAGCAGATTCAATTACCTATGTGGAGCACGGAGTAGCTGATATTGGAGTAGTTGGAAAGGATACATTGCTTGAAGCTGACGATGATTACTATGAAGTTTTGGATTTAGGTCTTGGAAAGTGTAAATTTATTGTAGCCTCATCACCTGAAAATGATTTTTTTAATAAGATTGGACATATAAAAATTGGTACAAAATATCCAACAGTTGCAGGAGAATATTTCAAGAAAAAGGGTATGGATGTTGAAATAATAAAAATAGAGGGTTCAGTAGAGCTTGCACCTATTCTAGGCTTATGTGATGCTATTGTGGATATTATGGAAACTGGGACAACTTTAAAAGAAAATGGACTTATAGTATATGATACTATTTGTGATATAAGCGCAAGAGTAATAGTAAATAAGGCTAGCTTTAAGTTAAAAAAGAAAGAGATAGAGTCTTTTATTAAAAGAATAAAAGCAATTTTATAGATGAATACAGAATAATTTAAAATGGGAGGTTGGAGAAATGTTAAAACTTTTCAACT
Organism: Clostridium vincentii; assembly: GCF_002995745.1. GTDB lineage: Bacteria > Bacillota > Clostridia > Clostridiales > Clostridiaceae > Clostridium > Clostridium vincentii. Next base: position 34,940 of record NZ_PVXQ01000017.1, on the reverse strand, counting down.
TAGAAGAAGAAGGAATGGAACTTCTTTTAAAAGAGTTAAAGGATAGAGCAGAAGACACAAATGAACAAATTATTGGAACTGTTTCTAAGGTTCTAAGGGATGTTTCATTAAGAGGTGATAGTGCCTTAAGAGAGTATACTGAAAAATTTGATAAGGTTAAGCTAGAAAACTTTCAGGTTACTAAAGAAGAAATTGAAGAATGCTTTAACAAGGTTAACAAGGTTGATAAGGAATTTATCAATAACTTAAAGGAAGCAAAAGACAATATAGAATTTTATCATAAGGCACAAGTAAAGAACGGATTTATATTAAATAAGGAAAGAGGAGTGTTTTTAGGTCAAAGAGTTTTACCTCTTGAAACTGTGGGAGTATATGTCCCAGGGGGAACAGCTGCATATCCCTCTTCAGTTCTTATGAATGTAATTCCAGCAAAAGTTGCAGGAGTTGAAGAAATTATTATGGTAACTCCTCCTGATAAAGATGGCGGTATTAATCCTTATATTGGGGTTGCTGCGAAAATTTCAGGTATAGATAAGATATATAAGGTAGGAGGAGCACAGGCAATAGGTGCTTTAGCATATGGAACAGAAACAATTAAAAAGGTTGATAAGATAGTTGGCCCTGGAAATATTTTTGTAGCTACAGCTAAGAAACTTGTATTTGGAAAAGTAGATATTGATATGATCGCAGGACCTAGTGAAATACTAATAATTGCAGATGAAAATGCAGATGCGAGTTATGTTGCAGCAGATTTAATGTCCCAGGCTGAACATGATGTATTAGCCTCATCAATATTGGTTACTACATCAGAAAAACTCTATAAAGAAGTAGAAAAAGAGATTGAAAAGCAAATACAAACCTTGGAGAGAAAGGAAATAATTAAAGAATCTCTCATTAATCATGGAAAAGTTATTATTTGTAATAGTATTGATGAATGTATAGAGATCTCAAATATGGTTGCACCAGAACATTTAGAACTTATGGTTGCAAATTCTATGGAACTTTTAGGAAAGGTTAAACATGCTGGCTCTGTATTTTTAGGATACAATACAGCAGAGCCAATCGGAGATTATTTTGGAGGAACAAACCATGTATTACCTACTAGTGGTACTGCTAAATTCTTCTCAGCATTATCTGTAGATAGCTTTGTAAAAAAATCCTCCTTTTTATATTACTCAGAGGAAGCAATAAAGGCTGATGGCGAAAAAATTATAAATATAGCAAATAAAGAAGGTCTTACAGCTCATGCAAATTCAATCAAGGTGAGGTTGAAATAATGATAGAAAGAATTGCTAGTATAACTAGAGAAACAAAGGAAACCCAAATCAGTTTAACTATTAATCTTGATGGAAAAGGTAATAGCAATATTAATACTGGAGTAGGATTTTTTGATCATATGTTAACATTAATGGCTTTTCATGGGGGTTTTGATTTAGAGGTAAAGGCTAAGGGTGATATAGAAGTTTGTGATCATCACTTAGTTGAAGATGTTGGAATAACCTTAGGAGAAGCTGTTTTAAAGGCTTTAGGAGATAAAAGAGGAATAAAAAGATATGGAACATTCTTTATACCAATGGATGAGACTTTGGCACAGGTATCTTTAGATATTAGTGGAAGAAGCTTTTTAGCATTTGATTGTAGCTTTGCAAGAGAAAGTATTGGTAGTTTTTCAACCGAGATGGTTAAGGAATTTTTTAGAGCTTTTGCTTTTAATTCGGGCATAACATTACATGGTAGAGTTTTATATGGAGAAAATGATCATCATAAAGTTGAGGCTTTATTTAAGGCATTAGGAAGAGCTCTTAGAGAAGCTAAAGAAATTGATGAAAATAACATGCAATTACCATCTACTAAAGGAAAGTTATAGGAGGTTAGCTATGATAGTTATAATAGACTACGGAATGGGGAATTTAAAAAGTGTTTATAATGCATTAATAAAAATTGGCTGTGAATGTAAGATATCTTCTGATATAGGAGAATTAAGAAAAGCTGATGGACTAATATTACCAGGGGTTGGAGCTTTTAAGGATTGTATGGACAATCTTAAAAAAGCTAATCTTATAGATGTAATAAGGGAAGAGGCAGCGAAGGGAAAACCCTTACTTGGAATTTGTCTTGGAATGCAGGTATTATTCCAAAAGGGATATGAAGGTGAAGCAATGGAAGGTCTTGGTATCTTAAAGGGTGAAATAGTTAAGATGGTAGATCCTAATGTGAAGATTCCTCATATAGGGTGGAATAATCTTGAAAAAAATAAAGAAGATAAATTATTAGTAGGATTAAAGAAAGATGCTTTTGTCTATTATGTTCATTCATATTATGCACAAGGCTACGATGATACGGATTTGGTAGGATATTCAAGATACGGAACTTTGAAAATTCCAGGATTGGTTAGAAAAAACAATGTTATGGGAGCGCAATTCCATCCAGAGAAAAGTGGAACGATCGGACTTGAAATTCTTAAAAACTTTAAGGAGCTGATATTATGATAATAATACCTGCTATAGATATTATAGATGGAAAACCAGTTAGACTTTATCAAGGAGATTATAATAAAAAGGAAATAGTTGCTGAGGATATTTTAGAGACAGCAAAATCATTTCAAGACCTTGGAGCAGAGTATCTTCATTTAGTTGATTTAGATGGAGCTAAAAAAGGTGAATTAGTTAATGGAGATATAATTATAAAGGTTGCAAAGACTTTAGATATTCCTGTAGAAGTTGGTGGTGGGATTAGAAACTTTGAAACCATAGAATACTTAATTAATAACGGAGTATCAAGAGTTATCCTTGGGACAAGTGCCATGGAGGATGAAGAGCTTGTAAAGAAAGCTGTAGCATCATTTGGAGAAAAAATAGCTGTAGGTATAGATTGTAAGGATGGATATGCTTATGGACGAGGTTGGCTTGAAGGAAGTTCTCTTTATTACATAGATTTTGCTAAAAAGTTAAAGGAACTGGGTATAACGAATGTTATAGTTACTGATATTACTAAGGATGGCACGTTGCAAGGCCCTAATGTAGAAATGCTTAAAAACCTTAAGGATGAAGTTGATATTAAAATTACTGCATCTGGTGGTATTAGAGATATAGAGAATATTCAGGAACTAAAGGATATGGGGCTTTATGGAGCTATAACAGGAAAAGCTATATATGCAGATACCCTTTCTTTAGAGGAGGCAATTAAGCTAACAAAGGAGGAGAAATAGATGCTTACAAAGAGAATTATACCTTGTTTAGATGTTAGAGCTGGCAAAGTAGTTAAAGGAATAAACTTTGTAGATATTAAAGAAGTTGGAGATCCAGTTGCCTTGGCAGAATATTATTATAAGCAGGGTGCGGATGAATTAGTGTTTTTAGATATAACTGCTACTCATGAAGATAGAGGAATAATGAGAAATGTTGTTGAACGGGTAGCTGAGAAGATATTTATTCCTTTTACTGTAGGTGGAGGATTAAGATCTATAGATGATATAAAGACAATATTAAGAGCCGGTGCTGATAAGATAAGTTTAAATTCAGCTGCAGTAAGGGATAAAAATTTAATAAGAGATGGAGCTTTTACATTTGGAAATCAATGTATTGTACTTGCAGTAGATGCTAAAAAAAGGGTAGATAATACTGGATGGAATGTTGTTATTAATGGTGGAAGAATTGATACTGGACTAGATGCATTAAAGTGGATAGAAGAAGCTACAAATCTTGGAGCTGGTGAAATACTACTTACATCCATGGATGCCGATGGAACCAAGCAGGGGTTTGATATAGAACTTACAAAGTCAGTATCTAATATTACAAATGTTCCTGTTATAGCATCGGGAGGATGTGGTAGTCTTGAGCATTTTCATGAGGTGTTTGAAAAAGCATCAGCAGATGCAGCTTTAGCAGCCTCACTATTTCATTATGGAGAACTTACAGTTGATGATGTTAAGAAATATCTTAGAGAGAAAAATATTCCAGTAAGGTTATAAGGAGAAGGACATGAAAGAAGAAATATTAAAAAAAGTTGAACAGGTTGATTTTGAAAAGAGTGGAGGTTTGATTCCTGCCATTGCTCAAGATTTTAAAACAAAAGAAGTTTTGATGCTTGCTTATATGTCTAAGGAAAGTTTAATTAAAACTTTAGAAGGAGATACTGCATGGTATTATAGTAGAAGTCGAGATGAACTTTGGAATAAGGGTGCAACCTCAGGACATCTGCAATATGTGAAAGAAATAAAGCTGGATTGTGATAATGATACACTATTACTTTTAGTAGAGCAGGTTGGAGCAGCTTGTCATACTGGTAACAGAACTTGTTTTTATAAAGATTTATAGGAGGAATTTAAAATGGATAATGTAATAAAGGAATTATACTCAAAAATAATAGACAGAAAAAATGGTGGAGAGGAAGGTTCTTACACTGTATATTTATTTGAAAAAGGGAAAGAAAAGATTTTGAAGAAAGTTGGGGAAGAAGCAACTGAAGTTATAATAAGCAGTATGGGTGATAATAAAGAAGATCAGGTTAGTGAAATATGCGATTTAACTTATCATCTATTAGTTTTGATGGCAGAATTAAATATACCTATTGAACTAGTTGGGGAAGAACTAACTAAGAGAAGTAATAAAATAAATAATTTTAAGGGTGAAAGACCTACAATAGACAATGTATAAATTTTTGAAATCAATACTATAATTAAGATATTAAATTAACCATATATAACAGAAAAACATAGTCTTATAAAATAAGGCTATGTTTTTCTTTCTATTTATCCTAATTAAAGAGTGAAGTTATGGAATTTCATAGGGGTTGTTTTTAAAAATTCGTTTCCATGATCCTGACTATGATATATTTGCTCATTACCTGAATATACTATTAAAATATTTAATGGAACCTTATTCCAGAAAAAACTATTTTCTAAAGGAACACTTACAAAGCAATAATAGTCCTCTTGACTTGAGACATATAGTAGCTCTTGAATATTTGTATAAGCGTAAAATTGTTCAGTATCATATATTAAAAGGGTAAGTTTATTACCCTGAGATAAGTCTTTTGTTATGGAATCTATAACTTCACATCTTTCTTTACTATTTAATGGGTTACCTTTTTCTTGTGTTTTTTTGTTTATACAATCGACTAGATATAGAAGGATACATTCGCTATCTGTTTCTCCAAGTTGCTTGTCCCTAAAAGGTAGTAGCTGTGAGCCTGTATAAATATTGCCATTGTGTGCAAGAGTCCATCTGCGACCAGTACAATCATTAGTTGTAAAGGGATGACTATTTTTATCACTCATCAATCCAACTGTTGCAGTACGTATATGGCCAATAGAAACTTTGCTTTCTATTGGGTGACTTAAAATATCTTGTAATAGGTCACTGTCATTTGCTGATTTACCCTCATTGTAAATTGTAATTTCAGATTTATCATTCCAATAAGATAGACCCCATCCTTTAGGATTTTGAGCGCTGTGTTTGTAAAACAATTTTAAACTTTCATTTAGAGAAATAGGTTTGTTGCTGATAATTCCATATAATTCGCACATATAATTCACCTCACCATATTCAACAATATATTTATCTAAGATATAACACTTGGATAAATTGTTAAATATTATATTTATAGAATGTAGTAGATTTTCTCTTTATCTAAATGTTAAAATTGTCAAAGTTACTAAGAGTGGCTTTTATAAATTCATTACCATGATTCTTGCCAGAATATATCTGGTTAATACCAGAATATACTAGAAGACTATTTAATGGAACCTTGTCCCACAAATAAATATTTTCTAAAGGCATAGTTGAAAAACAATAGTAGCCATCTTGGCGAGAAAAATATAATGTGTCTTTGATGTTTGTATGAACATAATATTGTTCAGAATCATATATTAACAGATTAAGTCTATTACCAAGGGATAGCTCAGCTACAATTGAATCTACAACGCCACATCTTTCTTGGCTATTTAATGATCTGCCCTTTTCTTCTGATTTCTTATTTATACAATCTACTAAATATAGAAGGATACGTTCGCTATCTGTTTCTCCAATTTGCGTTTTTCTAAAAGGAAATAGCTGCAATCCAACAGACATGTTGCCATTGTGCGCAAGAGTCCATTCGCGGCCGTTAGAATCAGTTTTTGTAAAGGGGTGACTATTCCTATCACTAATTACACCAGCCGTTGCAAAACGTATATGTCCTATGGAAACTTGGCTTTCTATAGGAGAAACTAAAAGATTTTGTAATAAGTCACTATCATTACCGCATTTACCCTCAGCGTAGAGTATAAGCTCAGAATTTTGATTCCAATAGGCTAAACCCCATCCGTGAGAATGCTTAACACTGTGCTTATAAAATAAGTTTAAATCTTCATTTAGCGAAATCTTTTTAGCCCCGATTGTTCCATATAATTCACACATATAATTCACCTCAATTTAAATTCAAACATATTTAATAGATAAGTTTACTATGAATTAATATTACCACCTTGACAGGGTTTGTCAATAGTTTTGTAGAAAACATATTTTTAATTATTTCAAACTCTTCAACAATATCATATTTTTTAGTGCAAAAGCAAATAATATTAGGTATAATATCTATAAATGGATTTTGAAAGGAGTAATAGATGAAAGAATTATTTAAAGTAAATGATTTGACCTTTTACGAAGAAGATTTTCTAGATGATATAACAGAATATGAGGATATTTTTCCTATAATAAAAGAATTAGAAGGTAAACTTAATTATGAAAAAATATGTTGTGCAGAGGATAATGAGTGCTGTGGTGTAAGTAAAAATAATTATTTTGTTGAGATATATGGATACATAGATCAGGAAGATGAATTTATAACTAAAGAAGAACTAGAACTTTTTAATTGTACCCTTAACAAAGAAGACCTAGATTTGTTTGTAATAAGAATCTATAAATGTGTTGATTGCGGTAAATGGGTAATAGACATATTAGAATAATTTATTAAGCTTAAAGGTAACTATTTGGTAATAGTTACCTTTTTTAAAAATGGCTTGTTATTTAATAAGATTACAACTAAAATAAAATTGTGTATTTTTAATATAAGGAGATTTTTGATGAAATATAAGATTTCTACATTAAAAGAAATAATAATGAATTACTTTAAAACATTATATATAGATATAAAACAAATAGGTAAAAGTAATTTCATAGATTTTTTTAAGAGGAGAGTAAAGCTAACTGTGGTTTTAATCCTATTCATATTTATGTGCGGAGGGTATTGGATTGGGAGTATTACTAGTACTCAAAGTAGGGTATTAGCTAAATTGGAAGTTGCATTGAAAGATGGAAATCTTAGCAAGCTAAGAACGCAGGTTAGGTTAGATGGAGAAAAGGTTAACAAGGAAGAATTAAAACCATTAATTGATTATTATACAGGGGATACTACTAAGGTAGATTCAACTATACAAAAACTTAAAATAGGTGAAGAAACTGAGGCTTTTAAGCTAATAAAAGAGGATAGAATTTTTACAGACAAATATTATATAGCTCTTAAAAGTTATGAATTAAAGGTTAGTAGTAATTTTAATGAGGCCACTTTTACAGTAAACCAAAAAGATTATATAAATGGCTCACAAAGCATTAAAAGAATTATTCCTGGAGTATATACACTCGAAGGTAGCCTAGAGAGTGAATTTGGAGAAATTACATCTTCCAAAGAAGTTCTAGTTATGAATGAACAGGAGGTAACTCTAGATTTCTTAGCAATTAAAATAAATGTATCATCTATTTATGAAGATGCACAGCTATATATTAATGATTATAATACTGAAATAGAAGTTAAGGATGCAAAAAACATTGGCCCAATTCCAAGCGATGGTACAGTATCAGTACATATAGAAAGAGATTTCCCCTGGGGTGCTTTAAAGGGTAGTAAAGTTGCAATCAATGATACCCCAAATATAATTCTAAGTATTAACATGGAAAATGATGAGATGAAATCAGATATGAGCACAAGAACTATAAGTTTTTATAATAGTGTATTCACTGCATTAAATGAGGAAAATAAGGCTAGTATAAATAATTCAACTGAAGAAACCAAGGAAAAAATTTATAGTATATTGGAGAAAAGGTATATATTTTTAAAAAATAAGTATACAATTGCTAATGTAAGTATCAAGGATGACAAAACTCAATATGTTTTTGAGGGTGGAGTTTACACGGCAACTCTTGTAGTTGAAGTTGATTATGAGATAGAAAAGAAGTTTCTTGGATTAAGTAAAAGTAATGATTCAAAAATGTTTTTCACCAAGCTTATTTATGATGAAGGACTTTGGAAAATAGAAGATGTTGAAAATTTCAGCTTATAACATATGATTAAAATCTTAATAGCACTAAAGTGGGAGGTACTACATGAATAAAAAGATAAAATTTGGAGCTTTCTTAGTTGTACTAAGTTTAACTTTGAGTCCATTGAAAGCCTTTGCTACTGATTTGGAAGACCAAATAAATAGCAATAACCAACAAAAGAATGAACTGGAAAAAAGAAAAGAAGAGGTTAATAATCTTGGAGACAGTGCTAATAAGGATTTGCAAGGAATATTAGAACAAGTAGAATCTAAAAATATTGAATTAACTGCATCTAATGAAAAGGTACAAGCCTTTCAAACTGAAATTGATGCATTGCAGGGACAAATAGATGGATTGCAGGGAAGTACGGATAAGGCTCAAAATGATATAGATTCTAAACAAGAACTTATAGAAAAAAAAGAGCAAGAAAGTATAGAAAGACAAACTATGCTTGGGAATAGGCTTAGAAGTTATTATAAAAATGACATGAATAGCCAAGCCTTATATGTAGTATTAGAAAGTGAAAGTATCACTGATTTAATTAGCAATATGATAAATGTATCAAAGTTATTAAATTTAGATGAAGATTTAATAAATGAAATAAAAGATATACAAGCAATCCTTGATGAGGAGAAGTTATTGTCACAAAAAGAGATGGACAAGCTTAATAAAGAAAAAGAACAAATAAAGAGTAAACAGCAAGAACAAGTTGATGCTCAAAAGGGCTTTATAGATGAGAAAAATAAATATGAAGCAGAAATGCAAGAATTAGCAACTTTAGAAAAATCAAAGGAAGACGCTGTTAATTCGTTATCTCAGCAGGAAAAAGAAATTCAAGATAAAATTGGAGATATAAATTCGTACAATCAGGACCTACAGGACCAAATTAATAAAGTCTTTGAGAATATTAATAATAATAGTAACAATGGGAATACTAATCAAGATATAGCTAATGGAGAAGGGTTTTTAACACCAGCTGGTGGAAGTATATCAAGTCCATATGGCGCTAGAGTTCATCCGATTACAGGAGTAAGTGGATTTCATACTGGCGTTGATTTTGCAGCTTCAAATAATTCTGCTATACTGGCATCAAAGAGTGGTACAGTAGCATTTGCAGGAGTTCAAAGTGGGTATGGTAATGTTGTTATACTTGATCATGGTAATGGAATACAAACGCTATATGCTCATTGTAGCTCTATTTTAATATCCAATGGACAGACAGTTAGTAGAGGTGAAACTATTGCAAAGGTAGGATCAACTGGAAATAGCACAGGGCCCCATTTACACTTTGAAGTAAGGGTTAATGGTAAACATACAAACCCTATGAATTATTTATAGAAAACAGCACTTAGATATACTAAATAATATAGATAGTATATCTAAGTGCTTTTTAAAATAAGTTAAATCATATTAAAAAGCCTGTACTTAAGAAGTACAGGCCAAAGGGTTATGTTCATCCTTTTGAAAGGGATGAATGAACATAATTAGGGGTTATATGAACTCAATTAGTTTAACTAATTGAGCGGTGTGGGCAAAAATAATATATATAAATATATTATAATACAGAAACAAACAAATACCAATATTTTTTGAATTTTAGTAGAATTTAGAATTATATTAGTATATTACAGATAAAAAGATTTAGGAGGAGTAGATTAATGGGTGATAAGAATTTATTAAACGAAATAGATAAAACTATGATGTGTATACTTAAAAGAATTACTGATGGTAGTATAATCGTAGATGAAATTAATCAAGAAAAAAAATTATTAATTAATATTAAAAATGGAGAATATGAAATTATAAAGTGTAATATAGATACAAATAGCAACTGTAATGGTATTTTTATTATAGGAGACGAGAGAAATACATTAGAGGAACTTAAGAGGGAAGTAGAAAATGAAAATTCTACCTTAGATAATGGAGGATTATTAATTATAAGACACATAATTTCTAATAAAGAACATATGGATTCAGTGAAGGAAAAAATATTAGACTTTATTAATGCAAAAGGAATAGAGGATATTAAAGTATATTTTACTTGTTCTAAAAATAATGAAAAACTAGGTTTAGTTACAATTGGACGAAAACACTTAGACTTATTAGCTGATAGACCAGAATATGAAGAATATTCAAGCAATATAGTTGCAGATAAAAAGTGCGGAGGGTGTTGCAGTATAAAAGAAGGAAGTAGCAACAGTGGTTGCGGTAGTAAAGGATGTTGTAAAAATTAAGAATTATTTAATTAAAAAATATGTAAAAATAAGATAGAATAGGTTATAATGTAAGATAGATAGTGGGAAGTTATGATTGTAAATAGATGCTTTCTACAGGAGGTTAGGGTATTGGCTAAACCAAGTATTTTTAGTAAAAACTATGAAAGACGAATGAAAAGAAGAAGGAACAAGATTATATTTACAGCAATTTTAGCAATAGTTGTAGCTGTGATTATAAGCTTTAATTCAGAAATTAAAAATTTTAACTTAACAAATGTGAAAGATAAAATGCAAGCATGGGTAGACAGTGGTAATCAAAATGAGGAAGTTGAAGAAGTTGAGCAAGTTGAAGAAACTGAAACTCCTAAGACTCCAGAAAAAACCTATATTGATATAAATGTTGCTGAAGGAATTGTAGCAAAGGCAGAATATATTGAGGAAGATGGTAAGAAAAAATTTGTATCGGTAGAACCAATAGATGGAATAAGCTTTAATATAAGTCCTTTAAAGGAACAAATATTATTTTTAGATAAGTCACAAAATCTAAAAATTGCTAATAATGAAGGTGTTATTAAAGACTTGACTAAAAAGGAATATGTATCACAGGCAGGTCAAAGTTTCCCGAAAGACCGAATTTTAAGCAGTACACCGACTTATATATGGCATTCACAAGGAAAATTCATAGATGATACTAAAATAATTTATGTAAGTGAGCTACCTTATTTCAGGAATGATGGACAAAAACAATTTGTATGGCTATATGATTTAGCTACAGGTAATGAAAATCCATTATGGAGTTTAGTTGGAAATCAGATAGTGGTAGGGGATATAGTTCCTGATAAGGGAATTGCTATTACAGTAAATGGGGTAGTATTTTACTTGAAAGCTGATGGAAGTGTTTCAAAATAGAATCTATTAATAACAAATAAATTGATAATAATTAGGTATATGTGTTACAATATCCTAGTATATCAAAAGGATAATAAAAAAAGACGACTATTTTAGGAGGAATATAAAAGATGGAAGCTAAAATGGAAAAAATAGAAGTAAACTTAGTGAAAATTGAAGTAAGAGTAGAGGCAGAAAAGTTTAGTGAGGCTTTAAAGAAATCTTATAATAAGAATAAGTCAAATTATACTGTTCAAGGATTTAGAAATGGAAAAGTACCAATGTCAATGGTTAAAAAGTTTTATGGAATAGAAGTATTATTTGAAGATGCTATTAATTTTGCTATAGATGATACTTATGCTAAGGTTTTAGATGAAAACAATATAAAGCCTGTAGATTATCCAAACATTAATGTAGTTGAAGTTGGAGAAGGTAAAGACTTAGTATATACTGCAGAAATAACAATATTCCCAGAAGTTAAACTTGGAGAATATAAGAAATTAGATGTTAAAAAACCAGTATATGATGTAAAAGATGAAGATATAGAAAAAGAATTAAAGGCTATGCAAGAAAAAAATTCAAGAGTTGAAACTAAAACAGAAGGAACTGTTGAAAATGGAAATATAGCCATTATAGATTTTAAAGGATCCGTTGATGGTGTTTTATTCGAGGGTGGAGAAGGAACAGATTTTTCTCTAGAAATAGGTTCAGGTTCATTTATAGGTAACTTCGAAGAACAATTAGTTGGAGCTGCAGTTGGAGAAAAGAGAGAAGTTAAAGTAACTTTCCCTGAAAACTATGGCAAAGAAGAATTAAACGGAAAAGAAGCTTCTTTTGAAGTAACAGTAAATGTAATAAAGGTTAAAGAACTTCCAGAATTAGATGATGAATTTTCTAAAGAAGTATCAGAATTTGATACTTTAGAAGAAGTTAAAGCAGATATAAAGAAGAAGATGGAAGAAAATAATGAGAAAAAAGCTATTAGTGAATTCGAGAATGCAGTAATTGCAGCAGCTGTTGAAGCGTCAGAAATCGAACTACCACAAATAATGATTGAAAAAGAAATTAATGGTATGGTTTCAGATCTTGAAAATAGATTAAAGCAACAAGGATTGACTTTAGATCAATACATGGAATTTACAGGAAGCTCTACTGAGAAAATGAGAGATTATATGAAATCAAATGCTGAAGCGAAAGTAAAAGCTGATTTGGTTTTAGAAGAAATAAGTAAGGCAGAAAAAATTGAAACTACTGAAGAAGAAGTAAAAGAAAAAGCTTTAGAACTTGCAAAGATGTATTCAGCTTCAGAACATGAAAAAATGGCTGAAATGCTACTTAAGTCACAAAAACCTATGATAGAAAAAGATATAATTATAGAGAAAACAATAAAGGTGTTAACTAATAACGTAAAATAGTTTAATATTGAAAAATAATTGCCAAAATTAATTTTTGGCAATTATTTCAAATATAAGTGTTAACAAAAGTTATAAAATCTTGTATAATTGTATATAACTCTAAAGTTAAAAGATAGAGATATATAAATAGGAGGTAATAAAATGGCATTAGTACCTATGGTAGTAGAACAAACTGGTAGAGGTGAAAGATCATACGATATATTTTCTAGATTATTAAAAGATAGAATAGTAATGCTAAGTGGAGAAGTAAACGATGATTCCTCAAATCTTATCGTTTCTCAATTACTATTTTTAGAGAGTGAAGATCCAGATAAGGACATTTATTTATATATAAATAGTCCAGGAGGTTCTGTAACAGCAGGAATGGCTATATATGATACAATGAATTATATTAAGGCTGATGTTTCAACTATTTGTATAGGATTAGCTGCATCAATGGGTGCTTTCTTATTATCTAGTGGAGCAAAGGGAAAGAGAGTAGCTCTTCCAAATGCTGAAATTATGATTCATCAACCATCAGGTGGTTTCCAAGGGCAAGCAACAGATATTGATATTCATGCAAAAAGAATATTAGTTACTAAAGAAAAGCTTAATAGAATATTAAGTGAAAATACAGGGAAATCTATAGAAGTACTTTCTAAAGACGTAGAAAGAGATTATTATTTAGATGCAGATGAAGCTGTTGAATATGGAATAATTGACAAGGTTATGATAAAAAATGAAATAGGTAAAAAGAAGTAATATAACATTACTCAAAGTGAGGTGAATAAATGGCTAAGTATGATGACAAAAAACAATTAAAATGTTCGTTTTGTGGCAAAAATCAGGATCAAGTTAAGAGATTAATAGCAGGTCCTGGAGTCTATATATGTGATGAATGTATTGATTTATGTTCAGATATTATTGCTGATGAATTTGAGGAAACTGTAGAGTTTGATTCAAAAGAATTACCAAAGCCACAGGAAATTAAAAAGTATCTAGATGATTATGTTATTGGGCAAGAAAGAGCAAAAAAAGCTCTCTCCGTATCTGTATATAATCATTATAAAAGAGTTAATTCTAAGGATGTAAATGATGAAATTGAACTGCAAAAGAGTAATATATTACTCTTAGGACCTACAGGTTCAGGTAAAACATTTTTAGCTCAAACTTTAGCTAGATATTTAAATGTACCATTTGCAATAGCTGATGCTACAACGTTAACTGAAGCAGGATATGTTGGAGAAGATGTTGAGAATATTCTTTTAAGACTTATTCAAAATGCTGATTATGATGTAGAAAAAGCTGAAAAGGGAATAATTTATATTGATGAAATAGATAAGATTGCTAGAAAATCAGAAAATCCATCTATTACAAGGGATGTATCTGGAGAAGGTGTTCAACAAGCCTTACTAAAAATATTAGAAGGAACTGTAGCATCTGTACCACCTCAAGGGGGAAGAAAACATCCACATCAAGAATTTATTCAAATAAATACTGCTAATATATTATTTATATGTGGTGGAGCTTTTGATGGAGTAGACAAGATAATTGAAAAGAGAACTAGAACTAGTTCAATAGGTTTTGGTGCTGATATACAATCTAAAGAAAATAAGGATGTTGGAAAATTATTCAAAGAAATTCTTCCAACAGATTTATTGAAATTTGGATTAATACCTGAATTTGTAGGTAGAGTACCAATTGTTGTGACTCTTGATTCATTAGATGTATCAGCTTTAGTTGATATACTAAGCAAACCTAAAAACGCTTTAATAAAGCAATATAAGAAATTAGTTGAAATGGATAATGTTGAACTTGATTTTACTCCGAAAGCTTTACAGGCTATAGCAGAAAAGGCTATAGAAAGAAAAACTGGTGCTAGAGGGTTAAGGTCTATAATAGAAGATGTACTGACTGAAATAATGTTTGATATTCCTTCTGATGAAAGAATAACAAAGATTGTTATTACAGAACCGACTATTACAAAAAGAGAACAACCGGAAATTCATAGGCTACCTGAAGGAGAAGAAAGACTACTTCAAAAGCCTAAAAAGATAAAAAAGAGTAAGGGTATGGAAACAGCTTAATTCAAAGTACAATGGCAATAGCTATTGTACTTTTTTTATAGAAAAAAATTTAATTGTAATTGAATAGTACAACCTTCATAAGTTCATAATTATAACAAAAGAAGTTATAAATTATGGAGGGGATATAGATAATGGCAGAAATATTAATCATATTACAAGTAGTGTTAATGGCAGTGTTAATATATTTTATAGTCAGTAGTAATAAAGGAATGAAAACTAAAAAAATAATAATAAATAAAGAGAATAGAAAAGAGATGGATAAATTAAAAAAAATGAGAAGCATAGCGTTAACTATTCCTTTAACTGAAAAAAGTAGACCAAAAAAATTAGAAGAAGTAATTGGTCAAGAAAAAGGAATACTTGCATTAAAAGCAGCTCTTTGTGGTCCTAACCCACAACATGTTTTAATATATGGGCCACCCGGAATTGGGAAAACTGCAGCAGCTAGATTGGTTTTGCAAGAAGCAAAAAACAATCCTAAATCACCTTTTAAAAATGCGGCTAAATTCGTTGAGATAGATGCAACTATATTAAGGTTTGATGAAAGAGGAATAGCAGATCCTTTAATTGGTTCTGTTCATGATCCAATATATCAAGGAGCTGGAGCACTTGGCGTTGCAGGAATACCTCAACCAAAACCAGGAGCTGTAACAAAAGCTCATGGAGGAATGTTATTTATTGATGAAATTGGTGAACTTCATCCAATTGAATTAAATAAATTACTGAAGGTTCTAGAGGATAGAAAAGTCTTTTTAGATAGTGCATATTACAGCTCAGAGGATCCTAATATGCCAGATTATATAAAAGAGATTTTTGATAATGGATTGCCAGCAGATTTTAGATTAATTGGGGCCACAACACGAAGACCGGACGAAATTTTGCCTGCTATTAGATCAAGATGTGTAGAGATATTTTTTAGAAGTCTTATGCCAGATGAAATAATAGAAATTGGTAATAATGCAACAGCTAAATTTGGACTTGAAATAGAGAAAAAGGCAGAGAAAGCTATAGGAGAATATTGCTATAATGGTAGAGAAGTTGTTAATTTAATTCAATTATCTGGAGGGATAGCCTTAAATGCAGGAAGAAATAATATTACTTTTGAAGATGTAGAATGGGTAATTGAAAATGGACAATATACGAAGCGAATAGAAACAAAAATTAGCAAAGAACCACAGGTAGGTATTGTAAATGGATTAGCTATTTATGGAGCAAATCAAGGAATTACTATGCAGATTGAGGTATCAGCAAAGAAAGTACTAGGAAACAAGGGAACTTTGAAGGTATGTGGAATGGTTGAAGAAGAGAGTATTTCTAATTCTAATAGAAGAATAAAATTAAAAAGTACTGCAATATCTTCAGTAGAGAATGTAGTTACTGTATTAAATAATATTTATGATCTTAATTGTAGTAAGTATGATATTCATATAAATTTTCCTGGAGGTACACCGGTAGATGGACCTTCAGCAGGCATAGCAATTGCTACTGCCATATACAGTGCTATTAAGGGAATTAAAATAGATAATCATATTGCAATGACAGGTGAAATTGGCGTATTAGGTGGAGTAAAACCTATAGGTGGAGTTAAAGCTAAAATCATGGGGGCTAAGAAAGCAGGTGCAAATATTATTATTATTCCTAAAGAGAATTGGAGTTCAAGTTTAGATGGTATCAAAGGAATTAAGATATATTTAGTTGAGAGTATAGGAGAAGTATTTAATAAAGTGTTTTATAAAAATGAAGAACTTAGATTTGTTGAAAATGATGCAAATATAGATATACTTTCGGCAAGCCTAAGAGATGATATAAAAGGTACTATCTAGTTTAAGCACAATCAAAAAAATATATATCGTATCTTTGGCCTATTATTTTCTTTCATGTGCATAAGTGACTTTTTCATTATTATTTATTGAAAAAAAAAATTATTATGTGTATACTATTTAAGACTAATAAATAATATGTGGATGGAGGAAAGAAATATGGATAAAAAGAATACACTTCCATTAATTCCTCTAAGAGGAGTAACTATTTTTCCTAATATGATACTGCACTTTGATGTAGGTAGAAAAAAATCTATTGAAGCTATAGAAGTAGCTATGCTAAATAATGAAGATATTTTTTTAGTAGCACAAACTGATATTGAAAAGGATGATCCTACAAAAGAGGATTTAACTGATATAGGAACTTTATGCAAAATAAAGCAGATCATAAAATTACCTGGAGATATTATGAGAGTTCTAGTTGAAGGTAATGCAAGAGGAAAAGTAAAAGAATATCTAGATAATGAAGAATATTTCGAAGTTATTGTGGAGACTATTGAAGAAAAGGGTATAGAAGATATAGAGACTCAAGGGTATTTTAATAGCCTAAGGAAATCTTTTAAGAAATTCGTAAAAATGGCTGGTGATAACTCTGAGGAAATGGATAAAAATATAACATATGAAAAAAATCCTTATGCTTTTACTGATATAGTGTCTAGTTATCTTCCATTGCAAGAAGATACTAAACAAGAGTTGTTAAAAACTTTAGATATTAAAAAAAGAATTGAGCTACTGTTAGTGACATTAGAAAATGAGTCTAAGGTCATTACAGTTCAAAACAAGATTGCAAATAAAATGAAGAAAAGTATTGATGACTCTCAAAAGCAATTTTATCTTAGGGAACAACTTAAGTTTATTCAAGAAGAACTTGGAGAAGATGATGAGGAAAAAGTTATAATAAAAGACTTTGAAGAAAAGATAAATAACAATAAGCTACCAGATGAAGTTAAGACTAAGGCTTTGAAAGAGTTGGGTAGACTGAAAATTATGAATATGTCTTCATCAGAAGGAAATACAGTACAATCTTATTTGGAATGGTTACTGGACGTGCCTTGGGGTAAATATACCAAAGAAAGATTAGATTTAGCTAAAGCTGAGAAAGTGTTAAATGATGAACATTATGGGTTAGAGGATGTTAAAGAAAGAATTATTGAATACCTTGCAGTAAAGAAAATGAGTGGATCAATGAAAGGCCCTATTCTTTGTTTGGTAGGACCTCCGGGGGTAGGTAAAACTTCTATTGGAAAGTCTATAGCTAAAGCCATTAATAGAAAATATGTAAGGATGTCCTTGGGTGGGTTAAAAGATGAATCCGAAATTAGAGGTCATAGAAGGACTTATGTAGCAGCACTTCCTGGTAGAATTGTTTATGGATTAAAGGAAGCTGGGTCCATGAATCCATTAATACTTTTAGATGAAATTGATAAGTTAAGTTCTGAATATAAGGGGAATCCTGCTGATGCTTTTTTAGAAGTATTGGATGGTGAACAAAATAAAACCTTTAGAGATAATTTCATTGAGTTACCTATTGATTTGTCTAAAACTTTATTTATAACTACGGCAAATAGCTTAGATACAATTCCAATAGCACTCCTAGATAGAATGGAAATAATTGAAGTTTCAGGATATACTTATGAAGAAAAGTTCCATATTGCTAAATCTCATCTTATGACTAAGATACTTAAAGAATATAATATTGATAAAAAAACAATAAAGTTGCAAGATGATGCAATTAGGGAAGTAGTAGATGGATATACAAGAGAATCAGGAGTTAGAGGCTTGGAGAGAACCTTAGGAAAACTTATTAGAAAAGCTGTTGCTAATTTGGCAAAGGAAGAAAAAGCAAGCATAACTATTAACCTAAAAAAAGTTGAAGAGTTATTAGGGGCTAGAACATATACTTTTGATAAAATAGAAAATGAAGATAAGCTGGGAGTAGTAACTGGAATGGCATGGACTGCATATGGTGGAGATACTCTACCTATAGAAGCTATGGTTATGAAAGGCGCTGGTAAACTTGAATTAACAGGACAACTTGGAGATGTAATGCAAGAATCAGCAAGGGCAGCATATTCTTTTGTTAGAGCAAATGCACAGAAATATGGTGTTAAAGAAGATTTTTATAAAAACAGAGATATTCACATTCATGTTCCTGAGGGCGCAGTGCCAAAGGATGGCCCTTCAGCTGGAGTTACTATGGTTACAGCTTTAGTGTCAGCTTTATCTGGTAGAAAAGTTAAAGGCAATGTTGCTATGACAGGAGAGGTTACCTTAACTGGCAGAGTTTTGCCTATTGGAGGATTAAAAGAGAAAACTTTAGCAGCATTTAGAGCTGGAGTGGATACTATAATAATTCCTAAGGAAAATGCAAGAGACATAGAGAAGATACCAACTAGTATAAGAAGTAAGTTAACTATAATAGAAGCTGCACATGTTGGAACAGTTTTAGAAAATGCTTTAATTGGAGATGATACGAATGATAATTAAAACGAGTGAATTTATTATTTCAGCTGTAAAGAAATTTCAGTACCCTATTGATAATAGAGTAGAAATTGCCTTTGTAGGAAGATCAAATGTAGGTAAAAGTTCAATAATCAATGCCTTAACAAACAAGAGACATTTAGCGAAAATTGGTAAGACTCCAGGAAAGACAAGATTAATTAATTTTTTTCTTATAAATAATGACTTTCATTTAGTAGATTTACCTGGATATGGATATGCTAAAGTATCTAAGAAAGAACAGGCAAGTTGGGGAAAAATAATTGAAACATATTTATATGATAGAGAAGAACTTAAGAGAGTTGTTTTATTAGTAGATTCAAGACATAAACCTACTGCTGATGATATTACTATGTATGAATGGATTAAACATTATGGATACGACGTTATTGTAGTAGCCACTAAAAAAGATAAAATATCAAACAATGATTTAAGAAAGCAAGAAAAGTTAATTAGAGAAACGTTGAAAATACCTGATGATAAAAAATTATACCTATTTTCCTCTGCTAATAAAAGAGGAAGAGATGAGTTAGTGGATTATTTGTTTGAAGATTTAGCTAGTGAATAAAAAGTTTGAAGAGAGTGTAAGATGAAATTCTTACACTCTCTTTTTTTTCAACATTATATAATCATTTCAAACAAAATAATTCTAAATATCTTTATGCTAAAGCTGTGGCAAATAAATTTAGAGAGAATAGTATATAGTATGAAATACAAATATAAGATTCAAGGAGGAAATGATTATGGAAATCAATGACATTATTAACGGTTTAAATTCCAATAATAGTGGTAGCAACACTAATAATAATTGTAATAATGCTTGTGGTGGCGGCGGATTCGGTGGCGGATTTGGTGGCGGAGCATGGATATGGATTATTTTAATTCTCGTATTCTTCAGTGGAGGAACTGGATTTGGTGCAGGAAACCAAGGCGCATGTTGTTGCCCAGAACCTAAGTGCTATTGCAAGAAAAAAGAATATGTAGATCCATGTTGTGAGAAAAAAGGTGGGTTATTTGGTGGATCATGGTGGTTATTCTTATTAGTATTATTGTTTATTTGTGGTAGCGGTAATGATTGCTGTGGACCATGTAACTCAGTTGCAAATAATGATAATTTTGGAACCTGTGGATGCTAATAAAAAGCTATCTGATTAATCAAAAGGAGGAGAGATAGTTATGTCAAAGAAAAAGAGAAAAGAAGAATATTGCTGCTGCGAAGCAAATAGTGGATATGGCGGAGGTGGTATACTAGACGGATCAGGCGGCGGAATATGGGAAGTTATACTGTTTTGGTTAATAGCTTGTGGAGCTGGCCTATTAAATAATAATTCAATATTGATAATATTACTATTTTTACTTTACGGCTGCAGCCAAGATTCTTTATAACTGCTAAAGGGTATTGTTGGTAGTAAAGTTAAACGGAGGGCAGAGATGCCCTCCAAAAATTTATAAATTAATATTTAACAGATTAGAAGATTCTACATATAATGATTTATATAATACGTAAATAGGAGGATCGATTATGGCAAAACATAGACATAAATCTTATGAAGGAAATGATATACATGGTAGTCGTCCTATTGGTTCTATGAATAACAATCCATTTGGCATTAATCCTCAGCAACTTTTATCAATGCTAGGTGGAAATATTGATATGAGTGGATTAGGAAATTTATTATCATCAATGAATAAGGATGGATTTGATTTAAATTCATTAAATAATTTTAATTCTACTAACAATAATAATGCAAACAATAACAATAATGCAAACAATAATAATAGTGCGAATTTCAATAATAATGCTACAGGTAATAATACTACACACAACAATAATACTGGTAATAATGCTATCAACAACAATAATAATAATACTCAAAACAACAATGCTACAGATAATAATAATGTTGCAAATAATAATGCTACTGTTAAGACTAAAGCTGCAAGTAAGAATGATAATGTTAATAAGTCTACCCAACATAAGAAAAAAAACCGTGAGAATGAAATCTTAGATTCAGAAGAGGATGAGAATATGGAATTTTTGAAATCTCTAAGAAAAATAGTTGATATAAATAAAATAGAATTTATAGATAAAATAATAGAATTATATGATAAAGGAACTTTTAAAGATAATTCTGAATAAGTGTATAAATTAAGAATGTTTAGTCAATAATAATAATGTACCGGAGAAGATATTCTCCCATAGCTAAGTGAAGATTTTCTTCATATAAGCTAATCCCCCCCAATCCCCCTTTTAGGCCGCCTAGTAAGCGGCCTTTTGCTTTATTGAATATAAAATGATGAAATTTTGTAGGAATTTTCAATAATTTTTTCGAATGTTACATATATTACTAACTCTGTTTTAGAAGAATCATCTTTATCTTTAACATACTTTTCAAAGGTTAACCTCCATTTTAGGGAAGTTATATTTCCATTAGCATTAATATTTTCATCGTAGAAGAACGCATCTTGAAAGCTATAGGAATTTTGTTCCTTATCAAGATTCCATAGAGCTGCTAATTCCTTTGTATCTATACTTTCTTTAAAAATATCTGGAATTTCCTCTAATTCATAATCTTTTTGCACCAAATCTATAAAAGTTTGAATAATTTCTAAATTGAATATAGGTTTACAATCTTTTGTAATATCCAAGATTTCATTATCTAGGACCATAAATGAGTATAACGAAGGTATTCCTGAGAAGGAATTAATATTATAGCATTGAGGAGTTCTGTTCCCACTAGAGTTCAATATTCCAAAGATATTTTTTGAAGCTTCATATATATTAACAAAGTTATCTTCATTCCAAGTAAATAAATAGGTGACAGGTTTTTTATTTTTTGTTCCTTGGATCATGATTTCAGGAGTGGTATTTCTTGATATTTCCTTTACATAAACTTTTAATGGCCACCAAGATACATCATCACATAGGATATTATCTAAGATAAGCTCACTTAAGAAAAATGCTTTATTATTAACAGTTATTTTGATGTCTTTTTTATCATTTTTTGAAATAACTTCTAGAATATCATCTTTACCATCACCAGTAAAATCTGAGGATAAGTTTTTGTTTATATCTATTGGATTAAAAACATTTTCAGATTCAGGAGTATCTAGGGGTAAAATAAGTAATAATAGTAATATTATTAGAATAATCACTACAGAAACATTGAAAAGTTGTTTTTTCTTTAAGATAATGAACTTCATTAAATAATCACCTCAGTTATGTATATGAAATGATTCTAAACATTATAATTCATATAAATGAGAACATAAAAAAGGTTGCTTTATAAAAAGCAACTTTTATTTATCACAGTCTTTACATACACCATAAAAGTATACTTGACTAAATAGAATTCTGAAATCTGTATGTTTATTTGCATCTTCATTTAAGTAATTTAGATCCAAAGAAGAAATATCCTCTACCTTTTTACAATTTATACATTTAATATGAGGATGTGATTTAATATTACCATCATATCGAAAATTTCCTTCACAAACATTTATTTCTTGAATAAGATTAACTTCAACGAGAGTTTTTAATGCTTTATATACCGTTGCAAGACTCATTGTTGGATATTCAGGTTGTATAGCCGTATAAACTGTTTCAGCAGAAGGATGATTAGTAGTGTTCATTAAATATTTGTAAACTGCTAACCTCTGAGGAGTAAGCTTTAACTTCTTCTCTCTAAAGATATTTATTATAGCATTCATAAATTTCATCCCTCCAATTTTAGTATAATTAATTATAATAAAATATAAAATTAATGTCAATTGTTATTTGTAAAATACTATACCTAGCTAATAACAATTATCCAATTATAGAAAGTTTTACAGTTGTGATTAAAGGCAACGAATATTGTTTTTATATAAGATTTATGATAAGATAAAGTAATTGCATTGTTAATTTATTAACAAATATTTTATAAACTTGACTAGATTTAAATAGATGCTATTGCATTTGTTTTATAGTAGGGATAAACTGAAATAAAATAGAATAGTTCAGAATATTTAAGGAGGAAAGTAGAATGGCAAAGTACAAAGTTGGCGATAAATTGGTAATAGTAAATGATCCAAGTAAAGAAAAGAAAAGATTAAAGGAACTTACTCATTTAACTGTTGAAGATGATTATGCGCAGTTTTCTTGGGGTATTAAAATACTAAACGTTGAATATGAACAACCTAATGTTACTTTAACATACAGAAACTTTAAAGGACAAAAAAATAAAGTTTTTGCAGTATGTTCTGAGATAGAAAGTTTTGACCAAGAAAAAGTATTAGAAAAAGCTCTTTTAAAAGCTTTTCAAAATGAAATAATTGATCTTACAGTTATAAAAAACAATGTTCTTGAAAAATAAGGGGTTAAACCCTTTTTTTTATAATTATGTGGAAAATTAAAGAAATTTTTATTTCAATTTATAAGAATATAATATATAATGAAATAAAAAAGGTGTAGAGGAACTTAAGATGGATATATTTTTAGCTAGGCAAGCAATATATAATACAGAAAATGAAGTCGTAGCCTATGAGCTATTATTTAGAAACTCCAATTCAAATTCATTTGCTGGGGATGTTAATGAGGAAAAGGCTACAATTAAATTAATCTCAAATTGCGCAACTATAGGTTTAAGTAATTTAACTAATGGGAAAAGAGCCTTTATAAATTTTCCAAAAGGGGTTTTACTTAAGGATATAATTTGTTTGCTTGAAAGGGAAGAAATAGTAGTTGAGATATTGGAAAATGTTAATCCTACTTATGAAATACTTACTTATTTAATGGAATTGAAAAATAGAAAATATATTATTGCTTTAGATGATGTTGTAATAGATTACAGATATAAAGAATTTGGTGCTTTAATAGATATTTATAAAATAGACTTTGTGGCAACGACAAAGTCAGAGCGGGTAATAATTTTGAATGAGATTAGAAAAATTAATCCACAGGGACAATTATTGGCCGAAAAAGTTGAAACAAAAGAGGATTATAAAGAAGCTTTGAAAAATAATTATTTATATTTTCAAGGGTATTATTTTAGCAAACCTACTATGATATCTGCAAAAGATATAGCTGTAAGAAATGTTAGCTGTTTTAATATTATGGTGGAATTGCTAAGTCCTGATTTTGATGTGGATAAAATTGAAAAAACAATAAAGTCTGATGTTGCAATAAGTTATAAATTAATTAAGTTTTTAAATTCAGCTAGTTTTTCTTTTGTTCAAAAAATAAGATCTATAAAGCAATCTATAGCGCTGCTTGGGAAGAAAGATCTTGCAAAATGGCTATCCCTAGTAGTAATTAGTGAAATGCAAAATAGTAATGCTGAATATACAAATAATACTATAATTAGAGCGCGTTTTTGCGAACTGATTGCTAAAGAAGCAAAATCATCAAAAGAGTCATTAGTTTTTATGGTAGGGCTATTCTCAAATTTAGATGTATTTATGAATAGAAGTATGAAGGATATTATAGTAGAGATTCCTTTAGAGGAAGAGGCAAAAGATGCTTTGCTAGGGTGTGAAAATGATCTTTCAGGAATTCTAAATTTAGTTAAGGCATATGAAAAGATGGATATGAAAAAGGTAGAGGAATACAGTGATAAATTAAATATTGATAAGAAGGGTCTTATTAATATTTATATTGAATCAATTGAATGGTTAAATTGTCTTACAAAAAATTTCTAAATTTAGATTTGTAGATATTTAATATATATTTTAGTTTGCTATATTAATTTTAATTAAATAGAGTATAGTGCATTGGTGTAAGGTGGGGAGAAGATGAGTAAATGTCCGTTTTGGTCAACCGGTATGGAAAAAGTTGAATGCTATAAAGAATGTCCCATGAATATGTTTTTTTCTGTTGAAGAAAACTGTCCATTTAAGGAATATTTATTAAACAACAAAATTTCAGTTAAGGGAATAGAAGAATATGATTATAGAGTTAGTGAAGAAAGAGGATTTGATTTTATATCAGAGTTTACTAAATAGTAAGTTTTCATATAAAATAAAAAGGATGAATAATGAAGGCGTAAAGCCTTATATTCATCCTTTTTTATTTTGTTATTTATAAAAAGTGCCATACTGATTAAGAAGGTCTTGCTTTAAAGACCATAGCTTATCTGAAAGATCCACAAAATAGGTATGAGGATTTTCAAATCTAAGAACTGCAGGCCATAATTTTTTTATTTCTTCTTGAGCAAAACTTTTTATTTCTAATACACTTGGACTAGTATAAACTAATTGACCTTTTTTAAAAATAGGGACTAATAAATCTTTAGTGTAGAAGTTAGTTATTTTTTTCCTCTTCCAAGTATGGATTGGATTAAATAATTCCAAAGATTCATTCTCATCAATTATCTCGTCATGGAGAGTTAAAATATCAGCTATAGCCATGTGTGACTCTTTGTGAAAAATTCGTACAGTCTTCTTAAATCCTGGATTAGTTATTTTTTCATCATTTTCGCTAATCTTAATTTTAGGAAGTATTTGACCTTCCTTTTCAACTGCAGAGAGTTTATAAACTCCTCCAAAGACAGGTTCAGACTTAGCCGTTATTAATCTTTCTCCAACACCGAATGAATCAATAGATGCGCCTTGTTCTAGAACATCCCTTATTATATATTCATCTAATGAGTTAGAAATAACAATTTTACAGTCTTCATATCCAGCCTCATCAAGCATCTGCCTACAAAGGTTAGATAAATATGTTATGTCTCCAGAATCTATTCTAATACCAACATTACTTATACCTTGAGGTTTTAATATTTCATCAAATACCTTTATTGCATTGGGGATACCTGATTTTATTACATTGTAGGTATCAACTAATAATGTACAGTTCTCTGGATAGATTTCAGCCCAGGACTTAAAAGCTTCATATTCTGTATCAAATAATTGTACCCAACTATGTGCCATGGTACCAATTGCAGGTATATTAAACATTTTATCTGATATTGTACATGCTGTTGCACTACAGCCCCCAATAATAGCCGCTCTTGCTCCATATATGGCACCATCATAGCCTTGGGCTCGTCTTGAACCAAATTCCATAACAGATCTACCATTTGCAGCTCTACAGATTCTATTTGCCTTAGTAGCTATTAAGGTTTGATGATTTATAGTTAAAAGAAGCATAGTTTCTATGAATTGAGCTTGTATAACAGGACCTCTTACAGTAACTAAAGGCTCATTTGCAAATACTGGGGTTCCTTCAGGTATAGCCCAAATATCACAGCAAAATTCAAAGTTTTCTAAGTAATTCAAAAAACTTTCAGTAAATAGTTCCTTATTTCTTAAATAATCTATATCATCCTTTGTAAATTTAAGTGAACTAAGGTATTCTATAAGCTGTTCTACTCCAGCCATAATACAATATCCACCACCATCAGGAACTTTTCTAAAAAACATATCAAAATAGGCAATTTTGTCTTCAAGCCCGTGGCTTAAATACCCATTGCCCATAGTCAATTCATAAAAGTCCACTAGCATTGTTAAATTTCTTTGATTTCTCAGGTCAAATGAATTATTATTCTTCATTATAATCTCCTCTTATTAAAATAATTGCATAATACTATTGTACCTCTAGGCGAAAATTATTACAATATAGGTAAAGGTGGGTTGCGTTTATGAATTTAGATAAATATCAGGTAGCCGCTGTTAAAGCGAAGGAAAGAAATCTTCTTGTGGTTGCAGCTCCAGGCTCTGGTAAGACAACAGTTATAGTTAATAGAATAAAGTACCTTGTGGATGAGCTTATGGTTAATGAAGGGCATATAATAGTGCTTACATTCACAAAGGTTGCTGCGGGAAATATGAAAGATAGATATATAGATGCTTTCAAAAAACAAAAAAGCCCTTTTTTTGGAACATTTCATGGATTGTTTTATAAAATGCTTTTAAGGGAAGGCTGTAAAATAAATATAATACAAGGTTATATAACAAATAAAATTATGGAGAGTGTACTTAAAAAGTATTCTGATGAAATAAATGAGGATAGAGTAAAGGAAGCTATTAATAACATTTCATTATATAAAACTTCTAGGGTCAGTCTTGAAGAGTTTGTGCCATCCTTTGGAAAAGATATTTTTATAGAATGTTATGAAAAGTATTCTGAATATAAAAAAGAGAATAATCTATGGGACTTTGATGACCTAGCTATCCAAGTAATTGATCGTATGAGGGAAAATAAGAATCTAAGGGATGGATACAGAAGCTTGTTTAAATATATTTTAGTTGATGAATTCCAAGATTGTGATGAGCTTCAAGTGGACTTTCTAAAAATGATGAATGAGGATACAGATGTCTCGTTATTTGCTGTAGGGGACGAGGATCAATGCATTTATTCATTTAGAGGATCAAAACCTGAGTATATGGTTACCTTCGATAAAATATATTCAGGCGGAAAAAAATATTATCTTTCTAAGAATTATAGAAGTAGTAAGAATATTATAGAATCATCAAAAAAAGTTATTGCCTTTAATAAGGAGAGAAATAATAAGGAAATACTTTGGAATAAGGAAACGGATGGGATAATAAATTGTAGCACTCCATATGATGAAAGGATTCAAGGGGAAGATATAGCCAAAGTTATTAAAAGCCTTAAAGATGGCGGAAAAGATTATAGAGATAACATGATTTTATATAGGACTAATATGGAGTCTATAAGTATAATTGACTCCTTCATAAAGAATAAGATTCCCTTTACTATGATTGATAAAGAATATAATTTCTTCAACCATTTTATTTGCAAAGATTTAATAGCTTATCTTTCAGTAGCCTATAATCCAAATGATAGAGAAGCTTTTGTGAAAATAATCAATAAACCCTTTAGATATATAAGTAAAAGTAATCTAGTTTATTTAAGAGAATATAGGGATGATATAAATCCCTTTGATATATTGATGGAAAAGAATGATACTCCACCCTTTCAAAAAAATAAGCTTCATGATCTAAAGAAGGATTTTAATTATATGAAGAAGTCCTCTTTAAATAGCGTTATTCAATTTATAATATCAGATTTAGGGTACATAGATCATCTTAAGTCCTATGCTCAAAAGTTTGGGAGTAGTATTGAGGATTTAGAAGAAATACTAGAGGAATTTAAATCTTCAGCGGCAGCTTTTAGAAGCATTCCTGAATTCTTTGCTCATATAGATGAGTATGCAAGGAAACTTGAGGAGAGTAAGAAAAACAAGGACGAGGATAGAGTTTTACTTAGTACCATTCATGGGGTTAAGGGAATGGAATTTAAAAACGTCTTTATAATTAACTGTAATGAGGATACAATTCCCCATGCTTCAAGTAAGGAAGAAAACATTGAAGAGGAAAGAAGATTATTTTATGTAGGGATAACTAGAGCAATAGACAATCTATATCTTTTTGTACCTAAGATGAGAAAGGGACAATTTAAGGATGCCTCAAGGTTCATTATAGAAGGAGAATTTATGGCGGCAACAAAGTCCCAACATGGGCTAAAGGCTGATCTGCAGATTAATCATAGAGCATTTGGAAGTGGTGTAATTACTGAGGTTAATGATGATGAGGTTAAGATTAAATTTGATGATGGGATAAGTCGTAAATTTTCTGGAAAGGTGCTTTTAGAGCAGGGATTGGTTATGATTATAGATTAATATGAAGATGATAAATTGGATTTAGAATAGTAGTTCGTTCCATACACGGAAATGATTAAATTTAGGGACATGAATGGAATGATATTGATGGCAAAACTACGATTAAAGACACTAAGAATCAACAATAACTATTAAAATATGTTACGAATAGTACATGGGCTATTGCAAGTCAATAGGGTAACGCCCAGCCACTTTGACAAGTAAGACAAGGTTTTACATCTATGAATTATTGAAACTCGTAGGGGAGGAAGACTGTATATTCAACATAGTTTATAAACCCTGAATCGTCAAACTAAAATCATATCAATTAGGAAAAGACTGTCTTAAAAGCCCGTTAGTATTTTCATTTGTTCCTATAGCTTATAATACAATACCTAAAGATATATGTAATGACACTATTAGAATATGTTTCACTAGGGTTATAAAAGGATAGATCAAATGTTTCAAATATAAATGGATTGATTAACACATATAAAACTATATATAGCCACATGTTGGATATTGATTCCAGCATGTGGCTTATTTTTATACTTATGTTGGCTGTACTTGTTGTTAAATCTTTTGAGAGGTGGAACTGATAAAAATAAGATTTTTAATTACTCGCAAAGCGGTGTTAAATATTATTTTTTCGCTCTAATTTGAAGGCTCAACTTTGATAGTAACCAATTTCCCCAATAGCTTCCCAGTCAAAGAGAATGTCATGGTGCTTGGTTGTCATATTAAAGGTACGAAAGGCAAATGATTTCCTCCCCTCATTTATAAAGATTTCAACAAAACTATTATCAATAAATACATCAACTTGGTAGCTGTTTTTATTTAATCCTATGGTTTTTCGGATTTCTCCATTTGGTACATCCACAGGAAGTGACAAATGAGATCGATCAACACAAATCTGATTCTGCTTAAAATTGAATTGCAATTTCCAATAGTCTCTTGAAGAACCAAATTGAATGGACATCACATCTTGATGATTAGAAACTTCAAAAGCAAGATGATAGGAATTGGACTCTGTACTTAACTTTTGATTATGGAAGGGTTGTTTCTGCTTAAATTGCTCCAGTAACTCAGGAACAACGAAATGCGTTAAATGATTTTGTTTTAATTTCAGTTCATATGGCATAGTTAATCCATGTTTCCACATATCTTTATCAGAAGGAAGCTCTTGTTCTCCGCATCCAAACCAAGCCACCATCATTGGGACATTATTTTTGCCATAAAATGCTTGCGGAGCATAAAAATCAAATCCGGAATCTACTTCATTACTATATTCCGCATAAAAAACTTTATCTGATAAATCCAATTTTCCAACCAAGTACACTGTAGAAAATTGATTTTGATAACGAGTTTCTTCTTTTTCAAGTCCCATTGGTGAAATAATTAAAACATCTTTTCCTTCAACTTGAATGAGGCTCGGACATTCTAACATATAACCCTTATCAATTGGCAGAGAAATGATTCCTTGATATCCCCAATCAATTAAATTCTGACTAGTATAAAGAAGTAACTGACCTACATCATGCTCGTCTTTTGCTCCTAATAACATATAGTAACTTCCATCTCGTTCAAACACAAATGGATCTCGTATTTCCCCTGACATTCCTTCTGGTGCTCCATCAATAATTGGATTTTTTTCTGACTTTTGAATAATACCTGATTTATCCATAATGCACACTGCCTGTTTAGGGATTTTACCTTGAGGCGTTTTATAATTTGCGGTATAAAACAGATACAATAGACCATCTTTTTCAATGGAGTTACCAGAGTAGCAGCCATTCTTTTCATACTCTTGATTTGGAATAAGTGCAATTGCTTTATCTTCCCAATGAACTAAATCAGCTGATTTGGCATGTCCCCAATGTTTCATGCCGTGATTTGGTTCAAATGGAAACCACTGATAGAAAAAATGGTATTGATTATTAAAATAAGCAAGTCCATTGGGATCATTCATCAATCCTGTTTTTGGATAAAGATGATAGTGAGGCAAAAAAGAACTTTTTTGCACAAAATTTTCTAATTGTTTTAGATAATATATATGCTTGTCCTCTAAATATGTGTAATGATTAAATGTTTGAAATTTCATTTTATAACTCCTTTTATTCATGTGAACCTGGTACTCTTTTAAATTTATTGTAAATTAGTAGTAAAAGAATAGTAACTCCAAAGGTAATTAGATTTCCAATGATGTAATGAATCATCACAGGAGGATTTACAATAGTCACACCTGGAATACCCGTTAATCCAAAACCAAGGGCCTTCACAGCAAGAATTTTCATATAAATTCCTCCAAAACCTGCACCGACTACAGCACAAGCAAATGGGATAATCGAATCTTTTATGTTTACGGCGAAAATAGCAGGTTCTGATACACCTACCAGTGTTGGCACAAAACTAGATATTGCTATTTCTCTTCTTTTCGATTTTTTCTTTGCTAATAAAAACATACCTACGCAAGCTGCACCTTGAGCAGTAATTGATACTGCCCATAAAGGTTGTATATAATTAAACCCTGTACTGGCAATCAATTGAGCTTCTATGCTTCCAATAGCATGGTGTGTCCCTGTGATTACCAATGGTTGTAAAACAGCGGCAAAAATAAACGCGCCAAATACTCCGGATTTCATATATAATAACTCAATAACATATCCTAAACCCGTTGCAATTACGTCACCTAGAGGTCCAAACACTAAGAAGAGAGCAGCTGCTGACACAATAATAGTTAGAGTTGGTACTAGAATAAAGGATAATATTTGTGGCACTCGTTTCGTAAGAAATTTTTCAAACTTGGCCAAAAATAGAGAAGTTAGAATAGCTGGGAAAACACCACCTTGAAATGCTACTTCAGGGATATTGATCCCGAAAAAATTCCAATAAGTGATATCAGTTAAATTTCCTTGTAAATAATCAAAACGATTTCCTAATTCGGGGTGAACAAGGACTAGTCCTATAATAATACCTAAAACTGGATTTCCACCAAATCTTTTTGTGGCTGAATACATAATAAATACTGGTAAGAACTTTAAACCTGTTGCAATAACATTTAAAAATGCAGATAAATCGCTAGCCCATTTGTAAGTGTCAGCTAAAGTTGCTTCTAATCCAAATAATCCACTCGTTATTAGAATTGCACGAAAGCCTAATATCATGGCACAACCAACAATCCCTGGAATCAGAGCAACAAAAATATCTGAAAAGGCTTTAAACATTTCTTGTAATTTTCCAGTGCTTTTCCTGCCTTCTGTTTTAACGTCCTCTAAAGAAGATTCTTTGATATCTGCTTCTTCAACAAATGCTGCATAAACCTGGTCGACTAAACCTGTTCCAAAAATGACTTGTAATTGACCACTATTAAAGAAAACACCTTTTGCTCCTTCAATGTTTTCAAGAGCTACTTTATCATATTTTGATGTGTCTTTTAAGACTAAGCGAAGTCTAGTAACACAATGAGCAGCGCTTATTATATTGTCTTTACCTCCAACATTCTCTAATACTTCTTTTGAAATTTTGTTATAATCCATATCTACACTCCTTAATATTATTTATTTAGAAAGCTATTTTTTGGAACGTTCCATGTTTGTCGATTTTATTATAATATGAATTTATTTAGAATGCAATGCTTTTCTGAAAACGGCTTCTTTTTAGAAAACATTTTCTTTTAGCTTAAAAAATAGTTTAAAAAAGATTGTCTGATAGTAAAATCATCAAACAATCTTCGTAACTTTTCCTAAATATTTTAGTTAGATTTGGTAGTTTTTAGATCAAGAAATGTGACGGGAAGCACTTTACTAGTTTTTTGTTTATCTTTATTAACAACAGCAATCAGAAGATTCACTGCTTCTTCTGCAATTTTCTCAACTGGCTGACGAATAGTTGAGATTTTTAATTCTTCTGTTGCATAGCTTCGAGATCCATCAAAACCAATGAGCTGAACATCCTCTGGAATACCGATTCCCATATCCATCAATGCATCTTGACAATAACTTGCATAACGATCCGTAGCACAGAAAATACCATCAAAGTATTGCCCTTTTTCAAACGCTTCTTTAAGAAATAGAGTTATATCTTTGTGGAATACTGCAGAAGAAGTCTTTGGACTAAATATCTCATAATCCACTTTTTCTTCTTTACAAGCTTCTTCAAAGCCTTTTTTTCTAGCTATTAAAGCATTATTACCGTCTACTTGTCTCGTTACGTGAAGAAGTTTTTGACAACCTTTTTTTATTAGTTCGTCTACAGCCATTTTCCCCCCACCCTCATTGTCACTTGTCACATAGGGAATATCGTCATTATAGTAACGCTCAATAGCAACATATGGTGTTTCAGAAGTTAGATAAGGCATAATATTACTGTAAGATATTGAAATAATACCAAAAACTTTATTTTGTTGAGCTATTTCAAGGTATTCTAATTCTGCACGATAGTCATCTTGGGAATTACATAATAGCAATTTCATCCCTTTTTGTTTTAATTTAATTTGCAGTTGATAGGTTAACTCTGAAAAAAATGGGTTCCAGACAGTTGGTAAAATAAATACTACATTACTGGATTTATTTGTTTTAAATTCTCGCGCAGCTACATTGGGAATATAGCCTAATTCTTTAATAGCTTCGTCTACCCTAATACGGGACTCTTCTTTAATTCTCACATTATTAATATAATTAGAAACTGTTCCTCTAGAAACCTTTGCTAGTTTTGCCACATCGTTCATATTTACCATAATTTATTCCTCTTTTTCTTGGCTAATATATTTATTTTTAATCTTACTATCTTGTATAAGCATGTTAATATATCCTTCACATTCGATAATATCATATTCTATTCCCTACTACAATTATCATAATACCAAGGGCGATAAAGCAACAAATACGAAGGTTTGTAACAAAATATTCTTAGTTTGAGTCACACTGGCAAGATATTAGAACACTATTAAGATTAAGACAAGCATTGAGTTTATTCTGCAAGATAAGTAATAATGGAGATTATAAAATACATTTTGAAAAAGAAATTAAAAAGAATAAAGAGCTGGGGTTATAGAATTATAGCTTTATCTTTTTGTTCCTAAAATGAGAAAGAGACAATTCAAGGATGCCTCAAGGTTGATCATAGAGCATTTGGAAGTGGTGTAATCACTGAGGTTAATGATGATGAGGTTAAAATTAAATTTGATGACGGGATAAGTCGTAAGTTTTCTGGGAAGGTGCTTTTAGAACAGGGGTTGGTTATGATAATAGATTAAATAAATGGGAAGATTTTTTGATTTGTTATAGGAGTACAGGATATAATTTTTTAAGGCTGTAAGATAGAGAAATACTATCTTGCAGCCTTGAATTATGTATGGTAAAAGTGGCAAGAAGTTAAGTAATTAAGAAATTAAGAAATTAATAAATTAAGAGATTACATAGTTAATAAATTAAGAAATTACATAATTAATAACTTAAGCGATTAATTTATTAAGAAATTAAACAATTAAATAATTAAGAAGTTATAGGAAACATCAGGCTTTGAGCAATTTTAATAGGATATATTTTTAGGTGCTCTTGCAGCATATAATAGAGAGGTATTGTCAGGAGAACGCGAATCATCTGGTTCTAAATACTCATGGACTATATAATAATCGTAGGAGACCTTTCATTTTGTGGTATAATACTAATAGAAGGGTGGCGATGCTTATGAGTAATGTTCAATTAACTAAAAAAGAAAAAATTAAGTTCGTGAAGGAAGTATTAGATTCAGAAAAAGAATTGTACCGGAATTCAGATAAAGAATATGACTATAAAGATAAATTCTGGCTACATAAATATATAACAAAAGCTGATAGTAGAGCTCTGATAAGAGCTAGTTTGAAACCACTTTATCAAACAGCATTAAACTTAGCTAAAAACAAATAATACTGATTATTCCTAGATAAGGATATACTTTAGACTTATTAAGGGGACATAACTAAATACAAAAGAAAAAGAGATTAGAAGAAATTCTAATCTCTTTTATTCTGGTGCGCCCAGCATGGGCGTGCACTAATCGGTGAAAGTCCGTAATGGAGGCTGATAGTGCCAACCATTTAGCTTAAGACAAGGGTGTCCATTGTGAGGTGGAATCTGAAGGAAGTCGGCGGCAAACCT
>NZ_PVXQ01000016.1 GCF_002995745.1 Clostridium vincentii | reverse complement strand
ATGTGGATTAAAAGGATTTGGAGATATTAGTTACAATTAAGAGTAAAAATGCTTAAGGGAAGTTATAAATATATACTGTAAAATAATGGATAATAAAATAGTTGCCCACTTTTACTTGACTCAATCTAAAATAGAAAAAAATTTACAAGTATAAATTAGTATGCTATGATATTGTATATGTAATTTATGTATTAAGATAATGATATATGGAGGTAGTTCAATGACAAAAGGACAAATTGAAGCGAAATTAAGCGAAGCAATTAGTAAGTTTGAGATTGAACACATGGATAGAGGACCAGAAAAAATTCGCACAATTATATTTCAAGATTTAATAATAGTAAGACTTAAAGGTTTTTTGACTAAATCAGAAAGAAAATTAGCTCAGAACAAGGAAGGTATTGATTTAATAAAGAAAGTAAGGATTGCTTTATTTGAAAATGAAAGAGAAAATTTGGAACAAGTGATAAAATCTATAATAGATGTTGATATAATAAGCACTTATTCTGATGTGAGTACAAAAACAGGTGAAAAAATTATAGCTATAGTTGTAGATCAAAATATTGAAGAGAAATTTATAAATTAACATTGGAAGACGCTTGAAGGGTCGAAGACCAGTCAAAGGGTAAGCCAATAACAAGAACTCTAATAGTGGAGTTTTTGTTATTGGCTTTTTTTATTTTAAGTAGGAGTGTGAAAATATGAAGACAAGAGAAATATTTAGATTAAAACCACCATCAAACATAGGTATAGTTGGAGGGGGGCAGCTAGGGAGAATGTTGGTATTAGAAGCGAAGAGAATGGGATATAATGTAATTGTATTGGATCCAAAACCAAATTCACCAGCTGGACAAGTTGCTGATGAACAAATTATATCTGATTTTTCAGATATAGTTGCTTTAAGAGAGTTAGCTACAAAAACTGATGTAATAACATATGAGTTTGAGCATATAGATGTGGAATTACTTAAATCAATAGAAAAAGAAGGATACAAAATATATCCTTCATCTAATACCCTTAGAATGATTCAAAATAAATATGAACAAAAAACCATATTGAAAAATTTAGGTGTCAGAGTACCGATTTTTTATCCTGTTACTAATTTGGATGAATTGAAAGAGATATTTTATAAACTTAATGGAAAAATCGTCTTAAAAACTTCTACAGGTGGCTACGATGGTAAGGGAAATGTTATCATAAAGGATATTAATAAACTTGAAGAAGCGTATAAAGAACTTTGTAATAATGAATTGATAGCTGAGGAATTTATTGATTATATAAAAGAAGTATCAATAGTTATTGCTAAGAATCATGAGGGGATATCTTTTTATCCTGTATCAGAGAATATTCATAAGGATAGTATTCTTATAAAGTCAATAATACCTGCAAAAATTTCAAATGAAACTGAAAAAATAATTATAGGGATAGCTGAAGAAATTATTGAAGAAATAGATGATTATGGGATATTCTGCATAGAATTTTTTATTGATTCTAATCTAAGTGTTTTAGTTAACGAAATTGCTCCCAGACCACACAACTCAGGGCATTATACAATTGAAGGATGCATTACTTCACAATTTGAACAACTTATTAGAATTGTAACAGGAATGCCATTAGGTTCAACGAAATTAAGATTACCTTGTGCTATGTATAATATATTGGGGAATAATAGAGTTGATGGAGGATATTGTGTTGAAGGCATAGAGTCAGGTCTAGAGCTTGAGGATTGCTATGTACATTTATATGGTAAGTCAGAAACTGGGAATTTAAAAAAAATTGGGCATATAACAGCATTAGATTATTCTACTCAGAATGCAGATTTAAAAGCACAAAAAGCATTATCTAATATAAAAATAGAATTTTTAAGTATGTAAATTCAATCGATAAACACTGAAAGGGGAACCATAAAAATGAATGAAAATAAATCTAAAAATGTAATAGAACCACTAGTTGCAATTATAATGGGAAGCCAATCGGATTTGGAAGTAATGAAAATGGCTGCACATATAATGAGAGAATGTAAAATACCCTATGAGATAAAGGTTGTATCGGCCCATAGAACACCTGATAGAATGTATGAGTATTCAAATAATGCTGAGAAAAGAGGGTTAGAGGTTATTATTGCTGGTGCAGGTGGGGCGGCACATTTACCTGGAATGGTGGCTTCTATGACACTTTTGCCTGTAATAGGAGTGCCAGTGAAATTAAAAGAACTAGATGGAATGGATTCATTATTATCAATAGTTCAAATGCCAGGAGGAGTACCAGTTGCTACTGTAGGAATTAATAATTCTAAAAATGCGGGTATCCTAGCTGCCAGAATATTAAGCATAAAATATCCTGAGATAAAAGAAAGATTAAAAGAATATATAATGAAAACGAAGGAAAATATAATATTTGATTTAGAAGATAAATTGATGGAAAGTTTAAGGGTGTATAGTGATGAAAAAAGTTAATAAAAGTAATATTAAAACTACACAAAGATGGTTATATGTAGTTTTGGGCATCGTTATTATGATGTGCTTAGGTACTGTATACTCATGGAGTGTTTTCAGACTTCCTATAGAGAAAGCATTTAATATAGGAACTACTAAAAGTGGACTTCCTTATATGGTTTCTTTAGCATTTTATGCAATTTTTATGTTAGTAACAGGTAAGTATTTAGACAAGTACAGTCCTAGGTTAATTATTTCCTTGGGAGCTATTCTTGTATCAGTAGGATGGATATTATCTGCTTATGCTTCAAACATCTATTTTTTAACTATCAGCTACGGTGTGATAATGGGTGCCGGGGTAGGTATAGCTTATGGCGTTCCTATGACTGTAGTAGCAAAGTGGTTTCCTGAAAAAAAAGGTTTGGTGGTAGGTTTTGTATTGATAGGATTCGGTTTATCACCCTTGGTTACAGCTCCTCTTGCAAGAAATCTAATAGAAATTTATGGAATAATGAAAGTTTTCTTAATATTAGGAATATCTTTTGGGGTAATAATACCGTTACTTTCCTTCCCTTTAAGATATCCTTATGATTCAGAGAATAGAAATATAGGAACAACTTCTAAGATAATAAATTATACAAGGGATATAAATACTATAAAAATGATTAAGTCTAAGAATTTTAAGGTGTTATATTTTAATTTTATAATTGGAACAGTCATTGGACTAATGTTAATTGGAATGACAAGCAATATTGGAATTGAATTAATAAAATTACCTCCAAAAACAATAGCACTGTTAATGTCTATATTTGCAGTTTTTAATGGAATAGGTAGACCAGCATTTGGTTGGATTACTGATAAGTTGTCATCTAAAAAGGCCATGCTAATTTCTTATGTGTTAATTAGCATAGCAGCAGTATTGATGCTAGTAGCAAAGGAAGGAAGTGTAGTCTTATTTGCCATAGCTTTCTCCATATTTTGGTTTAATCTAGGGGGTTGGCTAGCTATTGCTCCAACTTCGACTCTCGCTATGTATGGAACAAAATATTATAGTCAAAACTATGGTGTTGTATTTACTGCATATGGAATAGGTGCGATTATTGGGGTACTGGCTTCGGGTTTGATGATGGATGTTATTGGAAATTATAATTCTATATTTTATTTTGTACTTGGTTTATGTACTATAGGGATATTATTTTCGCAAAGAATGATAAAACACAATGGTATTAAGTAGGCAACTGAAAAAGTTAACTTATTAAGAGCATCTCTTATATCTTTTTAATAGGAAAATACTAGAAAATATTGGTTTTTACCTTGGAGTATGATATCTTATAATTATAAAAGAATGTGAGGTATATTATGAAAAAAGTAGAAGATTTTTATAAAGAAAAAATAAACAAAAGTGAAAAAGAAATTAATAAATTAAGTAAGCTTA
The DNA here is from genome assembly GCF_002995745.1 of Clostridium vincentii. Taxonomy (GTDB): domain Bacteria; phylum Bacillota; class Clostridia; order Clostridiales; family Clostridiaceae; genus Clostridium; species Clostridium vincentii. The sequence goes on along the minus strand of NZ_PVXQ01000016.1, from coordinate 70,377 downwards.
TATCATATATGGGTTGGGGTAGACTAATCATTTTAATTGGAGGATTAACCTTATCATATAAGTTATATAAAGATATGGGATTTTTTAATGGTGTAGCAGCTCTAGTTGTAACAGGGATTTTATTTTTTATTGTTGCACTAATGCATGGTAGGATAATGATAAAAAAAGAGAAGCTAGAAGTTGTTGTTGAATTCAATGAAAAGGGTTTAAAAAGGTTAAATGGAGAGTATAGAGAATTTAAAGACAAGGGAAACGAATTACTTGAGGAAGGTCATCCCTTTGCTGAAGATCTAGATATCTTTGGGCAAAACTCATTATTTCAAATGATAAATACAACAAGAACTCTTTCAGGAAGAAGAAAGCTAGGAGAGATAATCTCTTTGAAAAAATTACCTGCAAAAAATCAAATATTAGAGAAGCAACAGGCCATAAAAGAGCTAGGAGACAAGATAGAATGGAGAGAACAGCAATATGTTAATGGAACCTTTAAAAAGAAAAAAGGCGAAGAACTTGAAGAACTTATTAAGTGGAGCACAGAGGTGGCTGCTTCAGATCTTTCCAGAATTATTGTTTCTTGCATTTTTATAGCGATTACTATGGCAATGATTTTTTTAGCAATTACAAAATATATTCCAATATCCTTTTTAATATTAGATTTAATGGTTAACTTTGCAGTAATTAAGATTCTAACTAAGGATAGGGGCCAGGTTATAGAGTTATTTCATTCAATAAAAGATAGTGTTAAGGCATATTCAAAATTATTAACTCTAATTGAAGAGGAAGAGTTTCAAAGTCCATATCTAAAAACATTGAAAAATAAGCTTAAAGATAATTCGAATATTTCTTGCAAGGATGAGATGAAACGTTTAGTTCAGTTACTGGATTGGGTTGGAGATTCAGCTGGAAATGCATATTTTTTCATACTTAATGTTATTGCCTTTGCTGATATATTTATCTTGTTTAATTTAAATAAATGGAGAGATGCAAATGGAGAAAAAATAGAAAAATGGCTCCAAGTTATGGGAGAGTTTGATGCTCTTTCAAGTATATCAAATCTTAGCTTTGAACATAAAGAATGGTGTTATGGAGAGATAACTGAAGAAACTAAAGTCAAAGGTACCTCTGTTTCCCATCCTTTGATTGGAGGTAGGGCCATAGATAATAGCTATGAGTTAGTAGGTTCAAAGCAAATAACTCTTATTACAGGGTCTAATATGTCTGGTAAAAGCACTTTCCTTAGGACTATAGGTATTAATATTGTCTTAAGCTATATAGGAGCTCCATGTTGTGCTAAAACTTTCTCTTGCAGTATTATGAATATATACACTTGTATGAGAACCAAGGATAATTTAGAAGAAAGCATATCATCTTTTTATGCTGAAATTTTAAGAATTAAGCTTATAATTGAGGCATCAAGGCGAGGAGAAAAATTATTTTTCCTATTAGATGAAATATTTAAGGGAACTAATTCAAAGGATAGACATACGGGTGCAACAGTTTTAGTTAAACAATTAGTAGAGAGTGGCGCAGTAGGTTTATTATCAACTCATGATTTAGAATTATGTAACCTTGAAGAAACGATGAAGGAAGTAGATAACTATAATTTCAGAGAATATTATGAGAATAATAAAATAAAATTTGATTATAAGTTAAGGAAAGGAAAGAGTACAACTCAAAATGCTGTTTATTTGATGAAACTTGCAGGAATTGATATTTAAAGTTTAGAGTTGAGAGTTGGGGGCTATTTGTGATAAAATAAGATAGTATGGGAAGAATTTTACTAGAGATGTAAAGGGGAGAAATATGAATATAGCATTTTTTCTTACACCGAAAAATGAATTAGTGTGTGAAAATTCAGAAGCAACAATGAGACAAGTGATGGAAAGAATGGAGCACCATGGGTATACTGCTATTCCATTAATTGATAAGCAGGGCAAATATGTTGGGACATTAACAGAAGGGGATCTTTTATGGAAGCTTAAAAATACACCTGAATTGAATTTTAAAAATTCTGAGGTAGTAAAGGTAAAGGATATTCAAAAGAGAGTAGACCATAAAAGCGTTTCAATAAGCGCGGATATAGAGAGCTTAATAAGCCTAGCTGTTAATCAAAACTTTGTTCCAGTTGTAGATGATAATGGAATATTTATAGGAATAATAAAAAGAAGTGATATAATAGAATATTGTTTTAATGAATTAAAGAAAATTAAAAAATAAGGAGATAGGCTTAAATTAAGCCTATCTCCTTTAATAATTATTAATAATCAGATTGTTGAAATGTTTCAACAACAAAATCAAATTCTTCAGAGTCGGTAATTTCACCGAAATTATCGGATTTAATACCTGGATAGTAATAAAGAATTAATTTGTCATCAGAATCATGAAGATTTTCTAGTAGAATATTAAGCTTATCTAATTTGCAGTTTTCTACAATTGCAAGAACCTTATACTTGTTCATTTGACCACTATCATTATTTGTAAGGTCAATATTAAAAGTATCAAATGTTCTTACATTTCCCTTTTCTTTATCACAGGCTTTAATCAAAGAACCTTCTTTACAAGCTGAACAACTCTGAAATTTACATTCAAAGGAACAAGCTAAACATTGGCACTTTGAGCAACTTTCAAGCTGTTTAAAGGAAGAAGAATTTTTTGATTTAAAGTTTCTGAGATCCTGAGTGCTATCATCACCTTTTAGTCTATCAAAAAATGATTTTTTCTTAGAAGTAGACTCACTAGATGTAAGCTTATCCATATATTCATCTAATATACTAACCTTTGAGAAATATCTTCTTCTTTTTAATTGGGTTTCATCTATAAAAGGAGAAACTTCACTTATTGCATAAGTAATATCAGTAAAGATTTTACCCCAATGTCGTCTCTCTTCTTCTATAAATTCTATATCGTTAGCCATAAAACAATCTCCTATTTAGTAGTAGATCTATATTTCTCTAATTCAAGATCTAAATCTACATCATCTAATTTGTCAAATTCACTATCGAAGTCATCAATATCTCTTAAGTCTCCTAGACCTTGAGCTAATGCCTCTTTTTTCGCAATATTTCTTTCAATATTATCTATTTGAATAGTATTTGATTTAGTTTTAACATCAGCTAAGATTTCATTAACTGTTTTAGATGCTTCAGCATTTGAATATCTTGCAGCAGCTTCATCTCTGTAATTTCTTGTTTTTTCAATTTCTTCTTGAAGACCTCTAAGATTTTTCTTAAGAGTTTCAGCTTGAATTTTAGATGATTCAAAAGTAGACTTTAAAGTAGTATATTTTTTATCGCTATCAACCTTTTTAGCTAAAGCTCTCTTAGCTAGTTCTTCATTTCCCTTTGAAAGAGCAAGTTTTATTTTTCCCTCAAAATCAGCACTTTCCTTTTGAGCTAAATTCATATTCTTTTCTAAGGCATGCACATTTCCTAAAACCTGTGCTGAATTTAATTTTGCTTTACTAAGTTGTTCATCCATATCCCTTAGTTTTTGATCTAATAACTCTATTGGATTTTCCGCCTCATCTAAAGTAGTGTTTACCTTTGCCTTAATCATATTTGACATTCTTGTAAAAATTCCCATACATGACCTCCTAAATTAATTATTTTCTTTTATTTTTCAGATAAAATTTAATTCCTAAAACAATAATAATGAATATTACGGCTAAAACAACAGTTGTAGAAGAATTACCTCCAGAGCCTCCAAAGAAGAACGGCATACCGAAGAAGGAACTGCTAGAACTGCTCCTAGATCCACCGCTGACGGTAGAACTACCTGAACCACTGTCGCTTGTAGTACTTTTAGAACCATCTGATGATGAAAAGGATCCTGATTTAAAATCACTACTTCCAGACTTTGAACTTGAAGAACTCCCTGATTTAAAACTACTGCTACTACTTTTACTACTTGAAGATCCACTAGATTTAAATCCAGATGATGATGTTTTGGCTTGTACTATTACGCTTTTGGCTTTATTGTTATCGAATAATGTTAGTGAATCAGTCCCAAAACTTGATAAGCTGAATACTAAAGCAAGTATAAACGTAATTAGAATCTTTTTGCCTGCTTTTTTAATACTCTTCACCCCCTTTAAATAAACTTATTATTACTATTATACAATAAAATATGGTTAAATGAATAATAAATTGTATTAATTTATGAAAATGTAAGGTTATAATAATTCTTACTTGTATAATAGGTGGTCTTCATATAAGATTATAATTATAAAAATTAAAAATAGGAGTGAGTGAATATGACAGATAAAGAAAATGAAATGAAAGAATTATTAGTAGATTATGATGTAAAGAAAATAAAGGAAGGGGACATAATAAAGGGTAAGGTTATAGACGTAGAGGAAAATCAAATTACAGTTAATATAGATTATGCTTTTGATGGTGTAATTACAAAGGAAGAGTTAACCCGTGAAGATGTAAGTCCTTTAGATCTAGTTAAGAAGGATGATGAATTTGATGTATATGTTATATCTCCTAATGATGGAGAAGGATATGTTGTTCTTTCAAGAGTTAAGGCTTTAGAAATTACAGAAAAAGTAGAATTAGAAAATGCCTTTAATAATAAGGAAATAATAACTGTAAAGATCAAAGAATTAGTAAAGGGCGGAATGGTTGGATACTATGGTAGTACAAGAGTATTTATTCCAGGATCACAAGCAAGTAGAGATAGAATTGAACTTGAAACTTTAGTTGGGAAACCATTAGAGGTTAAGATAATTGAATTAGATTTTAGAGACAGAAAACTTGTAGCTTCAAGAAGAGTTATAGAAATGGAACAATACAATAAAGAAAGAAAGGCTATTTGGGCAACAATCGAACCTGGACAAAAGAAATCAGGCGTAGTTAAAGGAATTGCTAAGTTTGGAGCTTTTGTTGATATTGGTGGAGTTGAAGGACTGATTCACATAACTGATTTAGCTTGGGAAAGAGTAAATAGAGTTGAGGATATAGTTAAAGTGGGAGATGAAGTTGAAGTTTTTGTTGGAACAGTTGATGTAGAAAAACAAAGATTATCTTTAATTCTTAAGGATAGAAATATGGAACCATGGAAAGTTCATGGAGATACTATAAAAGAGGGAGATATATTTGATGGAAAGATTGTAAGATTAGTTTCTTTTGGAGCTTTTGTTCAAATATTACCTGGAATAGAAGGGTTAGTACATATTAGTCAAATAACAGAAGAACGTATTGCGAAACCTGAAGATGTACTAAAAGAAGGTCAAAGTGTTAAGGTAAAGGTATTAAATATAGATAAAGAAAATAAGAAACTAAGCCTAAGTATAAAGGACGTAGTTGAATCAAGTTCTGAATACTTAAAATATAACGATAACGATAATGAGGTAGGAACAAGTTTAGGAGATCTTTTCAAAGATTTTAAATTTTAAGTTTTAAGTAAAAAAAGGGCCTGTTGCAAAATGATTTGAAAAAATCATTTTAGCAACAGGCCTTTTTTATATTATAATTTTTCTATTTTCATCATATTAGTACCACCAGTATGAGTTGTAGGCATACCAGCCGCTATTATAATGTCATCGCCTTTGCCGGCAAGGTTTAAATCATAAACGACTTTCTTAGATTCAACTAAAATATCATCAGTTGTATTAAACATGTCACATTTTGTTGGTAGAACTCCAAAATTTAATGTTAAACCTCTTCTAACATTTTCATATGGGGTTATTCCAACTATAATACACCTTGGTCTATATTTTGAAAGTAATCTTGCTGTAGAACCACTTTTTGTTGCAGCAACAATTACCTTTGCATTTAATGCAACAGCTGTTCTACATGTAGAATAACTAATAGCATCAGCATACTCTGTTAAGGAAGATTCAGCTAAAGATTCATTTAAATGATCATAATCTAAATTAGCCTCAGCTTCTAGCGCTATCCTTGACATAGTTTGTGCAGCTTCTGTAGGGAAGCAACCAGACGCACTTTCACCAGAAAGCATAATAGCATCAGTTCCATCAAATATTGCATTACAGATATCTGAAGCTTCAGCTCTAGTTGGTATAGAATTTCTAATCATAGAATCTAGCATTTGAGTAGCTGTTATTACAGTTTTACCAGCTTTTCTACACTTTTTAATAATCATTTTTTGTATTATAGGAACTTTTTCTATAGGGATTTCTACACCCATATCGCCTCTAGCTACCATAACACAATCTGTAACTTCTATAATGGAGTCAATGTTTTCGACACCTTCTTGATTTTCTATTTTTGCAATAATTTGAATGTGTTCTCCATTATATTTTCTAAGTACTCGTCTAACTTCTAATATGTCACTTGCTTTTCTTATGAAGGATGCAGCAATAAAGTCTACTCCCATTTCACAACCAAAAGCTATATCTTCAATATCTTTTTCTGTAATAGATGGAAGTTGAATTGTAACGTTAGGAACGTTAACTCCCTTATGGTTTTGAATTAAACCACTAACAATTGCTTTACATTTGATTTCTTTTCCAACTACATTAACAATCTCAAATTTTAATAGACCATCATCTACAAGAATACTTCCACCAGGTCTTACATCCCTATAAAGTATGTCGTAGGTAATAGAACATTTTGTATTATCACCTAATATTTCCTCACCACAAATAAATGAAAAATCTTGACCCTTTTCAATCTCTACTCCATCATTTATGAAGTTATGAGTTCTAATTTTAGGCCCTTTGATATCCAAAATAATTGCAGTAGGGGAGTCCATGTCTTCTCTGATTTTCTTAAGTAAGACAATTTTCTCTTTATGAGATTCATGTGTTCCATGGGAAAAGTTTAACCTTGCGGCACTCATACCAATTTTAATAAATGTTCTAAGCATTTCTTCTGTATCACTAGCTGGTCCGATTGTAAAAATCATTTTAGTTTTTTGCATAAATTATATATCCTCCTCCAAAATATGGTGATTAGTTTATCTTAGTATTAATAAAATAAAAATATTGAAAATTTTAATTAATATTTATTAGATGATATACTAAGACTAATCTTAGTATAATATTAACATATTCAAGAGGAAAAGGAGTGCAAAAATGAAAAATTTACAGAATTCTAAAGCTACTTTGGTTTTTAAATATTTTCAGGAGATATCTGATATACCTAGAGGGTCAGGTAATGAAAAACAGATAAGTGATTATTTAGCTGATTTCGCTAATAAACTTGGTCTTGAGGTAATTCAAGATAAAGCCTTAAATATTATAATAAAAAAGCCAGCTACAAAGGGATATGAACAAGCGCCTACAGTAATAATACAAGGTCATATGGATATGGTATGTGAAAAGAATATTGGAACTGACCATGATTTCGAAAAGGATCCATTAAAGCTTGAAATAAAAGGAGATAAAATATATGCAAAGGGAACTACATTAGGGGCTGATGACGGAATAGCAGTGGCATATGCAATGGCTATTTTAACTGGGGATAAAATAGAACATCCTGCTTTAGAGGTGTTAATAACAACAGATGAAGAGGCAGGAATGACTGGTGCTATTGAGGTTTCTAAGGATGATATTAAAGGGAAAATTCTTATAAATCTCGATACTGAGGAAGAAGGATTTTTATTAGTTAGCAGTGCTGGAGGTATAAGGACCAGTTCTTGTATTAAAGTAGAGCTAGAATCTATGGAAGACGAGAAAATATTTCATATTGAAGTAAGAGGATTAAGAGGCGGTCATTCAGGTAGTGATATTCATAAGGGAAGAGGAAATGCGAATAAATTATTAGGAAGAGTTCTTCAAGAGACTTTAGACAATATTAGCTTGAATTTAGTTTCGATAAGTGGAGGATCTAAGAATAATGCTATCCCTAGAGAAGCAGATGCTTTTATAACAGTTAGGGAAAAAGAAGAGGAAAAATTATTTAAGATAGTAAATAATTTTAATGAAATATTTAAAAATGAATTTCAGGCCCAAGATTCAGGAGTTATTGTCTCAATAAAAGAAGAGAAAAGTATCTTCAAAAATAAGTTTACAAATAAATGTACTGAAAAGGTAATAAACCTATTGTACCTATATCCGAATGGAGTCAATACAATGAGTGCTAATATAGATGGATTAACTGAAAGCTCAACAAATTTAGGAGTTTTAGGAATTAAAAATAATGAAGTGGAGTTTGATAGTGCAGTTAGAAGTTCTGTTCCATCTTTAAAAGAAGATATAGTTTCAAGAATGAAATTAATCACAGAGATTATAGGAGGAACCTTTACGACTAATGCGGGTTACCCTGCTTGGGAATACAAGAAGGACTCTAAAATCAGAGAATTGTGTATTGATGTTTATAAAAAACATTATAATGAAGATCCGCAGGTTTATGCAATTCATGCTGGTGTAGAATGTGGATTGTTTGAGGAAATATTAGGAAGTTTAGACATGATAAGTTTTGGACCTGATATAATGGATGCTCATACCCCACAGGAAACTTTATCAATTAGCTCAACCGAAAGAGTGTGGGAATATTTAGTGAAAGTATTAAAAAATATAGATAATAATTATTAAATTAAAAAACTCTATCTGCATAGAAGTGCAGGTGGAGTTTTTTTAGTTTTAATAGAGTGCTACATAATGAATAATGAAGTCCCATTGGTAATATATATATATTAGAGTCTGTTTAAGCTAGATATCTAATTACAAACGAAGTAAAATTATAATTAAATATATAAGGGGGAGAATATGAGGTACACAAGATATGATTATAAAAGGAAAAAAGGAGATAGCTTTGTCTGGTGGCTATTACTTATTATTATATTATCAATTGTTATTGGGATAGGTGTTTACAATATATTCTTGATAGGTGGAAATGAAAGTAATGGCACTACATCTAATGAGAAAATAATATCTACAGAGGAAAATAAATCATTTACTGCAATTCAATGTGGATTATATGCAAATGAACAAAGTGCACAGGAATTACTGAATACAATACCAGAAGAATATGGTGCTTTTATAGTACAAGAAGCTGGAAAATTTAAAATTATAGCAGGAATTTTCATGTATGAGGAAGCAGAAGCAAAAATCAATGAGCTTGCAGCAGCGAATATAAGTAACTTTAGAATAAAATATGATATACCTATAGCAGATACAGGAAGTAAGATTGAAGGTGAAATAATTCAAGGATATATTAAGATAATAAATAGTGTTTATGAAAAAGATGTTAAAAGTATAAATACTGATGAATTCAAAGCTTGGACAGAGGAAGCTTCATCAAAAGTAAGCGATAATGAAGAAATTAAATTATTAGTAGAAAACATTAAAAATTTACCGGAGGAATATAATGAAGAATCTAGCAAAGATTCTCTGAATTTTCTTTATAATATATTAATAAAATACAAGATTAGTTAAATTATTAAAAAAAAATTACAATCATCATAAATAGAAAAACTCACTTGTTTAAGATTCTATTAAATGATAAACTATGTTAGGTGTAGTAATAGGTTCAACTATGCTACGCCTATTATTATGTTATTAAAAGTATTGAAACAGTGTTTAAAAATAAAATTAAAGGCAATACTTTTAAAGTATAAACTATGGGAAGTGATAGGTTGAAAATAGTATTGGCTTCAGCTTCGGAAAGAAGACAAGAGTTACTAGGACGATTAGTAGAAGAATTTACAACCATGATAAGCAGCTTTGATGAAGATACAGTAATGTTTAAAGGAAATGTTTCAAAATATGTGGAAGAAATAGCTTTAGGTAAAGCAAATGATGTTATGACTAAAATTCAAGAACCTTCCATAATAATAGGAGCAGATACTGTGGTAACTCTAGAGAATAGAGTGCTGGGTAAACCTAAGGACAAGATAGATGCTTGTAATATGCTTAAAAGCTTAAGTAATAAAACTCATCAAGTTTATACAGGGGTTGTATTAATAAATACTGATAATAAAAAGATTCTTAAGGAATCTATAGTTACAGAGGTTACATTTTCTAAGCTAACAGATAATGATATAAATTCTTATATCCAAAGTGGAGAATATATAGATAAAGCTGGAGCTTATGGTATCCAAGGTAAAGGCGGTATATTCGCAAAGGAAATAAGAGGATGTTATTACAACGTCGTAGGATTACCTTTAAATAAGTTAAATCAAATGATTAAAGATATATTTTAAATTGGGATGGGAGACTTATTTTTAGGAGTGAAATAATGGACAATGATTTAAAAATAACAGATATCCCAATGTCAGACAGACCTGTAGAAAAGTTAATTGCTTTTGGACCAGAGATATTAACAAATACTGAGTTATTAGCAATAATACTTAGATGTGGTATCAAAGGTGAAAATGTGTTGACTTTAAGCAAAAGAGTTTTAGCTCAATTAGATGGGTTAGATGGAATTAAAGAAGCCTCATATGCAGATATAACTAAAATTAAAGGCATAAAGAAGGTAAAAGGATCACAAATTTTAGCTTTAGCAGAACTTTTTAATAGATTTAATACATTAAGGACAAATATAGAAAACATAAAGGTTAAATCACCAAAAGATATTTCGAATATGCTTATTAATGAAATGTCATCCCTTAACCAAGAAGTTTTAAAACTTATAGTATTAAATACTAAAAATAAAGTAATAAAGGTAAGAGATGTATTTAAGGGAAGTCTTAATTCGTCTATTGTACATCCAAGGGAAATATATTGCGAAGCTATAAAAAGTGGTGGAGCATCTATTATAATATGTCATAATCATCCTTCAGGAGATCCGTCTCCAAGTAAGGATGATATAAATATAACCCTAAGAATAAAAGAATGTGGTAAAATAATAGGAATTGAATTGTTAGACCATATTATTATTGGCGATAACAAATATATTAGTTTAAAAGAAAAAGGAATTATATAAAGGAAAGGGGATAAAAATAATGGGTTTTTTCGGAAGTAGTAAAGACATGGGAATAGATTTAGGAACAGCTAATACGTTAGTATTTGTAAAAGGAAAGGGGATTGTACTAAGGGAACCATCAGTTGTAGCTATAAATAACGTTACAAAAAAGGCTCTAGCTGTAGGAACCGAAGCTAAGAATATGATAGGTAGAACACCTGGTAATATTATTGCTATAAGACCTTTAAAAGATGGAGTAATCGCAGATTTTGATATAGCTCAAACAATGTTAAAAACTTTAATTGAAAAAGCAACAAACAAAGGATCATTTAAGAGTCCAAGAATAATTATTTGCTATCCATCAGGAGTAACTGAAGTAGAGAGAAGAGCTATAGAAGAAGCAACAAAGCTTGCTGGAGCAAGAGACGTTATACTTATGGAAGAACCAATGGCAGCAGCTATAGGAGCTGGATTACCAGTAAGTGAACCAACTGGTAGTATGATAGTTGATATTGGTGGTGGAACTACTGAGGTAGCTATTATTTCACTTGGAGGAATTGTAACAAGTAAATCACTAAGAGTTGCAGGAGATGAATTAGATCAAGCTATAATTGCTTACATAAAGAAAGAATACAATTTAATGATAGGTGAAAGAACTGCAGAACAAGTTAAAATGGAAATTGGATCAGCTTACAGAATTGATGGAGAAGAAACCACAATGGAGATAAAAGGTAGAGATTTAATTACAGGTCTACCAAAGATAATTGAAGTTTCAGAAGTTCAAATAAGGGAATCTTTAAGAGAGCCTGTTTATGCAATAATCGAGGCTATAAAAACTACCTTAGAGAAAACACCACCTGAGCTTGCAGCAGATCTTATGGATAAAGGAATAATGTTAACTGGTGGAGGCGCACTATTAAAGGGATTAGATGCTTTGATTAATCGTGAAACCAATATGCCTGTACATATTGCTGAGGCACCACTAGATTGCGTAGTCCTAGGAGCTGGAAAAGCTCTTGAGAACTTTGATAAGATTAGTAGAGAAGAAAGATAAAAAATGAAGTTTTTGAAAAATAAACTGACAGTTACTATAATAGTGCTGTCAGTTGCATTTTTAGGGCTAATTATCTTTACGGTTAGTAAAGATACTAAGGGATTAGAAGGCTCTGCAGGAGATGCTTTAAATCCACTTCAAAAAATTGGATATACAGTAAGTAGTGGAACTAAAAACTTTGTTGATTTTTTCTTGAATTTTTCAGATGTTAAAGAAGAAAATAAAGAAATAACTAAGGAGAATAAAGAGCTGCAAAGTGAATTAACACAAAAATCTGATTTAGAAGCTGAAAATGAAAGGCTAAGAGCTTTATTGGACTTTAAAGAACAAAGAGATAATTATAATTACATAGCTACTAATATTATGGGTTTTAGTGGTGGAGGAATTATAGATGGATATATAGTTGATAAAGGTCAGGATGATGGAATAGAAAAAGGAATGGTAGTAATTGCAGCTAATGGATTAGTTGGAAAAGTATCTTCTGTAGGTAGTAATTGGTCAATAATTCAAGCTATTATTAATGAGAATATAAAAGTTGGAGTTATGGTAGAGAGTACTAGAGAAAGTGGTATTTTAGAAGGTTATACAGATAACTCTAATAATAATTTAGTTAAGGTTACGAATCTTCCTATTGATTCAACAATTAAACCGGGAGATAAAATTATCACCTCAGGAGTTGGAGAGCTATATCCAAAAGAAATTCAAGTTGGTGAAGTAATTTCAGTAGAAGAAGATAGAGTAAGTGTAATGAAAACAGCTATAGTAAAACCAACCGTAGACTTTAACAAGCTTGAGGAATTATTTATAGTAGCTCCAAAAGATACAAGAGTAATTAAGTACGACTAAGAGGTGGACTATGAAAAAAAGAATAGTATTAGTTTTATTGGCAATTTTTTTATTAATAGTGGATAACTCCTTTGCACCTTTTATATCAATAAAAGGTGCTTGGCCGAGCTTCTTGTTTATTTTCGCTATTGCGTATTCTATAATTAATGGGCCTAAGGAAGGAATGATTATAGGTATTATTGCTGGATTACTACAAGATATATTTTTTTATGATGGTTTTGGAGTAAATACTTTGATTAACATGATTTTTTGTTTTACAGCGGGAAATATAGGAGAAGATATATGGAGAGAGAAGAGTCTAATTCCTACTATAACTGTTTTTATTATGACTATTTTAAAGTACTTAGTAGTATTTATAATTTTTTATCTACTTAAAATTCATATTGATTTTTTTAGGGGCGTAATTACAGCTTTTTATAATGCTATAATTATGTTAGTTATATATAAGGTTATATTTAAATTTTTCAACAGGGAAGATATTCGTCGTACATGGAGGTTCTAAATGATAGTAAGTAGAGAAAAAAAGAAAAAAAAACCATCACGATATACTACATTTATAGTAATTATGTCGTTAATATTTACAATAATGATTATAAAACTTATTTATATTCAGATATATAAACATGAAGATTATCAAGATCAAGCAAATACAACAGCTACTAAATTTATTTCAGAAAAAGCACCTAGAGGGATAATATATGATCAGAATGGAAATATTTTAGCGACTAATACACAAACTTATGCCATGACCTATACAAGTACAACGGAAGCAGATACTGCTTTTTATAAAACTGTTGATGGATTTTTAGAAATTCTTGCACAAACTGGAGAGAGTGTTCAAGATGAGCTAATACTACAGCTAAATGATAAGAATGAACCATATCTTAATTTTAAAGGGACAACATCTAGTGCTCAAGAAGCTGAAGAGATAAGATTTAAAAGAGATAGGGGACTTAATGAGGATATTGAAGAAGAGCTATACGGTACGGATATAGAGGATTTATCGGATACTCAAATAAGTGCGGTAAATGAAGAGTTATTGAAGATATCCTCAAAGGATGTATTTTATTATTTGGTTAAAAGTTATGATTTAATAAGTTTAATTAATCCAGAACCTACTGAAGAAAATTCAACGGAATATGAAGAAAAGTTAAAAGAATATAAAGCGAAAGTAAAACAATATGATGCTATGACAGATGAGGAGATTACATCAATACTAGCAGAAACGTATTCTTATTCGCAACTTAGAAATTATATGATGATAAAAGATGCAATTAAAATGCAAAGTTTTAAAGGATTTAAATCTGTTACTTTAGCAAAGAACATAGAAGAGAATACAGCCTTTATTATATATCAAAAGCTTAATGATTTACCTGGTATAGATGTAACTCGTGAGCCTACAAGGACTTACCCATATGGTGTATTAGCTTCATCTGCAATAGGGTATATATCTTCAATAGATAAAACTAATGAAGAACTATATGACCTTAGAGGATATGATGCATCTACAGATTTAATAGGTGTTGCCGGCATTGAATCTGCCTTTGAAGATCAACTTAAGGGAGTTAAGGGCGGGACAACCGTTAAGGTTAATTCAAAAGGAAGAGTTACAGAAACATTATTTGAGTTAGAATCTTACCCAGGAAGTAATGTACACCTAACTATAGATAAAAATGTACAATATGCTGCAGAGCAAGCATTGGCAGATACAATGGCAGAAATCAGAACCAACTCTGATGGAGGTAACACTTTTAGTGGAGCTAATAGAGGCGCTGTTGTAGCCGTAGAGGTAAATACAGGGAGAGTACTAGCAAGTGTATCCTATCCTAATTATGATCCTAATATTTTCGCTGTGTCAGGACAATTAACAACAGCGCAAAATCAGCAATATTTTAGCCCGGATTTAGATACCTTTGGAACAAATCTTATAAATTCCAAGGGATTAAATAAGACTGTTGATGAGCTATTTCCTATGAGTGATGGAATAAGAACTGATCCAAATGATTTATATCCAAGATCATTTTATAATTATGCAACCCAAGGATTCGTTCAACCAGGATCAACATTTAAGCCAATGACAGCATTAGCTGGAATTGAGAGTGGAGCAATTGATGCAACTACTACAATTGAAGATAAAGGAATATTTAATGAACATTCAGATGTCTTTGGTAAAGACTTTGGACCAAAATGCTGGATTTATGCACAGAGTCATGGTAATCATGGAACAATAGGAGTAGAGAAAGCCCTAGAGGTATCTTGTAACTATTATTTCTATGAGGTAGCATTTAGGTTATATCAACAAGCTGGTTCAAGTACTGAAGCCTTAGATTCTTTAGCAAAATACGCTTGGAGATTTGGTTTAGGAACTGACCCTGATGGAGAACAAAAACCAAGCACAGGAATAGAAATAGAAGAAAACTTTGGGCAAGTATATAATTTTAAGTCCTTTAAGAATAAATCAATAGTATATGCTAAATTTGAAATTAGAGATTTTTTAGAAGCAGGTGTCTATAATAATGGAACAAATTTTGTTCCAGTTGATTATTCCGATAGTGAAGATGATAGCGAAAATCTTAAGGAAGCAAAAACTGCTTTAAAGGCTAAAATAACAGATAGATTTAATGCTATTGGAATAGGTGATGAAGAATCTAATCCTGATGAGTATGCTAAAATTATTTTAGATGATGTAAAAAAAATACTAGAACTTTCACCCAAGTATGAAGAAAATGTTAAAAGCTATGAGAGTTCAGGAAAAGGAACAGTAGATATTGATGCTCAAGCTAAAATAGTAGCAAGAGTAATAGCAACCTACGTTACAAGTGATAAACGTACGGAAATTTTGTCTCCAGCACAGGAAGTTTATGCTGCTATAGGCCAAAGTATTAATGCTTTTACTCCAATGCAATTAGCTCAATATATATCTACCTTATCCAATGGGGGGACTAGATATAAATTGCATTATGTAGATAAGGTAACCGATCCAGATGGAGAACTAATTAAAGAATATATCCCGGAAGTTTTAGATAAAATAGAGATAAAGGATTCCACACTACAAGCGATTAAAAATGGTATGTCAAAGGTTAATAATGATGAAGATGGTACTGCCTCAACTGCTTGGGATGGTTTCCCAACATCAATACAAACTGCTGGGAAAACAGGTACAGCAGATTTTGGTGATGGTGAGAAACAATATGAGGTTGGAAGAGCACCTTTTGCTACCTACATCAGTTTTGCACCAGTAGATAATCCGGAAATCGCAGTTGTTACAGTTGTCTATGATGGTGGTCATGGTGGTTATGTGGCTCCGGTTGCAAGAGCTGTATATGAAGCTTATTTTAAAGAGAGGATTTTACAAAGTGATCCTAATTATGCTTCAAAATCTCCATCTTTCCAAAAATATGTTGTAGGGGTAAAACCAGATAATAAGATAAATAAATAATTGTAATTAGCGAAGTTAGAAAATAATCTAACTTCGCTTAATTATTGTTCGAGAATTTTTATATATTTTTAATTATAAACTGTAAAATAATGATATACTTAGAAAGAAAAAGTTTTATAAAGAAGGAAATTAGAAGTTTTTATTGAATTAGTTATAAAGCCAGACATTTTTGGTGGAGGTTATCCAATATGGAAGAAAGTGGAATACTTATTAAAGGAAATAAGAATGGATTAAATGCACTGGTGGACATAGATAAGTTTAGTGGATTTGATGAAATGCTTAGGTTTCTTACAGAGAAATTATCAAAGGGCAAAAAATTCTACAAAGATTCAACATTATACATAAATATAGACATAGCATCTATTACTGAAAAGGATATGAGTAACTTAAAAGACATATTACTTAAGGAAATAGGGGTAAAAGAAATAATTATTGAAGAGAAAGAAATAAATGAAAAGGATAATAATTTCTTTAGCGGTATTTATGAAGGAAAAACAAAATTTATAAGAAAAACAGTTAGGGGAGGACAAAGTGTCAATTTCCCAGGTAATATAGTGATAATTGGTGATGTTAATAGTGGTGCAGAAGTTTATGCTGGAGGAAATATTATAGTTCTTGGCAGTGTTAAAGGGAATGTATTCGCAGGAACTACTGGGAATGATAAAGCTATTATTGCCTCTTTTTTACTACAACCAGAGATATTAAAAATAGGAGATATTATAACAATTTCTCCAGATGATGGTGAAACACCAAGGTATCCAGAAGTGGCAAGTATAAAGGATAATGCCATTATTGTTGAACCTTATTTAACTAATAAATATACATATTAATGCGTGGAGGGATATTTAGATGGGAGTGTCAATAGTAATTACATCAGGAAAAGGTGGAGTGGGCAAAACTACTACAACTGCAAATATAGGAACAGCATTAGCAGCTTTAGGCAAAAAGGTTGTTGTTATAGATGGAGATACAGGCTTAAGAAATTTAGATGTATTAATGGGATTAGAAAATAGAATTGTTTATACAATTATAGATGCCATAGAAGGAAGATGTAGGCTAAAGCAAGCATTAATAAAGGATAAAAGATTTCCTAATTTATGCTTACTTCCAACAGCTCAAACTAGGGATAAAGATGATATTAAGCCACAACAAATGCTGAAAATAGTACTGGAACTTAAGGAAGATTTTGATTATGTTTTAATTGATTCTCCAGCAGGTATTGAGCAAGGCTTTGAAAATGCAGTAATAGGAGCAGAAAGAGCTTTAATTGTAGTTAATCCAGAAATAACATCTGTTAGAGATGCGGATAGAGTTATTGGGAAATTAGATGCTAAAGGTCTAGAAGATCATGGCGTTATAGTTAATAGATTAAATTATGAAATGACTAAAAATGGAGATATGCTAGATGTTTCAGATATAATTGAAACATTATCTGTAAAGCTCATGGGAGTTGTTCCAGATGATAGAAATATAACTATTTCTACAAATAAAGGAGAGCCAATAGTTCTTGAAGAAAATGCAAGAGCTGGACAAGCATTTAGAAATATTGCAAAAAGAATTACAGGAGAAGAGGTTCCATTAATGGATTTAAGTCCTCGCTCAACAGGATTATTTGGTTCATTAAAGAAACTATTCGGTCGTAATTAGGGGGTGGGGTTAATGGGTATTTTTAGTAGTTTTAGTCACAAACAAAAACCAAAGGATGTAGCTAAGGATAGATTAAGGTTAATTCTTATTCATGATAGAGGGGATATTGCACCAGAAATAATAGATAAGATGAGAATGGAAATATTAGAGGTTTTATCTAAGTATATTGAAATTGAACCTGAAGATGTTGAAATAGCAGTTACAAAGAGTGATGAATTAGAAGGGGATGGAGTAGCTTCTTTAATAGCTAATATTCCTATTAAGGGTTTAAGAGGAAGATAAAACATAATCTAGGTAGAATATTTAATAGATAATAATATCTGTTAGGTAGTCTACTTATTTTTCTTTATAGATAAAAGCTTATTAATTATTTATGATATTTAGTAATATTAGTGTTTTATTATGGAGAAAAAGGAGAGAATAATATATAATAAAGATGTTATTTATATAGAGATGGAGGTAAAATTTTGTTTAATGAGAAGAGTCGTTTAAGTAAGTTTAAATTAGATTTTAGGCTTATTAGAGAGATTGATACAGGACTATTAATAGCTACTATACTTTTAGTTTTATACGGTATATTTAATATATATTTATGCACTAAGGGTGACCTTAGTGCATATGGACCATTCTATTATGTGAAAAAACAGAGTATGTCGTTTGTTTTATCAATGGTAGCCTTATACATATTTGTGGCAGTTGATTATAGAATTATGTATAGATATATTACAATCTTTTATTGGGGTTCTGTTGCTTTACTTATAGCAGTGTGGATACCTTTTATAGGGGTAGAAGTTAATGGTGCACGTGGCTGGATTACATTAGGAATAGGTAATTTGCAACCGGCAGAGGTGGCAAAATTTGCTATAATATTAATGGTTGCTAAAATCCTTGATGAAATAGATTGTGAAGTAAATAATATTAGAAATATAGGGAAGATATTAATTTACGTTATGATTCCTGTTTCTCTGATCCTTTTTCAACCTGATATGGGAATGACTATGGTTTGCTTTTTTATAGTTCTTGGTATGATTTATGTAGCAGGCCTTGATAAGCGGATAATATTGGGAGGTTTTCTTGCTATATTTTTAGCAATTATAGTTTTATGGAATACACCGTTGATACTTCCTCATCAAAAGGCTAGAATCGCAAGCATTATGAATCCTGATCCAGATAATTCAGCAAATGGATATCAATTAAATCAGTCTTTAATTGGAATTGGATCAGGAGGACTTGCTGGGACGCAGCCCTCATTAGATTCAGAGATTGCGCCTGGCTATACAGGTACTCATGTACCAGAAATTCAAACGGATTTTATATTTGCTGCAATTGGTGAGCAATGGGGTTTTGTAGGAATTATGTTTTTGCTAGGTCTATATGCAGTATTGATTACCAGGATGGTTAATATAGCACGGAAAGCTAAGGATAGGTTTGCATCTCTTGTCTGTATAGGCATTGTGTCTTATTTTCTATTTGCAATAACCCAAAATATTGGTATGACTATTGGTCTTCTACCAATAACGGGTATAACGTTACCTTTAATTAGTTATGGAGGAAGTTCTCTTTTAACAACAACCATGGCAGTAGCATTAGTATTGAATATAGGAATGAGGAAAAAGAAAATACATTTTTAAAAAAGAATGGGAGGAAAAGTTTATGAGAATAGCATTGATTGCACATGATAACAAAAAAGAAGAGATAATTAATTTCGTCATTAGGCATAAAGAGATATTAAAAAAGCATGATTTAATTGCAACAGGAACCACTGGGAAAAGAATTTCAGAGGAAACTGGATTAGAAATTAAAAGATATTTATCAGGACCATTAGGTGGAGATCAGCAAATTGGTTCAAGAGTGGCTGAAGAAAAAGTGGACATGGTATTCTTTTTAAGAGATCCATTAACAGCTCAGCCTCATGAGCCAGATGTGTCAGCACTTATAAGGATTTGTGATGTGCATTCGGTTCCAGTAGCAACTAATATAGGTAGTGCAGAGTTATTAATTAAATCAATTTAGATTAGGCACAATCAAAATATACATTGCATCTTTGGTCTGTTATTTCTTTTCATGTGCCTTATAAATAGAAGTACTAAAATTTAGTACTTCTTTTTTTTATATTAAAAGTAGTATACTCATATTTTCTATAACATAAATATATACTTAATAAGAAAACTTTTTGGAGGAGAAAAATGGGAAATTATAGAGCGCAGTATGAAAAGTACTATGGTAGTGTAAAAGGAAAAACTTCAGGATCAAAAAAACGAGGACAGGGATATGGATCTAATGGTAAAGATAGAGCCGAAGGGCCCCAACAATTAGCAGGAAAGTTACTTAAAAAAATCATGTGGCAACTTGTAGGAGCCTTAGTATTAGTATTACTAGTACTTGTAATTAAGATGATTCCATTAGAAGGTACAAAGGAGGCCTATATAGTTTCAAAAGAAATGATAGATCAAGACTTTGATATAAGTGAAACTGTAATGGCAATTAATATAGAAGGAGCAGAGGGATATAAGGAACAGGCTTTAGATTATATTGATGAGATTAAGAGTTTAGTTGTAGGAGACAAAACCTTGAAGGAAAAAATAAAAGAAGATTATGTAGTTCCAACCCTTGGAACTATAAAAATGCTAGATGATACAAATATAGGTATTGCCATTCTTACAGATGGAGATAAGGATATAGCAGCAGCGTTTGATGGTACAGTTACAGAAGTAAAAGAGGAGGCAGATGGAGGTGAAAAGCATTTAATTATTGATCATGGGAATGGAATAGAAACTTATTATGGACTTCTTTCATCAATAAATGTAAAAGAAGGAGATGTAATTAGCAAAGGAGAAAATTTAGGAAAGTCAGGAGTAATTGATTCGAGTAACACAAAGGGAGTTGTATTTAAAATTATCTATATGGGGCTTGAAAAAGATCCTAATGACCTTATGGATTTATCGTCGTTACAGAAAGTTTAGTCATAAGCAATATAATAGGAGTAAGATATGAAAAAGAAAACTAAAATCTTACTACTCCAATTTGCTACTTTGATAGTTGTATGTAGTTTAAGTAGCAAATTACTACTAGGATTTGTTTGGGTGATATTGCATGAAGCAGCTCATATCTTAGTTGCAAAAGGGTTTGGTATAAATCTATTTAATATATATCTTCATATAACAGGGGTCAGCGCGGAGATAGGTGATCTAGATGAGTTAAGTGAAAATAAGAGATTATTGGTATTTCTAGCAGGACCTTTGTTTAATATGGGGGCAATTATTATATTAATTTGGCTAAGAGATAGCTATAATATTGTTCTCGGAGAAGGCAGTATATTAATAAATATAGGACTTCTGATTTTTAATTTATTACCTGCTTATCCTTTAGATGGAGTAAGAATATATGAAATTATTCTAGGGAGAAAAAAGTTATATAAAAATATGAAAAAAATATTGGTAAACATAAGCTTCGGAGTAGTAGGGACTCTTACGGTACTATTCATTTTAACAATATATATACATAAGGCTAACTTTAGTTTATTACTGGCAGCAATATTAATAGCATATTCAACTTTTTTAGAAAAAGAAAAAACCATGTATATACTAATGGGAAATATAATAAAAAAAAGAAAAAAGTTAATCAAGGAAAATTATATAGAGAATAAAAGTATTTCAGTATATTATAAAAGGGATTTAGTTAAGGTCTTGAGTTTAATAGATAGAAATAAGTTCAATTCTTTTTTTGTACTAGATGAAGAGCTGCAGCTTCTTGGAATTATTTATGAGGATGAACTCATAAATGCCCTTAAGAATTACGGTAATATGACTTTAGAAGAATTCGTTAAGAAAAAACATATATAACTGAAAGTAAGTCTTATCGTATGAGACTTACTTTTATTTTATATAGTATTGGGTACTTTTTCATTTTCTATATTCCTATAGATGTGATAAAATATAATAATGTAAAAACATATAAAGATAAAACAATTTAGGGGGATCTAGCAATGAATAAAATAACAGATCATATTCTAAGTATGGTAGAAAAACCGTCAAGATATATTGGTGGAGAACTTAATGAAGTAATTAAGAACCCAGAAGAGGTTGATATTAGATTTGCATTTTGTTTTCCAGATGTTTATGAGGTGGGAATGTCCCATTTGGGAATGAGAATACTTTATCATACAATAAATCAAAGAGAAGATACATATTGCGAAAGAGTATTTGCTCCATGGCCAGATATGGAGGAGCAATTAAGAAAAAATAATATACCTTTATATGCATTAGAGACAAAGGATCCAATAACTAACTTTGATTTTTTAGGTTTCACACTTCAGTATGAAATGAGTTATACTAATATATTGAATATGCTTAATATGGCAGGAATAACAATAAGGGCAGAGGAAAGAGGCGACGATGAGCCTTTAATTATAGCTGGAGGTCCATGTGCATATAATCCAGAGACTTTAAGTGGAGTAATTGACTTCTTTGAACTTGGTGAAGGTGAAGAGATGATGGATGATGTCCTTGATGTTTATGCTAGATATAAAAAGGATAAATGGAATAAGAAAGCATTCTTAAGAGAAATATCTCATATAAGAGGAATATATGTACCATCGTTATATGATGTAAAATATAATGAGGATGGAACAATTCAGGAATTTAAGCCAAAGTATGAAGATGTGCCAGCTAGGGTTCAAAAAAGAATAGTTGAAGATTTTGATAAGGTGGAGTTCCCTGATAAATTTATAGTACCCTATACAGATATAGTTCATGATAGGATAGTTCTTGAAACCTTTAGAGGATGTACTAATGGCTGTAGGTTCTGTCAAGCTGGTATGCTTTATAGACCTGTTAGAGAAAAATCTAGAGCGACATTAGTAAGGCAAGCAAGGGAATTAATTAAAAGCACTGGATATCAAGAAATAAGCTTATCATCTTTAAGTACCTGTGATTATTCAGATATTCAAGGACTTATCCATGACTTGATGGAGGAGCATAGTGATGACAAGGTTGCTATTGCATTGCCATCTATTAGAGTAGACGCATTTTCAGTAGATTTAATTAAGGAAATACAAAAGGTTAAAAAGACAGGATTGACTTTTGCACCAGAGGCTGGATCTCAAAGGATGAGAGATATAATTAATAAAGGCTTAACAGAAGAAAAAATCCTTGAGGCTGCAAGAAGTGCTTTTGAAGCTGGATGGAGTAATCTTAAACTTTACTTTATGATTGGACTACCTTATGAAACAATAGAGGATTGTAGTGCTATTGGAGAGCTTGCACATAAAATTCAAGATCAGTATTTTTCAGTACCTAAAGAAGTTAGAAATAGGGGATTAAGAGTAACTGTAAGTACTTCAATTCTTATACCAAAACCTTTTACACCATTCCAATGGGCACCAATGGAGAGAGGGAATAAAGTAAATGAGAAGATAAATGCAGTAAGAGATTCTATTAAGTCTAGAAGTATATATTATAACTATCATTCAGAAAAGACAGCTTATATGGAAGCTTTATTTGCAAGAGGAGATAGAAGGATTTGTGAGATGCTAATTAAAGCCTATGAAAAAGGCGCTAAGTTTGATGGCTGGACAGAGTTCTTTAATTTTGGGATATGGCAGGAATCAATTAAGGAATGTAATATAGATGAAGATTTCTATCTTTATAGAGAAAGAAGTTATGATGAAATACTTCCTTGGGACTTTATAGATATTGGAGTTAATAAAGAGTATCTTAAGGTTGAAAATGAAAAGGCAAAGAGAGCAGAACTTACTCAAAATTGTAGAAAAGGGTGTACTGGTTGTGGAATAAATGAGAACTTTATGAAGGGAGAGTGTTTTGCTGGTGCGATATCTAATTAAATTCACTAAGGAAAGTAAGATAAAATTCATTGCTCACTTAGATATAATGAGAACAATTCAAAAGGGTGTAAGAAGATCTGGCTTGCCAGCACAATATTCAAGGGGATTTAATCCTCATATGGCTCTTTCAATTGCTCAACCTTTATCTGTTGGAGTTTATTCTTCAGGGGAATATATGGATCTAATTTTACTTGAAGAAGTAGCTGAAGACGAAATATTAGAAAAATTAAAGGCAACTAGTGCTCAAGGTATAGAGTTTTTAGAGGTTACTAAAATTGTGGAAGAAGAAAATGCAAAGAAGTTACCTCAAGGAATGGCATTAATAGATGCTTGTAGATATACAATTAAAATTAGCTACAAGGATACTAAAATGTTAGAGGGTGAGCTTAAATCTCTTTTAGAAGAAAAAGAATGGACTACATTGAAGAAGAGTAAGAAAGGCGAGAGAGAAGTTGATATAAAAGCTTTAGTATATGAGTTTGAATTTTCGATTAATAGTGAAGAATTAGTAATAAATGCATTAATTCAATCAGGAAGTCGAGAACATTTATCAGCAAATCTTTTAATTAGCTATATAAAGGAAAGAACTTCAAATGCTAATGAGGATGCCTTTGTGGATATAAAGAGGGAAGAAATGTATTATTTAATGGATGATAAGTTAGTACCATTATGTAATGTAGGTAGGATGTGATAATAATGAAAGAAATTTTTATAGAGAGAAGAGAAAATACTCTAAGAATAGCAATAAAAAATAATAATATATTACAAGAATGTATTGTAGATGAGGTTAGCACCGGTCCTATAGCTGGAGAAATATATAAGGGCAGGGTTAAAAATATTATTCCTGCCACTAACTCAATTTTTGTTGATCTAGGGTTAGAGAAGGAAGGGTATCTTTATTTTAGCAATGAACTAAAGGCTGAAGGAATAAAAAAAGGACAGGAGATTGCAGTTGAAATAGTAAAAGAGCCTTTAAATCAAAAGGGAGCTAAGTTAACTACAAGATATGCTATCCCTTCAAAATATATGGTTCTTGAAGGTGTTGGAGAAGGTATTGAATTTTCCAGAAGATTTAAGGACGAAATAAAGAAGGAGCTTATTTTGGCAGAACTTCCAGAGGTTGAAGGAGCTAAAATAATTATAAGAACTGAAGCAGATAGTGCTAGCATAGAGGAACTTTTACATGAGAGACGACTTTTAGAGAAGGAATTTTTAGAAATAAATAGAAAAATGAAATATTCTATAAATCTAGGAAAGCTTTATGGTGATAATCTTGCAATAACAAGGGTATTACGCGATAAGATAGGAACATTGCCAGCTGAGATAATCATTGATAATGATGAGGATTATAACTTTGTTTGTGAATATGTTAAGGATGAAGAATATGTAAGGGTTAAGCTGTTTGATAAAGAAAAGTGCCTATTCGATTCCTATGATATAGAAAAGGAGCTTTTAAAGCTTAGACATAATAAGGTAGTACTACCTTGTGGAGGTTCTATTGTAATAGATAAAACTGAAGCTATGTATGCAATTGATGTAAATACGGGGAAAAATATTAAGGAAAAAAGCTTTGAAAAAACCATACTAGAGACTAATGTAGAGGCTGCTAGGGAGATTGGAAGGCAAATCCTTTTAAGAAACCTAAGTGGTATTATTGTAATAGATTTTATAGATTTAAGAGAGAAATCTCATAAGGCTATTGTTATGAAAGAAATTAAAGACGCTCTAAAGGAAGATGGAGGAAATTTTAAAATATATCCATTTACTGAATTAAATCTAGTACAGATATCTAGAAAGAGAATTGGGAAAAGTATTTATGAATATATGGAGGAAACTTGCCCTTTATGCAATGGAACAGGGATGCTTCTTAAATTGTCCTATTTAGAGGGATTAATTCATAATCAAATTATAAAATATTATAATGAAAATGGTATTAAAGATTTCTTTATTGAAGTTGATGAAAGTTATAAGGATAAAATTAAGGGAGATCTAGTAGGTTTCTTAAAAAATATTGATGGACTGGATAAAGAGATTTATATAAATTATATAAATGGCATTGAAGGTTATAAAGTTGAACCACTAATCTTTATAAATCAAAAAACTAATATAAGCCAATATTTAGTTAAAATATAATATTTTTAAGGAGGCTCATTATGCCATACATAAATTCAACTTTAACAGTAAAAATGACAGATGAAAAGAAAGAGCTTATAAAATCAAGATTAGGCGAAATAATTACCGAAATTCCTGGGAAAAGCGAGGAATGGCTTATGGTAGGGTTTAAAGATGGCCATGAACTTTTCTTTAGAGGTGAAAAAAACAAAAGGCTGCTTTTATAGAGATTAAAATGTTTGGAACAGCTCAGAGGAAGCATAAGGAGGCCATAACATCAAAAGTTTCTATCTTATTTGAAGAAGAACTTAATATACCAAAAGATAACATATACATAACTTTCGATGAGATAAAAGACTGGGGATGGAATGGAAAGATGTTTTAGATTTAAATAAATCTAAATCAAAAAGCAGGTAGTCTAAGTTTGGACTACCTGCTTTATTTTAAGTGTAAAGACCTATTTAACACTAGAATCACTTTTTTTTGCATTAGAACGGAAATAGACAATCAAATTAGCAACAGCTACAAGAATGCAAATGCCACCAAGAATATATTCCTTATTTAAGATTTTTGATATTGTTAATACAAGAAATAAAATAGCTATTAATATACTTGATAAATTTGATTTGTTTTTCATTTTACACTCCCCAATAGTAAATATTTTATTATGTTTAAAAATACGATTTAATTTGAGATATATATTAAACGATATATATTCTATATTATAACATTAAATTAAAGGTGATTGAAGAATGAAATACATATCTAAATTTTATTTTTCACAATCACAAGCAGAATCATAATATTTAATTTTGCAATTTATCTTATCAAGATTCTTTTGTAAGTCTGCTATTCCATTTATAACTTCTTCGCGGTGATTTAGAAATATTTTTCTGCGTACTTCAAGAGTTTCATCGCCTTTAAGGCATAAACCAATATATTCTTTGATTCTCTTTATAGGCATACCTGTTTTCTTCAAACAACAAATAAGTTCAAGCCATTCTAAATCTTTATCCATAAAATCTCTGTTTCCAGAGTCACTGCGGTGTACAAAAGGTAATAAACCTTCTTTTTCATAATATCTAAGGGTGTGTGCAGTTAAATGAGTCTTTTCAGCTACTTCAGCAATACTATATCCCATAATATATATCCTCCTATAAAAATATAAAGTTTTCTTATAAGTTAGAGTATACTCTAAGCAGATGAACTTGTAAATTCAAAAAAATTAATATGACATGTTTATAAATAATAAGTATAGGTCTTTTAATAAAAAACTATTGACTTAGAGTAGACTCTAAGATGTAAAATGAACATAGATTAAGTTATTCAATAATATTATTATCTTAGGAGGAGTTATTTTGTTATATAGAAAACTTGGAAAGACAAATGAAAAGGTATCAGCTTTAGGATTTGGAACTATGAGGTTACCTATTATTGACGGTGATACTACTAAAATTGATGATGAAAAAGCTATAGAAATGATTCGTTATGCTATTGATGAGGGTGTTAACTATGTAGATACTGCATATCCTTATCATGGAACTGGAATGGGAAGTGGTGGAGAAAGCGAACCTTTTGTAGGTAGAGCATTAAAAGATGGGTATAGGGAAAAAGTTAATTTAGCTACAAAACTTCCTAGCTGGTTAATTAAAACTAGAGAAGATATGGACAAGTATTTAAATGAGCAATTAGAACGGCTTCAAACAAAGACAATAGATTTTTATCTAGTACATTCTTTAAATGCAGCTACCTGGGAAAACTTAAAGAAATTAGGAATAGATGAATTTTTAGATTCTGCAATAAAAGATGGAAGAATAAGATATGCAGGATTTTCATTCCATGATAAGTTAGAGGTATTTAAAGGAATAGTAGATTATTATGATTGGTCTTTTTGCCAAATTCAATATAATTATTTAGATGAAAAGTTCCAAGCAGGAAATGAAGGTCTTAAATATGCAGCTAATAAAGGATTAGGGGTTGTTATTATGGAGCCACTTAGAGGTGGTAAAATAGTTAAGGATCTTCCAGATGTAGTTAAAAATACATTTGCAGAAGCAGAGATTAAAAGATCTCCAGCTGAATGGGCATTAAGATGGGTATGGAACCATCCAGAAGTGTCTGTAGTATTAAGTGGTATGAATATAATGGACAATGTCACTGAAAATATAAGAGTAGCAAGTGATGCTTTACCGGATTCATTAACAGAAAAGGAATTAAAGACAATAGATGATGTTAATAAAGTATTTAAGGAAAGAATAAAGGTTAACTGTACAGCTTGTGAATATTGTATGCCTTGTCCAGCAGGAGTAAATATTCCTAAGAACTTTACTCTTTATAATGAGCATAGTTTATTTGTTACTCCAGAAACAGATAAGTATCTTAAGTCTAGATATACATCATTAAAACCTGAGGAAAGAGCAGATAAATGTGTAGAGTGTGGTAAATGTGAAACTCATTGTCCACAAGCAATTGAAATTCGTAAAGAACTAAAAAACGTTACAGCTTTGTTTAATTGATAATTGAAAATTGATAGTTGGGAGAATAATTTTCAACTAACCACGCACGTGGTTTAAGAGGGGGAAGATATGCATATACCTGATAATTATTTAAGTCCTTCAACTTGTGCTGCTTTTGGAGTTGCTATGATTCCTATATGGAGACGCGCAAGTATGAAGGTGAAAACTGAAATAACAAGACAAAAAATGCCTCTACTTGGAGTAGCAGCAGCCTTTTCATTTTTAATTATGATGTTTAATATACCACTTCCAGGAGGAACTACAGGGCATGCTATTGGAGCAGCCCTTGTAGCTATTCTATTAGGGCCGTATTGTGCAGTCTTTACAGTTACTATAGCTCTTGCAATTCAAGCATTATTTTTTGGTGATGGAGGAATATTAGCTTTTGGTGTAAATTGTTTCAACATGGCTTTTATAATGCCGTTTACAGCACATTATTTGTTTAATTTTATTAAGAAAGTTTTGCCAAAGGAAAAAGGAGAATATTTTGCAGCATTCTTAGCAGGATATATTTCTGTTAATATGGCGGCATTATTTGCAGCAATAGAGTTTGGTATTCAACCACTGCTTTTTAAGGACTTTTCAGGATTGCCGTTATATAGTCCTTATGGATTGTCTATATCTATTCCAGCAATGGCTATACCTCATTTATTAGTAGTTGGTTTCTTAGAGGGAATGATAACTTTAGGAGCGTATAGTTATATAAAAAAGGCTTCTCCGGAAATTTCATACAAGGGTAGTGTGAATAAAATAAAACCTTTCTATATTGTAATAGGAATGCTTGTTTTGGCAACTCCTTTAGGGCTATTAGCTAGTGGAACTGCCTGGGGTGAGTGGGGAGCAGAGGAGTTTAAAAACTTTATAGGATTTGTACCTAAAGGAATGGAAGAAGGATTTCAATTTAATTCTTTAATTCCAGACTATACTATGGGTACCTTAAAAGAATATGTTGGATATATTATATCTGCTTTAGTAGGAGTACTAATAATATTTATTATTTTTAGAATTCTTGCCAAAATTAATTTAAAGAAGAGACAAAAAGGAGACTAAATGATTCCACAGTGGCTTGCAGAAAAGAATAATTATGTCCCTAAGAAAGATAAAAATTCATATATAGAGAAAAGTATATTCTCGATAATTAAAATAATTTCAATTATTAGGCAAAATAAAAGCCAAGATAAATTAGTGTATTCAATAAATCCAACATTGAAAGTTATAAGTACAATATTAAATGTAATATTGATTTCTCTTTCAAGAAGTTTTGTTTACTTATTTATCTTGGATTTATATGTTATGGTAAACCTTTCTCTAATGGATAAAAGAGCAAGTAAAAGAATTATCCTTAGAGCTTGCATATTCCCTTTTATAACATTAATCGCTTTAATCCCTTCTATGTTTTATGGCAATGTATACAATAGTTTATTGCTTTTTCAAAAAATGATAACAACTATATTTCTTATGAATCTACTATCTCATAATACTAAATGGAGTGAGGTTTGTAAGTCTTTAAAGTTATTATTTATACCAGATATATTTATATGGACTATGGATATAACAATAAAATATATTGTTTTGCTAGGAGAATATTCTATTAACCTATTATATGCATTAAAACTTAGATCAATTGGTACAACTTCTAATAAGTATAATTCCCTTACTGCAATTATGGGTAATCTGTTTATAAAATCCTATAAAATCAGTGAAGAAATGTTTCATGCTATGGAGTGTAGATGTTTTGTAGGAGAATATACTACAAAGATGAATTTAACTTTCAAGAAAATTGATTATGTATATATAACAATATGTATACTATTAGTTAGTTTGTTTATATACTTGAATTACTAAGCAGATTAAGGAGAAGTATTAATGATAAAATTAGAGAGTATTTCATTTACTTACAAGAATAAGGTAGCTCTTGACAATGTAAATGTCCATATAAAAGAAGGAGAAGCTGTTGCTATTATAGGTCCAAATGGAAGTGGAAAATCAACTCTGTTAAAACTATTGAATGCTATTATTTTCCCGAATCAAGGAAAATATATGTTTGATGGAAGTGAAATAAACCAGGGAGCATTAAAGGATAATAAATACTTGAAATTGTTTCATAAAAAATTAGGATTCGTATTTCAAAATTCTGACACACAACTTTTTTGTTCCACAGTCTTTGAGGAAGTAGCTTTTGGTCTTGTGCAAATGGGTTTGCCAGAGGCGGAAATTAATAAAAGAGTTTGTGATTGCCTTAATCTTCTTAATGTAGATAAATTAAAGGAAGAGCATCCTTATAATTTAAGTGGAGGAGAGAAGAAAAGAGTCGCGATTGCTAGTGTTTTAGCTATGAATCCAGAGACGATTACTTTGGATGAACCTATGAATGGAATAGATCCTAAGGGGAAAAGATTTTTAAGAGATTTACTAATTGATTTAAATAAAAGTGGGAAAACTATAATTTGTGCTACCCATGATTTTGAATATATAGAAGGAATTTTTAATAGAGCTATTGTTTTTTCAGAGGATCATAAAATTATTAGAGATGATAGTTATGAAAATGTTTTAAAGGATGAAGAATTCCTAAGAAAATATAACATTATCTAAAGATAAATATATTGGAGGGATTAAGATGAAAATATTATATTACGATTGTTTTTGTGGCATAAGTGGAGATATGAATTTAGCAGCATTATTAGATTTAGGAGTTCCTAAGGAGTATTTAATAGAAGAAATATCTAAACTTAAGTTGAATTCTGAATATGAAATAAAAATTGAAAAATCTATTAAATTAGGAATAACAGGGACTAGAGTAGATGTTATATTAAATAATCAATCTCACATTAAAAAATCTCTAGTTGAAAAAGATTTAAACAATCATCATCATGAACATAATGAAGAGCATAGTCATTCCCATGCTGAAAATCATACGCATGTCCATGCAAATAAGCCTGAACATCATCATAGAAATCTAAAGGATATTGAAGATATTATAAATTCAAGTTCTTTAAAAGATAAAGTAAAAAAATTAAGTCTGGATATGTTCATGAGAGTAGCCGAGGCAGAAGCTAAGGTTCATGGAAAAACTTTATATGAAGTGCATTTTCATGAAGTAGGTGCTATTGATTCTATTATAGATATGGTGGGAGCTGCAATTTGCATAGATTATTTAGATGTGGATAAGATTATGGCATCACAAGTTCAGGTAGGTGGAGGTTTTGTTAAATGTGCCCATGGACTTATGCCGGTTCCGGCGCCCGCAACTGTAGAAATATTGAAAAATATACCAATTAATACTGGAATAGTGCCATTCGAGACAACTACACCTACAGGAGCAGCGATATTAGCAGCTAATGTTAAAGAATTCACTCAAAAAATGGATTTTTCTATAAATAAAATAGCCTATGGAATAGGGCATAGAGATTTAGATATACCTAATGTTTTAAGAGTATATTTAGGTGAAATACAAGAAAATGAAGAAATAGAGAATCAGTATATTTTGGAAACTAATATTGATGATATGAATCCAGAATTTTATGGATATGTTGAAGAGAAGCTTTTTGAAAAAGGGGCTTTAGATGTATTTAAGACATCTATATTTATGAAAAAGGGAAGACCAGGAGTGAAATTAAGCGTATTAGTTAATGAAGAGATTGAGAAGGAAATTATAGATATCATTTTTCAGGAAACTACTTCAATAGGTATAAGGAAATATGGAGTGGAAAAAATAATGTTAAATAGAGACTTTTCAAAAGTAAAAACTCAGTACGGAGACATTACAATTAAAAAATCTTATTACAAAGGAAAATTAATTAAATATAAGCCAGAATATGAAGAATGTAAAAACATAGCAATACAAAATGATATTATCATGGAAAAAATATATAAAGAAGTCTATAAAGAGGTAGGGGATATATATGAAAAATAATGATAAATACAATGAATTAATAAATTATCTTAAAAGCCTGGATAAGGTAGTTCTAGCCTTTTCAGGAGGCGTGGATAGTACTTTTTTACTTAGAGCAGCTCAAGAAGCCCTTGGGGATAATTTAAAGGCAATAACAATTATGTCTCCATACATACCTAAATGGGAAATAGCAGAAGCCAAGGAATTAGGAAAAAA
This sequence comes from Clostridium vincentii, assembly GCF_002995745.1. GTDB lineage: Bacteria > Bacillota > Clostridia > Clostridiales > Clostridiaceae > Clostridium > Clostridium vincentii. The sequence goes on along the minus strand of NZ_PVXQ01000016.1, from coordinate 37,996 downwards.
ATTAGGTGTTAAACATCAAATTATAGAAGCTCCAATTATCGAATCTATAAAATTTAACCCTGAGGACAGATGTTATCTTTGTAAAACTGCAGTATTTGGGATGATAATATCTGTAGCTAAAGAAGAAGGATATAAATATGTAATTGATGGAACAAACCTTGATGATCTAGGCGATTACAGACCAGGACTTAAAGCCCTAAAAGAATTAGAAGTAAAAAGTCCACTTCTAGAATGCAAAATAGGCAAAGCACAAATAAGAGAATTTTCTAAAGAATTAGGACTTAAAACTTGGGATAAACCTTCATATGCTTGTCTTTTAACAAGGATACCCTATGGTGATGAATTAAAATTAGAGGCCTTTGAGAAGATTGAAAATGCTGAAAAATTTATGATGAGTATAGGATTTAGAGCTGTTAGAGTAAGGTGTCATGGAGATTTAGCACGAGTTGAAGTAGATAGAAATGATAGAAGTAATTTATTTGATGAAGAGCTTTTAGATACAATATCTAGTGAAATAAAGAAATGTGGATTTAAATATGTAACATTGGATTTACAAGGATATAGAGTAGGAAGTTTTAATGAAACTATGACCACAGATGTGACTAGAAAATAAGTATAATATAATAAAGTATGGATCTTTGGAGGAGAATAAAAACTAATGAATAAAGAAGAAATTAAAAATCTACTAGAAGCAGTTAAAGATAATAAAATAAATATAGAACAAGCTCTTGAAAAATTAGAAGATTTGCCCTTTAAGGATTTAGGCTTTGCAATGATAGACAATCATAGAGAATTAAGAGTTGGTTATCCTGAAGTAATATATTGTGAAGGAAAGACAGTAGAGCAAGTTCAAGAAATTGTTAAGTTTATGATTACAAAGGATAGTAATATATTGGGGACCCGAGCTACGCAAGAGATGTATAATGCAGTAAAGGAAATATGTGAAGATGCAAAATACAATAAGCTTGGACGAACTATAACAATTAAGAAAAAAGAACAAGATCTTACAGATAGTTATATTGCAATTGTTGCAGCTGGGACTTCAGATTTGCCAGTGGTAGAAGAGGCTGTTGAAACTGCAAGAATATTAGGAAATAGAGTTGAACAAATAACTGATGTAGGTGTTGCAGGTATACATAGGCTTTTTTCAAAACTAGATATTATTAGAGGTGCGAAAGTGGTTATAGTAATTGCAGGAATGGAAGGAGCTTTAGCGAGTGTAGTAGGAGGTCTTGTAGATAAGCCTGTTATAGCAGTTCCTACCAGTGTTGGTTATGGAGCAAATTTCGGCGGGATTTCAGCTTTGCTATCCATGTTGAATAGTTGTGCCAGTGGGGTTAGTGTAGTAAATATAGATAATGGATTTGGGGCAGCCTATAGCGCTAGTATCATTAATAAGTTATAATATAATATAACAAAACTTTAAATTCAAGAATAGATTGATGGAAGGATGAATGTTTTATGATTAACTTTAACTATCAAAATAAGACAAAGATTATATTTGGTAAGGGTCAGCACAAGGGTATAGGAGCTTTAATTAAACCTTATAGTAATAAAATATTATTACACTATGGCGGCGGAAGTATTAAAAAAAGTGGGATATATGATGAAGTAATAGCTTCCTTGAAGGCTGAAAACATTGAGATCATTGAGCTTGCAGGGGTTAAGCCTAATCCTAGATTAACTTTAGTACGTGAAGGAATTGAATTGTGTAGAAAAAATGATATAAACTTTATTTTAGCAGTTGGTGGTGGAAGTGTTATAGATTCATCTAAAGCTATTTCTATGGGCGTTTCTTATCCTAGCGATGTATGGCAACTATTTGAAACAGGTAAAAAACCAGTTTCAGCTTTAAATATAGGAACAATTTTAACAATTCCTGCGGCAGGAAGTGAATCAAGTGGTAATTCTGTTATTACAAATGAAGAAAAACAACTTAAAATTGGGTATGGAAGTGAATTGTTAAAACCCGTTTTTAGTGTTATTAATCCGGAAATATGTTTAACATTACCACATAATCAAATGGCTAATGGTGTTAGTGATATGATGAGTCATATAATGGAAAGATACTTCACAAATACATTACATACAGATGTTATTGATGGTTTGTGTGAAAGTGTACTTCGTACAATAATGAAAAATGGTAGAACTTTAAATAAGAATTTAGGAAATTATGATGCTTGGGCAGAAATTTGTTTGGGTGGAAATATTGCTCATAATGGATTGCTTGGAGTTGGACGTGACCAAGATTGGGCATGTCATGCTATGGAGCATGAATTAAGTGCTATTTATGATATTCCTCATGGAGCAGGACTTGCTATTTTAACACCGTTTTGGATGCGATATGTTTGTCATGACAACATGAATATGTTTCTTCAATTTGCCGTGAATGTTATGGGTGTCGAAGGTGGATTTAGAGATCAAGAAGAAATAGTGATGGAAGGTATAAATCGTTTAGAAGCATTTTATAAAGAATTAAGTTTACCTACAACATTAGTAGAAGTTAAAATTGATAAAACTAATTTAGAGATAATGGCTAAAAAAGCAGCTGGAAATAGGGAAATTGGTGGATTGAAAATATTAAAATGGCAAGATGTATTAAATATATATCAACTTGCCCTATAGGTATTTCGGTAATAAAATTAGATTTATTTGAGTAGAAAATTTAAAATAGTAGCTATCCATTTAGAGATTGGATAGCTACTATTTTTTTATGTAAGTCCCTCTAGGACTCAAAAATTTCTAATTTGACAGGAGTGTGAAAATTCACACATATTAGAATAAATAACAGAACACGTGAAAAATACCTAGATGCTGAGAAGATATTGTAAACGTAATCTTTGGATGGTAACATTAAAAGTGTCAAAGGGCTGAGATAATAAAAAAATAATTAGGGGGAAAAGAAGTTATGATGCAAAAGATTCAACGATTTGGTGGAGCGATGTTCACACCGGTATTATTATTTTCATTTTCAGGTATAATAGTGGCGTTAGCGATACTATTTAAGAATCAGGACCTATTAGGGTCAATAGCGGCAGAAGGAACAGTATGGTATAACATATGGTATATCGTAGAACAAGGTGCATGGACAGTATTTAACCAATTACCTTTATTATTTGTAATTGGACTTCCAATAGGGCTTGCTAAAAAGAACCAAGCTCGTGCTTGTTTAGAATCAGTAGTATTATACTGTACATTCAATTACTTTGTAGCAGCAATGCTTACGTTATGGGGACCAACTTTTGGTGTTGATTATTCACTTCAAGCTGGAGGCGGAACCGGACTTGCAATGGTAGCAAGCATAAAAACATTAGATTTCGGTATGGTTGGAGCAATATTAATTGCAGCTATTGTTGTATATTTACATGATAGATTCTTTGATACTGAATTACCAGAATTCTTAGGAGTATTTAAAGGTTCATCCCTTGTATGCATAGTAGGATTCTTCGTAATGATTCCAGTTGCATTAATATTATGCTTCTTATGGCCAAAGGTACAAATTGGAATTGGATCAATGCAAGGATTTTTAAAATCTTCAGGTATATTTGGGGTATGGATATATACATTCTTAGAACGTATTTTAATACCAACAGGATTACATCATTTTATATACACACCATTTATATTTGGACCAGCAGTTGTAAGTGAAGGAATTCAAGCTTATTGGCCATCCCATATATCAGAATTTTCAACTTCAGCTCATACATTAAAAGAACTTTTTCCACAAGGTGGATTTGCACTACATGGATTATCAAAGGTTTTTGGATGTACTGGTATAGCCTTAGCTATGTATGCAACAGCAAAACCAGAAAAGAAAAAGATGGTAGCAGGACTTTTAATTCCAGCAACATTAACAGCTGTTTTTGCAGGAATTACAGAACCACTTGAATTTACATTCTTATTTGTTGCACCAGTATTATTTGCAGTACATGCGGCTTTAGCAGCAACATTGTCAGCAGTATCATTTGCATTTGGTGTAACAGGAAATTTTGGTGGAGGATTAATAGATTGGATAGCTCAAAATTGGCTTCCATTATTTAAATATCATTCAGGAACCTATGTAACTCAAATAGTAATAGGATTAATATTTACAGCAATTTATTTCTTCGTATTTAGATTCTTAATTCTTAAGTTTGACTTTAAGACTCTAGGACGTACAGATGATGAAGATGGAAATGAAGATAAATTATATAGAAAAGCAGATTATGTAGCTAAAAAAGCTATTTCAGAAGAAAAGGGAGAAAAAGGACAAAAAGTAGATGTAAGAGATACTAAAGCAAAAGCATTTTTAGAAGCATTAGGTGGAAAAGATAATATAGAAGATGTAACTAATTGTGCAACCCGGCTTAGAATTACAGTAAAAGATCCAGCGTTGGTTCAAGATTCAAAAGTTTTTGTAGCAGCTGGAGCGCATGGCTTAGTAAACAAAGGAAAAGCTGTTCAAGTTATAGTTGGACTAGCAGTACCGCAAGTAAGACAACGATTTGAAGAACTTTTATAAAAAATATAATTTAAAAACTACACAATAATATAACTATTTTAATTAATAAATATATTAAAAATAAATATTTAAATTTTAGGAGGAATAAACAATGAATAAATTTTCAATAGCAATAGCAGGCGGTGGAAGTACATTTACTCCAGGAATAGTATTAATGTTACTTGATAACTTAGATAAATTTCCTATTAGAAAGATAAAATTTTTTGATAATGATGCGGACAGGCAAGATAAGGTGGCTAAAGCTTGTGAAATAATATTAAAAGAAAGAGCACCAGAAATAGAATTTATTCAAACAACAGATCCCGAAGAAGCATTTACAGATATTGATTTTATAATGGCTCATATTAGAGTTGGTAAATATGCAATGAGAGAAAAAGATGAAAAAATTCCATTAAGATACGGAGTTCTTGGACAAGAAACTTGTGGACCAGGAGGAATTTCATATGGAATGCGTTCAATTGGTGGAATAATTGAAATCATTGATTTTATGGAAAAATATTCACCAAATGCATGGATGTTAAATTATTCAAATCCAGCAGCTATAGTAGCAGAGGCTACTAGAAAATTAAGACCAACTTCAAAAATATTAAATATATGTGATATGCCAATTGGAATTGAAACTGCCATGGCTGAGATAGTTGGATTATCTTCAAGAAAAGAAATGGACATTAAATACTATGGTTTAAATCATTTTGGATGGTGGACAAGTGTTAAAGACAAGGAAGGCAATGATTTAATGCCAAAGATAAAAGAACACGTTGCAAAATATGGATATAATGGAGCTCCTGGAGAACTTCAGAACCCTGAGGCTAGTTGGTCAGATACATTTACAAAAGCAAGAGATGTATGGGCAATAGATCCAGATACTTTACCAAACACATATTTAAAGTATTATTTATTCCCAGATTATGTTGTAGAACATTCTAATAAAGAATATTCAAGAGCAAATGAAGTTATGGATGGAAGAGAAAAGTTCGTATTTGGAGAATGCAAAAAGGTAGTAGAAAAAGGAACTTCAGAAGATTGTGGACTTCATATTGATGAACATGCTTCATATATAGTTGACTTAGCTCGTGCTATTGCATATAACACTAAAGAAAGAATGTTATTAATAGTAGAAAATAATGGAGCAATAGAAAACTTTGATAAGACTGCAATGGTTGAGATTGCATGTATAGTAGGAAACAATGGACCGGAACCACTAGTAGTTGGACCTATTCCTCAATTCCAAAAGGGATTAATGGAGCAACAAGTTTCAGTTGAAAAATTAACAGTTGAGGCATGGGCAGAAGGATCATATCAAAAATTATGGCAAGCAATTTCATTATCAAAGACAGTTCCTAGTGTATCAGTTGCAAAGCAAATTCTTGATGATTTAATTGAAGCTAATAAAGAATATTGGCCAACGTTAAAATAATACCAGTATTAGAATAATCATTAGTAAAAGGTTGCTTAAATAGAATTAATTAGTTCTAAAAAGCAACCTTTTATTAAATAATTTTGAAAATTTCTCTAAGATATAGTGTAAAGAACTATATTAAGTTGAGTTTAGTATATTTAACAGCAATTTTTGAAAACTAATCTATGATAAAGGCGGGGAATATTAATGAAGAAGAATTTAAAGATAAATAGCAAAGAAAAACAAGAAGTATTTATATTAAAAATAGTAACTATGTTTTTTAAAATAACTCCGGTCTTGTTCTTAATGTACCTATATATAATTTCAAATATAAGTGGGGGTAAAATATTTGCTCCAGTTATTGAAGATATAAATATGACTATAGCTTTTATTACAGCAATGCTAGGGCCAGTTTGTGGAATTTGCTGTCAAAATGCATATGATAATCTGAAGGAAAACAAGAATATGCTGTTTGCAAAAATAATATTGTTAGCAATTGCATTATCTCAAATAATATTATTAAATTTAATACCTTTTTGTGGTATAGCATATGTATTATATAAATTACATGATGGTTTTAAGATTAATTTTAAAGAATTAAAAATACAATTAAAGGAAAAAAAATCCATACAAAGTTCATTAATAAGTGTATTTGCAATTTTTGTGGCAATAATTTGTGTTTATGCAAGGATAAATATAGTCTAGTTAATCGTCAAAATATTCACCACTTAATGTGAGTGTGAAAATTCACACATATTAGAATAAATAACAGAACACGTGAAAAATACCTAGATGCTCTAAATGCATTGTGAACGTAATCTCATGGTGATAACATTAAAAGTGTCAAAGGGATGCAGTAATAAAAAACAACTTAAAACTAGATATTAATATATTATTGTTAATTAACAAATATATTAAAAATAAACATTAAAAATTTTAGGAGGAATAAACAATGAATAAATTTTCAATAGCAATAGCAGGCGGTGGAAGTACATTTACTCCAGGAATAGTATTAATGTTACTTGATAACTTAGATAAATTTCCTATTAGAAAGATAAAATTTTTTGATAATGATGCGGACAGGCAAGATAAGGTGGCTAAAGCTTGTGAAATAATATTAAAAGAAAGAGCACCAGAAATAGAATTTATTCAAACAACAGATCCCGAAGAAGCATTTACAGATATTGATTTTATAATGGCTCATATTAGAGTTGGTAAATATGCAATGAGAGAAAAAGATGAAAAAATTCCATTAAGATACGGAGTTCTTGGACAAGAAACTTGTGGACCAGGAGGAATTTCATATGGAATGCGTTCAATTGGTGGAATAATTGAAATCATTGATTTTATGGAAAAATATTCACCAAATGCATGGATGTTAAATTATTCAAATCCAGCAGCTATAGTAGCAGAGGCTACTAGAAAATTAAGACCAACTTCAAGAATATTAAATATATGTGATATGCCAATTGGAATTGAAGGTGCCATGGCTGAGATAGCTGGATTATCTTCAAGAAAAGAAATGGATATTAAGTACTATGGATTAAATCACTTTGGTTGGTGGACAAGTATTAAAGACAAGGAAGGCAATGATTTAATGCCAAAGATAAAAGAACATGTTGCAAAACATGGATACATTGTTGATGTAAAAGAAAATCAAAACACAGAAGCTAGCTGGAATGACACATACTCGAAAGCAAAGGATGTATGGGCAATAGATCCAGATACTTTACCAAACACATATTTAAAGTATTATTTGTTCCCAGATTATGTTGTAAAACATTCTAATAAAGAATATTCAAGAGCAAATGAAGTTATGGATGGAAGAGAAAAATTTGTATTTGGAGAATGTAAAAAGGTAGTAGAAAAAGGAACTTCAGAAGGTTGCGGACTTCATGTTGATGAACATGCTTCATATATAGTTGACTTAGCTCGTGCTATTGCATATAACACTAAAGAGAGAATGTTATTAATAGTAGAAAATAATGGAGCAATTGAAAACTTTGATAGGACTGCAATGGTTGAAATTGCATGTATAGTAGGAAATAATGGACCAGAACCACTAGTAGTTGGACCTATTCCTCAATTCCAAAAGGGATTAATGGAGCAACAAGTTTCAGTTGAAAAATTAACAGTTGAGGCTTGGGCAGAAGGCTCATATCAAAAATTATGGCAAGCAATTTCATTATCAAAGACAGTGCCAAGTGTATCAGTTGCAAAACAAATTCTTGATGATTTAATTGAAGCTAATAAAGAATATTGGCCAACATTAAAATAATACCAGTGTTAGAATAATCATTAGTAAAAGGTTGCTTAAATAGAATTAATTAGTTCTATAAGCAACCTTTTATTAAATATTTTTTAAATCCCATCTATTCCTCTAAGATATAGTGTAAAGAACTATATTAAGTTGAGTTTATTATATTAAACAATAATTATTAAAATTTGTTATAATGATATAAGATAATTAGCGCAACTACTTAAATTAGGGGGATATGCTATGAGATTAGAAGAAGTAATAAACAATAATTATTCAAAATTAAATGAAAATGATTTATATATTCTGAAATTTATATGTAGTAATAAGAGCGAATGTACTAATGTATCAATTAACAATCTTGCTGATAAATGTAATGTATCAAGAACAACAATTTTAAGATTTGCCCAAAAATTGGGCTTTAAAGGATATAGTGAGTTTAAAGTTATGTTAAGCTGGGAAGAGAAAAAAAAGGAGAATGATCAAACAGATAGAGACTATGTGAATAAGTTTTATCTGGATTTGGAAGAAACAAAGAAAAATCTAAATCATAAAAATATGCAAGAAATATCCAAATTAATATATGACTCAGATAGGGTATTTGTTTATGGAACAGGAATGACTCAAAAAGCTATAGCAAAGGAAATGCAAAGAACATTTTTGGTGTCCCGTAAGTATCTTTATGTAATCGAAGGCGAAACAGAATTACAAACAGTACTTTCTGATGTAACGTTAAAAGATGTTCTTATTATAATAACTTTAAATGGAAACAGAGATTTTTTTAAGACAATAGCAAGTAATTTAAAGATCAATGGAATCAAATATATATCAATGACAAAATTCAGCGATAATGTAGTGGCGAGAAATACTCCTTATAATTTATATATCTCGACTACTGTTATTAATGCTGGAAAAGACCAAACTCACGAATCAACAGCATTATTTTTTCTTCTAGTAGACATATTATTCAGGGAATATTTAATATATGTTGAAAACCAATCTATGATAAAGGCTGGGAATAGTGATGAAGAGGAAGTTACAGATAAATAGAAAAGAAAAAAAGAAGTATTCATTAGACATAATGTGAAAAGTCTTGTTATAAAATAAAAAAATAGTAGCTATCCATTTACGAATGGGGCTACTATTTTTTAGGCTTATTAACAAATTTTAAATACTAAACTGTTGCCTTTTTTTCCATGTTAGATCGTTTGCAATCTAATGGATTAAGATTAATATGGTGAATGATCTCGCTATCGCTAGGAGTCATAAGCATTTTATCTAAATAGATTCTTCCATTAGAAGTATTAGCCACAACGTGAATATTACCATCAGCTTTATACTCTATCCAAGTAAATTCGTCAGTAATTACAGTATTTAAATCTTCATTAGAAACTAGAGCTCTAGAAGAAGCTTTACCATTCTTATCTCTTAAAATTATAGAGATAATATTTTCGTCTAAGATTTCGTAATCATTTTTAGTATTTCTTTCAACTACTGCAATGTTACATCTTCTATTATCTAGAGTATCTCCATTTATGTGTTTAATAGGAGCTTTAGGATTGGCATCTAAAATTACACTATGTAGAGTTTGTTTTAGTGGCTTAGATTGTTTATTAGTTTTAGTTGAACTTATGTTTTGAACTAAATAACTATTAAAATCCTTATGCCATTCAGCAAACCAAGTACCTATGTTCTTAATCTTTTCCATATCAGTAACATCTATTTTAGATATTAGTTCGGAACCATCCTTCTTCAATACTGAAATTAAAACTACATCGCCTTGAATTTCATATTTATTTTCTACGTTTTTATAATTCGTATTTATAAAAAAACACCTCTTTTATTATTATTATGACAATAAGTATAACAGAGGTAAGGCTAGAATGATACATTTAAGGTATAAATAGAAAGTTGCAAAACTTAAAAAACGATATATAATAAATATATAAACAAAATAGAACAAAACAAAAAAATAACAAACAAATATAAATTAAGTAAAAATAAAAGGAGGTAAAAATGTTAAAAGAAGAAAGACAACAAATAATGGTGGAAACTGTAAATAGACTTGGAATAATTAGAGTTTCGGAATTAACAGAAAAATTAGAAGCTACAGAGATGACTTTAAGAAGAGACCTTAAGTATTTAGAAGAAAAAGGATTGCTTGTTAGAATTCATGGTGGAGCTAGAAGTGAAAGAAACATTAGATTTGAAGAATTATCTCCTAATGAAAAGAGAACTTTAAATATAGAAAAGAAAATTGAGGTTGCAAAGATTGCAGCAAGCTTAATTAATGAAGATGATATTATTTATATAGGTCCAGGGACTACCTGTGAGCATATATATGAGTACATTAATGTTTCTTCCGCCAAGATCATAACAAATTGCTTAAATATATTTGATAAATTTAAGGATGATGATAGATTTGAATTAATTCTTATCGGTGGAAGACTAAGAAAACAGACTAGTACATTTGTTGGAAATTTCGCTAATGAGGTTTTAATAAAAATTAGAGTTAAAATAGCTTTTATAGGAGCTAATGGAATTTCAGATAATAACGTTATGACATCTAACGAAGAGGAAGGCGTATGCCAGAACATTATTATGAATAATGCTATGAAAAGATATGTTATATGTGATTCAACAAAGATTGAAAAGGAAGACTTCTTTACATTATATAAATTAGAAGATGCTACAGCATTAATAACAGATTCAGGAATAGATGTAGAGCTAAAAAAGAAGTATTCAAAATATTGTAAAGTAATAAATAAAATAAAATAGAAGAGAAATAAAAGTTAGTCTTTTAATTGATCAGACAAATAAGGAAGAATTAAAAATAGAATATAAGTAATTTTGTTAGTAAATAAGGCTTTGATTAATAGCGATATGTAATCAGAGCCTTATTGTATGGGCTCTGATTACTACTAGATATATAGTAATATTAAAATACAATGAAAAAATGAAATAATGAGTAAAAGATAGTAAAATGAAGCAAAAGTAGATTAAACAAAAGAAAACTGAATGTAAACATTTAAACGGACAATTGCAAAAAAAATAAAACAATATATAATAGAATCATAGAAGAAAACAAACAAAACAAAAAATAAACGAACAAAAGCAAACTAAGGAGGGGGAAATGATAAAAGATAAAAATCAATTATTTGAACATGGATTAATATTTCAAGAAGATTTCACTAATTTAGATCAAGCTTTTGAAATCATGGCGGACAAGCTATTCAAACTGGGCCTTACAAAAGAACATTATTTAGAATCTATAAAGGAGAGGGAAAAGAACTATCCAACAGGAATTGATTTAAGTGTTATTGAAAAGGATTTTCCAAATGTTGCAATACCACATACTGAAAGTGAATACTGCAATGCTACAAAAGTAATTTTAGTAAAATTACAAAATGAAATCAATGTAAAGAACATGATGGATTCAGATAGTGAATTAAAAGTTAAATATCTGTTTATGATTCTTAATAAGGCAGGTGAAGAACAAGCTAATATACTTGCCAATATTATGGATTTTGTAACAAATAAAAATAATATAAATTCATTAGAAAAAGCAGAAACAATAGAAGAACTTTATAATGTAGTAAAAAATAATTAAATTTATGGAGGTTAGTATTATGATTAAAATTTTAGCAGCATGTGGAGCAGGAATAAATTCAAGTCACCAAATTAAGGATGCTATTGAGGAGGAAATGAAAAAGAGAGGTTATCAAGTAACAGCTGATGCAGTTATGATAAAGGATATCACTGAAGAGTTAGTATCTAAATATGATGTTTTCACACCCATTTCAAAACCAGATTGTAGCTTTGAAATAAAAATACCAATTGTTGAAGCAGGTCCGATTTTATACAGAATGCCTATGATGAGTAAACCAGTTTTTGATGAACTCGAAATAGTTCTTAAGAAGTTGAATAAATAAAATAATAAGGTGAGGTGGAAGAAATGAGTACAGTTATTGAATTAGCAAATAAGATATTCCAGCCAATTATTAATCTTGGTGGTCCAGCAATGATGTTTATAGTTTTAACATTATTAGCAGTAATGATGAAAGTAAAACTTTCCAAAGCTATTGAAGGCGGGATAAAACTTGCAATAGCCCTTACAGGAATGGGTGGAGTAATAGGAATTCTTACAGGAGCATTTACTCCAGCACTACAAGCATTTGTAAAATCTACAGGAATTCAGCTTTCAGTTACTGATGTAGGGTGGGCACCACTTGCAACAATAACATGGGGATCTGTCTATACCCTATATTTCTTATTTATATTAGTTGTTATTAATATAATAATGCTTGTTTTGAAGAAAACAGATACATTGGATGTCGATGTTTTTAATGTTTGGCATTTATCAATAGTAGGTCTTATAGTAATGTACTATTCAGATAATAATTTAATTTTAGCAACATTACTTGTAGCATTTATAGGAGTTCTAAAGTTTATAAATGCAGATTTAATGAAACCAACATTTAATAAACTAATAAATATGCCAGAATCAAATCCTACAACTACAACACATTTAAATTTTATGATAAATCCTATAATAATGATATTTGATAAATTCTTTGATAAATTTTTACCTTTCTTAGATAAATTCGACTTTGATGCTGCCACACTTAATAATAAGATTGGTTTCTGGGGAAGTAAATTTGCCATAGGTTGTTATTTAGGTATATTTGTTGGATTACTTGGAAAACAAAGTGTAAAAGATATTTCAACATTAGCATTTACAGGTGGTATGTGTTTAGAATTATTTTCACTAATAGGAAGTTGGTTTATCGCAGCAGTTGAACCACTTTCACAAGGAATTACAAACTTTATGAGTAAGAAATTCCAAGGAAGAAAGTTCAATATAGGTATAGATTGGCCATTCTTAGCATCTAGAGCAGAAATATGGGCAACAGCTAATGTTTTGGCACCAATACTTCTTATAGAAGCGTTAATTTTACCTGGTAATCAAGTTTTACCTTTAGGTGGAATAATTGCAATGGGATTAACTCCAGCGTTATTAGTAGTAACAAGAGGGAAATTAATAAGAATGATTATATCAGGATCTTGTCTATTACCAGTATTCCTATTATCAGGTACTGCAATTTCTGAATTTGTTACTAAGACAGCACAGCTTGTAGGAGCTTTTCCAGCAGGAATTTCAGAAACAGCAGCTATAACTCACTCTACACTTGAAGGTCCAGTAGAAAAGTTTATTGGAATTGTTGTAGGTAAATTTGGTGGAAATATGAATTTTGAAACTGGATTAACATTTGCAATAACAATAGGATTATATTTATTAATATTTGTTTGGTACGCTAAGCAAATGAAAAAGAGAAATAAAGAGTATTTACTAGAAGCAACTAAATAAAAACCTACATTTTTATTTCCCTAATTGGTAAAGTTTAATTAGGTCGTATACTCAAAATAAAAGCATAACGTAAGGTGGGTATAGAAATGTTAAAGGAAGAAAGACATAAGATTATATTAGAACTTATAAATAGATTCGGAATAATTAGAGTTTCAGAGTTGACAGAAAAATTAAAAACAACTGAAATGACGTTAAGAAGAGATCTTAAGTTCTTAGAGGAACAAGGATTACTAGTTAGAATCCATGGAGGAGCTAGAAGTAAAGATAGTATCAAGTTTCAAGAATTATCATCAACTGAAAAAAGAAGTATAAACCTTGACAAAAAGATTGAGGTAGCAAAGATCGCAGCAAGTCTAATTAATGAAAATGACATTGTTTATATAGGCCCAGGAACAACAAGTGAACATATATATGATTACATTAATGTTTCTTCTGCCAAGATTATAACAAATTGTCTTAACATCTTTGAGAAGTTTAGAAATGACAATAGATTTGAACTAATACTTATTGGAGGAAGATTAAGAGAGAAGACAAGTACATTTGTTGGAAATTTTGCTAATGAAGTTTTAAGCGAGATTAGAGTTAAAGTAGCTTTTATAGGAGCTAATGGAATTTCAGATAATAATGTTATGACTTCTAATGAAGAAGAGGGTGTATGCCAGAATATAATTATGAACAATGCTGTGAGAAGATATGTTGTTTGCGATTCAACAAAGATTGAAAGGGAAGATTTTTTTACATTGTATAAATTAGAAGACGCTACTGCATTAGTAACAGATTCAGCATTAGATGTAGATTTGAAAAAAAAGTATTCGGAATATTGTAAAGTAATAAATGAAATAGAGGAGAGATAAAAGTGAAAGTTTTAATTGGATCAGACAAAAAAGGAAAAAATTTAAGAGAACATTTAAAAGGTTATTTAAAAGAAAAGGGTTATGAGGTAATTGATAAAACAGAAGATGAAGTAGATTTAGTAGATGCAACAGATAGAGTTTGTACCGGAATATTATCTAAGGAGGGGGACAGAGGAATACTTATAGATGAGTATGGTGCTGGATCATTTATGGCAGCTAATAAACATAAAGGAATCATCTGTGCTGAAGTTTCAGATGAACATTCAGCAATGATGACAAGGGCACATAATAATACATCAATAATAGCAATGGGTTCTGGAATAGCGGGAAATAAATTAGCAGAAGCCATGGTAGATGCATATTTAAATGAAGAATATGCTGCTGGAAGACATCAAGTAAGAGTAGATATGTTAAATAAAATGTTATAAGAGGGGGAATTAAAAATGAAGATTGCAGTTGCATGTGACCATATTGTCACAGATATAAAAATACACATAGTAGAATATTTAACAGAAAAAGGACATGAGGTAATAGATTGTGGGACTTATGATCATATAAGAACACATTTCGCTATATATGGTAAGAAAGCTGGTGAAAAGGTAGCATCTGGGGAAGTTGATTTAGGAGTAGTTCTTTGTGGTACGGGGGTTGGAATAACAGGATCAACAGCTAAAGTAGTAGGAACAAGACCAGCATTAGTAAGAGATGTATCAACAGCAATATATGCTAAAAAACATTTAAATGCCAATATAATTGGATTTGGTGGAAGAATTACAGGTGCTGGTTTAATGGAAAATATAATAGATGCTTTTCTTGAAACAAAGTTTGAACCAACTGAAGAAGATAAGAAAATTATAGCTAAAATAGATGCTATAGCAACTAGAAAAGATGATCAATTTGGAAATGAACATTTCTTTGATGAATTCTTAGAGAAGTGGGATAGAGGAGAATATCACGATTAAGGTTTAAAACAAGAGGAGGATATAAAATGAATTTATTATCAACAAGAGAAATGCTTTTAAAGGCACAAAAAGACGGATATGCAGTACCAGCATTTAATATACACAATCTTGAAACATTACAAGTTGTTGCAGAGACTGCAATGGAGATGAGATCACCAGTAATAATAGCTGGAACACCATCAACAATAGAAGAGTACGCAGGACCAGATTATATAAAAGCTATGGCAGAGGTAGCAGCAGGAAAATATAATATACCAATAGCTATCCATTTAGATCATTTTGAAGATGTACAAGCGATTAAAAAAGATATAGATATAGGATTTAAATCATGTATGATCGATGCTTCAAAAAAATCCTTTGAAGAAAATATAGCAACTGTTAAAGCTGTGGTTGAATATGCTCATGAATATGATGCGGTTGTTGAAGCAGAACTTGGAAAGCTTGGGGGAGTAGAAGATGATTTAGTTGTTGATAAAAAAGATGCTATGTATACAAATCCTGATAATGCAGCTGAATTTGTAAGCAGAACAGGGATAGATTCATTAGCCATAGCAATAGGAACAGCTCATGGATTATATAAGGGTGAACCTAAACTTGATTTTGAAAGATTGAAAGAAATAAGAAGCAAGGTTAGTATACCGTTAGTATTACATGGAGCTTCAGATGTGCCAGATGAATTAGTTAAAAAGGCGATATCTCTTGGAATATGTAAGGTCAATGTTGCAACAGATTTAAAAATTCCATTCTCAGATGCGGTAAAGGAATATTTTAAAGAAAATCCTAAGGCAAATGACCCAAGAAAATACATGGCTCCAGGAAAAGAAGCTATGAAGAAAATAGTAATGCACAAAATTAATGTATGCGGAAGTGCTAATAGATATTAGTAGATAAATTTAAGTATAGATAGAACAAGTAATTGTCAGTGTACTTAAATAATTTAGAATAAAAAAAATCTTAGGAATAGATGTACTAAACCTAAGAAAAATAAATAAACATTCAAGATAATTATAGAACAAAAAAATTGAAAATACAATTTAAATATAATTGAACTTTTAATAACAGAAAAGTTCAACTTGTAGAGAAAGTCCAAAATAAAGGCGTAGGAATTAACAACCTACGCTTTTGTAGAATTAAGAGTAATATTACTGATATATATATTTGATTAATTAGTTTAGTTATAAATCAAAGGAGGATGAGGATTATGATATTAGTTGTAAATTTAAATGCATCAGTAGATAAAAGATATGAAATAGAAGATATAGAAAAAGGCCGCGTGATGAGAGCAAAAAGTGTTGAGAATACACCGGGGGGAAAGGGATTACATGTGGCTAATGTAGCAACTATACTAAAAGAAGATTGCATTGCTACAGGATTTCTTGGGGGAAAAGCTGGAGAATTTATAGAAGAAAAACTTAAGGATTATGGGATAAAGCAAGACTTTGTAAAAATTAATGGAGATACAAGAGAATGTTTAGCATTTATTACAGATGACCTTGTACAAACAGAAATACTTGAACCAGGTCCAGAAGTTAGTGAAGAGGAACAGTGGGCATTTTTAGATAAATATATAGATTTAATTAAAGATGCTACTGTAGTGGTAGCATCTGGAAGTATACCAAGGAATGTCTCTGCGAACTTTTATAGAAAATTAATAGAATTAGCAAATTATCAAGGTAAAAAATTCTTATTAGATACTAGTGGAAACCTTTTAAAAGAAGGAATTGAAGGAAAGCCGTATTTCATTAAACCAAATAGAGATGAAATAGAAGCATTAACAGGAAGGAAAATTCAGTGCATAGAAGATGCTATAAGAGAAATAAAAGAATTTCAAGCTAAAGGAATAAAGTTTGTAGCTATATCGTTAGGAGCTGAAGGATCAATAGCAGGGTATGAAGGGGGATTTTATAAAGTAACAATACCTAAAGTAGAAGCTGTTAACCCTGTAGGATCTGGAGATGCATATGTTGCAGGAATAGCAGTAGCTACACAAAGAGGATATAATATTTCAGATACATTAAAATTTGCATCTGCTTGTGGAACAGCAAATGCTATGGAAAAGGAAACAGGATTTGTTAGAGAATCTGTAGTTAAAGATTTAATTAATAAGGTAACAGTAGAAGAACTTTAATCTATATAGGAAAGGAATGTTTTTATGATTTATTCTTTAGAAAATTCAACAGTTAAGATTACAGCTAGCACTCATGGGGGGGAGCTTCATTCAATAACAGGAAAAAAAGAAGGAACAGAATATTTATGGAACGGAGATTCAAAATATTGGAAGTACCATGCACCACATTTATTTCCTATAATAGGAAAGGTAATAGATTCAAAATATAGAGTTGATGAAAAAACATATGAATTGCCAGCTCATGGAATAGCTAGAATAGCAGATTTTGAATTTATATCACAAACGAATAATTCTATTACATTTGAACTAAAATATTCAGATGATTCTCTAAAAGTATATCCGTATAAGTTCTCACTTCAAGTTACTTATACACTTGAAGAAAATACAATAAAAACAACATTTAGAGTTATCAATTTAGATGATAAGAAAATATATTTTTCACTAGGAGATCACCCCGCTTTTATGTGTCCCATTGAAGAGGATGATAAATTGGAAGATTATTATCTTGAATTTAATAAAAAAGAAAAGAGCTCTGCTATGTTAATTAATGAGGAGGTTTATATCTCTCATAATAGAAAGGAATATTTAAATGATTCTAATATAATTCCACTTTCAAAGGAATTATTTAAGGATGGACTTTTTATATTTGATGATTTGAAATCTAATAAGGTATCTATAAAATCTAGAAATCATAATAAATCTTTAAGTGTAGAATTTGATGGATTCCCTTATCTAGGATTATGGGCACCGGATAATGCAGCACCATTTATTTGTATAGAACCTTGGTTTGGACATCCTGATTATGAAGATTTTAATGGAGAATTCAAAGAAAAAAAAGGTGTAATTTCATTAGAAGTAGAGAAAGAATTTAATTGTAGTTATAGAATATTTATTCAGGAATAATCTTAATTAGCATTGAGAGATTTTTCCCAGTCACTCCAGGTCATATTAAAAGTCTCTCCCTGCTCTTTACAGTATTTGTAGAAATTTTGCAAAAAAGTAACTCTCTCATCATTACAAAAAGATTTAATATAATCTTCATCAAAATTTGCTAATAGTAATTGCCTATTTATAATATCATCAGCCAAAACCTCTTGTGAATTTTTAATCATATCATAC
The DNA here is from genome assembly GCF_002995745.1 of Clostridium vincentii. GTDB lineage: Bacteria > Bacillota > Clostridia > Clostridiales > Clostridiaceae > Clostridium > Clostridium vincentii. The sequence continues at coordinate 19,408 of NZ_PVXQ01000016.1, read as the reverse complement.
ATAATCATGAATAGAGTAGTTCTTCCTATACCTTCTTTACAATGAAAATGAATCCATGTATTTTCAGGTTGCGATTTTGTTAATTCAATAAAATAATCTACCATATCATCTCTAGGTATCTTACCATCAAGAACAGGAATGCGAGTATATGACAGGGCTTCAGAATTAATAAGCTGATTTTCATTGCTAATTTTTGCTGGAATTGTAGTTATATCTGCGTGATTATAAAAAATAATAGGTTTGTTTAATTTAATGCTATTTAGTTTCTTAGTTTCATCTAACAAAACTTGTTCATTTGTTAACCCTTTGTTATCATCATTTTTTAGATTGGACCAGCTAATAGGGTCACCATTAATAAATCCATGGGATTCCTGCCTTAAGTCAATAATTGTTATAGGGAGTGGAGTTCCTATACTATTTATTATCAGAGGGAGATTGCACTCGGAAAATTGCTGACTACCAGAAATATTTAAAGAATCTAATCCACTAAGATTTAAAATTTTATTGTTTTGTATATGGATTAAATTAGAAGATTTACGAAAGTTCCTTGGCATATCGTTGTAATTTAATGAATCTAAAATAAGATTTATATTATTGTCGCCTAAGGATACATAAGAATCTTGTAATTTTTCATTTCTTAAGACCAAAGAATAAAGAGCACTTAATAATATTAATAAAATGGATATAGTTACTTTTAAGCGTTTACGCATTTATGGTCACCTCATCTATAGTGTTTATAAGTATTCATTTTGACTAATAAGTATAATATGGACTATTTTAACAACTTATATACAAGTTGTTAATTAGCTCCTTTATTTATTTTAAGTAAAAGATAGGTTTTAAATAGGGCGTTATAATATATTGATTTCACTAAAAATGATGGCAAAGATAACGCTTGGAAATTATATAGGGGGTTTAGATTAAAGGAAGATTTGTAGAATGAAATAAAGAATTTATAGAAGAGATAATAAATCATTAAGGTAAGGTTCGCAATCACCAAATGACCTTCGACATATACGCCGAGGGTTTTTTAGTGTATTAATTTAGATATAAATGATAATACAATATTTTTTTGATGAAAAACTTTATAAAAATTGAGATTAATGGTAATATTATGTAGAAATAAGTAAAATCGTACCAATAGGGAGGATGTTAGATGGAAGTATTAAGAATTGAGGATATGAAAAAAACTTTTATAGTTGGAAATGAAAAAGTAGAAGCATTAAAAGGAGTATCATTTTCCTTAAATAAGGGTGAGATATTAGCTATTATGGGGAGTAGTGGTTCAGGGAAAAGCACATTATTAAATATGTTAGGGGCATTAGATAGTCCAGATAAAGGACGAGTATATTTAGAGGGGAAACTACAGAAGAATTATCATGTTGAACCCTTTGCTACTCAATATAGAAGTGAAAAAATTGGTTTTGTCTTTCAGGCATATAATTTATTAAAGGATTTGACTGTTGAGGATAATATAGCGTTACCCTTAGTTTTACAAGGAATAGAAGAAAAAGAGATTAATAAAAGAGTAGAAGAACAATTAAAGCAAGTTGGACTATTTAAGTGGAGAAAACATAGGCCAGTTGAGCTATCTGGAGGTCAGCAGCAAAGAATTAGTATAGCAAGATCTATAATTACTAAACCAGAACTACTATTAGCAGATGAACCAACAGGAAATTTAGATTATAATACATCCTTAGAAATATTAGATATTTTTAAAAGTATGAGGAAAGAATTACAGCAAAGCATTATTATAGTAACACATGACCCAATGGTAGCAAGTTATGCAGATAGAGTATTATTTTTTAAAGATGGAAACATTCATGAAGTTTATGATAGGAAAAAGGAAGATGGGGATATAGATATGATATTATCAAAATTCAAAGGAGTATTAAAGAAAAATGATTAAATCGTTGAAACAAGTTAGCTTTAAGTTTATTAAAGCTAATAAAAGCATAACTATTTCATGTATTACAGCTATAGCAGTATCAATTTTCTTAATAACTTTTTTGATGAATTTCTCTATAAATTCAGAAAATAAATTAAAAGATCAAACAAGAGAGCAATTTGGCAATTTTGAACTTCAGATTGGTTATGATAATAATGTGAACAAAGATATTACAACGTCTTTTATAAATAACGTGAATTCTATTGAAGGAATAGAAAAAACTTCATCAGCCTTATTAAAGAATATAGAGATACAAGGTGTATGGATATATACTCTAGGGTTAGAGGTTGATGAATTGAGTAAAAGTAAATATAAATATTCTAGTAATCTTAATGATAATAATATTATAATCAATGAAGTTTTAGCAGATTCATTAGGTCTTTCAACTGGAGATAAGGTTGACATAAGTGGACGAGAAAAAATAGTAGAAGAAATATTTGATGATGGAATGAATGCTTCTTCGCCTCTAAATATGATTATTATGGATAGAAAAGCATTAAAGGAAATATTAAATACTAATAATGAAGCTACTTTTATAATGATTAAGGTGGATGGAGATATTTCTAGCATTGCTAATGAGATAAGCAATCTTGATGAAGGATTAAGAGTTGAATCTTTTGAAGAAAATGAGTTTGTAAAAGAAAATGTTAATACACTTAAGTATTTCGTGATTTTTCTAGCAGTTTTGGTATTTGCTATGTGTGGTATTTTTATAGTATCAAATCTTCAAGAATATATTTATAAATATACAAAACAGTTTGCTTTAATAAAGGCTATGGGGGGAAGTAGTTTTCAAGTATTTAGCATATTAATAATTCAAACTTTAATAATGAATATACTTGGAATAATAGCAGGGATAGGATTAACATTTTTAACTGTAAAATTATTTTTAGATTCCTTTAAATTTTATATATTACCAATAGTTCTAATAGCGGCATTAGGATTTATTATTATACAAGTTATCTTATTAATTCCAGGTATAAAAACCGCTATGATATTGCCAGTAAAAGCAATCGCAGCAAATGAAAAAATCAATATAAAGAATTCAAAACGTTTTAGTAAAGTGTCAATTGTTATAATAATTATTGGGTTGCTTATAGATCTTAAATGTATTTTATTCTATACAGAGATTAATTCATTTATAGAGAGTATATTAGGCTATTTATTAATAGTATTAGGTGTTCTTTTATGGATGCGAATTAATATGAGGAATATATTAAAACCATTAGAAAAACCTTTTAATTTAATTTTCGGTACAATAGGGTCTATGTCTATTAAGACATTAGCATCTCAGATAAGAAAGAGCTCTATGATTATCTTAGCAATAGCTATATTAATGATAATAACAAGTATTGGAGGATCATTTACAAAGGTATTAAGTCAAAATGGTGAGGATTATTATAAAAGAGAATATTTAACGGATATAGTTGTATCTAGTAATATAAGTTTAAATTACGATAAGGCTAATAAATTATTTAAAGATATAAGCTCATTAGAAGCTGTAAAAGCATCTATGGTATTTCAAGGAGGCACAACAACCTATGTTAGTGATTCTAAAAACAACATAATGTATTCTTTGGGTAATTTTAAAGAAATGGAAGAGCAAGAATTAATAGAGGCTTTTCAAGGGGAAGGAAAATCTAAAATAATAGTTAGTAAGACTTTTGCAGAGAAAAATAATATTAAATTAGGAGAAAAAATCAGATTAGCTAGTCCTGTTTACGAAAATTATGAAGGTAAAATAGAAAAAATTAAATATGATTTAAGTTTAGAAGTAATTGAAATAGATGGAGAAAATATAACAAATTCTTATGATGTAATGATTGATTTATCTAATACAGCGCTAATAGATATTGATACATCACAATTAGCAAAAATATATATAAATACAGAAAATATGAATATTAAAGAAGATTTAAAAGAAATAAAAAAATCTTATCCATCTATAAAGTGGGCAACTTTGGATGAAGTTTTAGAAGAAAGTAATAATGCAATGAATGAAAGATGGAAGTATTTTAAGGCCGCCTTAATATTAATAATATTAACTACTGTTTTAGGAGCAGTTAATTCAATAAAAAATAATATTAATTCAAAAAGAAAGGAATATGCTGTTTTAAGATGTATGAAGTTTACAGAAAAAGACTTAAGGAAAATGCTAATGATTCAAATAGTTGTGTTTTTACTAATAGGTCAAGTTTTGGGCACAATTTTAGGATATATAGGGTCAGTGATTTTAGCTAGCTCAGATGGATTAAGAATTGTAACGCCGGAATATACAATGGTAAGTCTAAATATTATTTCTTCTTTAATAATAAGTTTAATTTACTTAATCCCTCATGTAAGAAAGGTTTCAAAAGAAAAAATTCATGAGGAGCTAGGTAGGGAGGAATCATAATTAAAGGAAGACAACTATAATATATTTAGTAATATGGAGCAAGGGAACAGTAAAGTGCTTCTTTAAGAATTACTCTGAAAGAAGATCTGAAATTTTCACTTCCACAGGAATATAGCGACTTTCTAACCAACCTAAAGTCATAGTATTTTATGACTTTAGGTTGGTTATTTCATCCCTAAATTTAATATGTTATATATTAAAACAAATAGAATAATATGGTATAATAAGCTTGCTTTAAATTAGGGGGTTAATAAAATGCAGACTGGTACAATGAGGAATGAATTATTAAATGAAATAAGTGAGAAGATAGGCTTGAGGTTTTCAGGAAAAGGTGATGCTATTGGAGGATCATATGAAGGATATAATATAACAATAAACTGTTTTTCGAATATAGTTTATATTAACGTTCCAATAAGAATAACAAATGAATATTATGTAAATGAAATAAACGGGTTTTTAAGACATATAAGTAATAAATACAACTATGTTACATTGGCACAATATATATGCAGTGGTATTAAAATACAATGTTCACAAGAAATTAGACAAGAGGAACAAGAAAATATAATCATAGTGATTTTAAATGAGGTAGTAAATTTTGCTAAGGAGAGAGACTTAGTTACATGCTGCGAGGAGTGCGGGCAAAGTAATTATGTTGTTCCATATATAAAAGATGGTTTTTTAGTACCATGGTGCGTAAAGTGTCAATTAAAAGAAAAAGAAAAAGAAAAAGAGGTTACTTCTGTAAATCAAAATGTTAATAAGTCTCAAGGCCCTAATTTAATCACAGGAATAATAGGGGCAATAATAGGTGCTTTCTTGGGGGCAGTAATATGGATTATAATTAGCCAGATAGGATATATATCCTCTATAGGGGGGTTAGCAATTGCAATTGGGACAATCAAGGGTTATGAAATAATGGGGCATGGAATGGACAAAAATGGATTAATAATAAGTATTGGAATAATTATAGTTACGGTATACTTAGCACAATATGGATCAATTGCTTTCGAAATATATAAGCAAAATAGAGTTAATGAAGTGAGCCTTTTTGATTCAATAAAACTTGTACATCTAGCTTTGCTAATGGGGAATACTTCTACATTGTTTTATAGAAATTTAGTGCTTGGATATCTTTTTACATTAGTTCCATCGGCATATTATATTAAGAATAGATATTAGTGTAGCAAAAACATAAACCAAGCAATTATTTCAAAAAATGACAAATACAAAATTATCTTTACAATATTTTTGATTTGTGATAAAATATCTTGGTAGACCGCTCACACACAGGTTTTATTAAAACAAGAATTAGATTCTTGTACCTATAGTGGCGAGACCGTTATGAGGAGGTGTATTTTAATGTACGCAGTAGTAAAAACAGGTGGAAAACAATACAGAGTTCAAGAAGGCGATGTTCTTTTTGTTGAAAAGCTAGAGGCTGAAGTTGACTCATCAGTTGAACTAACAGAAGTTCTTGCTGTTGGAGGAGAAACTTTAAATGTTGGAACTCCATTAGTTGCAGGAGCTAAGGTTATAGCTAAGGTTGTATCTCAAGGTAAGGCTAGAAAGATATTAGTTATGAAATATAAGAGAAAGAAAGACTATAGAAGAAAAAATGGTCATAGACAACCTTATACTAAGCTAATTATTGAAAAGATCGAAGCTTAATTTTTATGATAGAAATTAAAATTAGATCGAAAAAAAATAAAATCCTTTCCTTTAGAATCAATAATCATGCTCTTTTTGAAAGAGAAGCTATTTTAGCCGGAGATGCCTACGATATGATATGTAATTCTATATCGGTGTTATCTCAAAGTGTTATTATAGGTTTAGATGAAGTGTTAAAACTAAATGTAAATTATGAGATGAAGGATGGATATCTTGCATTAAATCTTAAGGGATTTAATCAAGAAGAGATAGATCAAGCACAAGTTTTATTAAAAACCTTTGAGAAAAGCTTAGATAGTGTAATTTTAAGTTTAGATGAAATGTTTGGAATAAAAAAACGTAATGAATATATTAATTTAATAAAAGAGGAGGTGTAGACAATGTTAATTATGAACCTTCAATTATTTGCTCACAAAAAAGGTCAAGGTAGTACAGGAAATGGCAGAGATTCTCATTCTAAGAGACTTGGTGTTAAGTCAGCTGATGGAGAATTCGTTTTAGGCGGAAATATCATCATGAGACAAAGAGGAACTAAGATTCATCCCGGAAACAATGTTGGAAAGGGTGGAGATGATACTTTATTTTCTAAAATTGATGGAGTTGTTAAATTCGAAAGAATGGGTAAGGATAAGAAAAAAGCAAGTGTTTACCCAGTAGACGTTGAAGTAATAGCTGAATAATTTATCCTTAATAAAAGCACCCTACAGTAGGGTGCTTTTTTTAAAAGGTTTTAAATTGAATTTTAAGAAATTGTTAAGTATTGAATATTTTATTAGTGATATAATAAAAATAAGAAAACTTATGAATACTAGAAAAGAAAAGATTTTAAACAAGGACAGGTGATTTAATGTTTATAGATTATGCAAAAATACTTTTAAAGTCTGGTAAGGGTGGCGATGGTGCTATTTCCTTTAGACGAGAAAAATATGTTCCTCTTGGAGGACCAGATGGCGGAGATGGCGGACGTGGAGGCAATATTACATTTGTAGTAGATACCGGAATAACGACTCTTTTAGATTTTAAATATAAAAGAAAATTTGTAGCTGAAGATGGAATAAAGGGTGGAACAACTAAGTGCTATGGTAGAGATGGTGAAAACTTATTTATAAGTGTCCCTATGGGAACTATTATAAAGGAAGCTTCAACTAATAAGGTAATAGCTGACCTTTCTCATTTGGATGATAAATTTGTATTCCTAAGAGGAGGAAAAGGCGGAAAGGGTAATTGTAAGTTTTGTACGCCTACAAGGCAAGCGCCTACTTTTGCTGAGCCAGGTATGCCAGGAGAAGAGATGGAAATAATACTTGAACTTAAGCTTTTAGCTGATGTTGGATTATTAGGTTTCCCGAATGTTGGTAAATCAACCTTTTTGTCAATGACAACTAAGGCTAAGCCAAAGATAGCTAACTATCACTTCACAACTTTAAAGCCAAACTTAGGAGTTGTTGGAACAGATGGCACTGAGCCTTTTGTTATGGCAGATATTCCGGGTATTATTGAAGGAGCTTCAGAGGGTGTTGGGCTAGGATTACAATTTTTAAGACATATTGAAAGAACAAGAATTTTGATTCATATAGTGGATATATCAGGAATTGAAGGAAGAGATCCATTTGATGATTTTGTAAAGATAAATGAAGAACTTAACAAGTATTCTGTTAAGCTTTGGGATAGGCCTCAAATAGTTGTAGCAAACAAAATAGATATGCTTTATGATGAAGCTGGTTTTGAAGATTTTGAGAGAAAGGTTAAGGAACTTGGAGTTACTAAGGTGTTTAGAATGTCAGCAGCAACTAGAGAAGGTGTTGATGATGTAATTAAAGAAGCATCTAGAATGCTTAATGAGATTCCACTAACTGAACTTGAGATTCCACAAGAACAAATGTATATTCCGGAAGAGAAGAGATTTACTTATGAAATTACAATGGAAAAGGGCGAAGAATTCGATACTTATTTTGTTGAAGGAACATTTGTTGATAGATTATTACAAGCTGTAGATGTAGAAAATCCAGATTCATTAAGATATTTCCATAAGGTATTAACAAATAAGGGCGTATTAGCGGACCTTAGAGCAATGGGAATTAAAGATGAAGATACAGTTAAACTTAATGACTTCGAATTTGAGTATTTATTATAGGAGGAAAAAGGATGATAACAGGAAAACAAAGGGCCTATTTAAGAAAATTAGCTCATAATTTAGATGTGCTTTTTCAAATAGGGAAAAATGGAATTGAGGATACCTTCTTAAAGCAAGTAGGGGAAGCCTTAGAAAAAAGAGAATTAATTAAGCTAAGTGTTTTAGAAAATAGTGGATTAGATGCAAGAGAAGCTTCAGATACTATTTGCAAAGCATTAAAAGCTGAAGGAGTTCAAGCAATCGGAAGTAAGTTGGTATTATTTAAGCAATCAAAGAATAAGCCAACAATAGAATTACCAAAGGCAAGTAAGTAGTTGTGGAGAGGCTGGGTATAATTGGAGGAACTTTTGATCCTATACATTTAGCCCACCTTCATATAGCAGAACAAGCTATAAAAACATTAAAATTAGATAAAATAATATTTATACCAGCGGGAAGCCAGCCTCTTAAAATAAATAAGAAGGTTACTGAGGCTTCCTTAAGGTTTATTATGGTAAAAAAAGCTATAGAAGGTAGACAAGGTTTTGAGGTTTCTGATTATGAAATAAACAAGGAAGGTATGAGTTATACCTTTGAAACATTAGAGCATTTTAGCAAGTCAGATAGAGAGATATATTTTATTACAGGTGCAGATTGTTTAATGAACTTAGGACAATGGAAGGGTGTTGAGAGAATATTTCAGCTTTGTAAGTTTGTTGTATTTACTAGACCTGGATATAGCAATGAGTCTCTTTTAGAACAAAAGGATAATATAGAACACAAATATAGCGGAGAAGTTATTATATTGAATCTAACAGAACTAGATATTTCCTCCACAGGTATTAGAGAGGCAATAAATTTAGGTGAAGATATAAATAAACTTATTCCTAAAAAAGTAATAGAAATTATAAAAGAAAAAAATCTCTATGGGGAGGATTAATATGAGTATACTGCAAGAAGCATATAAATATGTAAAGGTTGTATTAAATGAAGATAGGTTTATACATACCTTAGGAGTTGTTTCAGTTGCAAAAAAGTTAGCTATTATAAATGGTGTTTCTGAAGAAAAAGCTGAGATAGCAGCATTATGCCATGATATTGCAAAGAATACTACCCAAGATGAGATGAATATGTTAATAATAAAAAATAATGTAATTTTAAGTGAAGATGAAAAAAATACTCTCCAGCTTTGGCATGGTATAGTAGGACCATATGTAGCAAAAAATGTACTGAACATAGAGGATGAAGACATTTTAGGTGCTATTAGGTGGCATACTACTGGAAAAGAAAAAATGACAAAGCTTGAGAAGATAATATATATATCAGATATGATAGAACCTGCAAGAATTTTTGAAGGAATAAAGAAGTTAAGAGAAGTAACTCTTAATGATTTAGATGAGGGAGTTTTGTTAGGACTTACGCAGACAATAAATTTCTTACTTCTAAGGGGAGATCCTATTGATTTAAATACTATTAAGGCAAGAAATTATTTACTAATCAATAGGGTAGAGTAAGAGGGGGAAAAGGGTATGGGGACGGATAGACGAGAACCAGAAGCTATAAGAAGGAAGAGAAAACGAAGAGCACCTCGTAGCTTAGAGGATATTGAAAGAAGTAGACATGTTAAATTTAAAGATGTACCTGAGGGAAAAAAACAGAAGGTAAGCTTGAAAAATAAAAGAAAGAAAAATAAAAGTATAGTTAAAAAAATTGTTTTAGGAATTTCAATTTGCATTACAATAATGATTTTAAGCGCTATACTTTCATTAATTGGATTTTTCTTTAAGATAAATAATGAGAATACAATAAAAGCCACTGCACCAGCTGGAGATTCAGTTAATATCTTGGTCTTAGGTATGGATATAGGAGATGTTAATCAAGCAGAAAATAATGATATAAAAAGAACTGATACAATGATGATGATTAACTATAATAAAGAAAGTAAAAGTGCACAGGTTATATCTATTCCAAGAGATACTCTAGTAAATGATAATAGTGGTACTTATAAAATTAATGCAGCATACCAAAATGGTGGAGATCAAAAGGTTAAAACTGTTGTTGAAAATATGCTATCTGTAACTGTAAACTATATAGTAAAAATAGATTATGCAGCCTTTAGAGGATTCATAGACGCTATTGGAGGTATAGAAGTAGATATAAAAAGAAATATGATTTATGATGATGATGCACAAGATCTTCATATAAATTTCAAAGAAGGGACTACTGTTCAACTTGATGGTCAAAAGGCTGAGGAGTATTTTAGATGGAGAAAAAACAATGATGGTTCTGGCTTAGCAAATGGAGACTTAGATAGAATTAATAATCAACACGAGTTCTTGCAAAAGATTGTAGATAAATGTAAGAGTCCAAGTATAATATTTAAATTATCAAAAATATTAAATTCTGTAGCAGAAAATATGGATACTAATATGTCTTCATTTAATATGATAAATTATGGATTAAAATTTGTAACACTAAAAGATAAATTAGAAATGAAAACAATACAAGGAGATCCTAAAACAATAAGTGGACAATCTTATTTAGTATTTAATAAAAATAGCAATAAAGAGCTTTTACAGTCTCTTCAATCCGGAGCTGTGGCAACTACAAGCAGCAAAAGCGAATCAAGGATATTGATTCTTAATGGAACTAAGATTATTTCGCAAGCAGCACAAGCGAAGACTGCTTTAGAGGTTTTTGGATGGTCTAAAATTGATACTGGCAATGCAGATCCTCACGAAAAAAGTGTTATCCAAACGGATGATAAGGATATTAAGAAGATTTTAGCTTCACAGATAAGTGAAATAACTAAATTCGAGGGGAAACCAACAGATAGTGAATACAATGACTATGATGTAGTTATTATAATAGGAAATGATTATAAAAAATTAGGAGAGTAGCAATGAGTACTTTAGAAAAAAAAGTAGAAGAAAATTATGAAGGACTTACCATTAGACAGTTTCTAAAAGAAGATTTGGAACTGTCAGGTAGACTAATTAGAAGCGCTTCTAAGGAGCAAAGGGTTCTAGTTAACAATATTCCAGTTAGAATGCGAGAAATTCTACACACAGGTGATGAAGTTGCAGTTAAGCTTCAGAGAGTAGAAAGTCAAAATATAGTTCCAGAGAAGATGGATATTAATATAATTTATGAGGATTCAGAAATTTTAGTTGTAAATAAGCAACCTAATATTGTGGTTCATCCAAATAGTACCTATACAACAGGTACTTTAGCAAATGGAGTTTTATATTACTTTCAAGAGAGTAAGCAAAATTGCATAGTAAGACTTGTAAGTAGATTAGATATGGATACTTCAGGACTAATTATTATCGCAAAAAATCAATATGCACATATGGCTCTATCAAAGCAAATGGAAAAAAATGAATTACAGAAATGGTATTTAGCTATTGTACACGGACACTTAGAGGAAAAAGAAGGTACAATAGATGAACCTATTTATAGAAATGATGAAGGGGACATAGTTAGAAGGGTTGTGGATGAAAGAGGCCAAAGAAGCATAACTCATTATAAGGTGTTGGAAAGCTTTGATGGGGGAGATTTAATTGAGTGTAAATTAGAAACGGGTAGAACACATCAAATAAGGGTACATCTCAATCATTTAGGCCATCCTATCTATGGAGACACCTTATATGGATATGGAGAAGAGGAAAAAGGTTTAATTGAAAGACAGGCACTACATGCCTATGGATTAGATTTTATGTCACCAAAAACAAAGAAAATTTTATCATTGAGATCAGAACTTCCAGAAGATATGAAAAATTTATTAGAAAGAATATAAAATAAGTCCTATGAAAAGAAATAACAGACCAGTATACTGGTCTGTTATTTTTTTGATTTTGTCTAAGGGTTAATTGGATTTCCATTGACCTTTAACTTATTTATTTAAGATTTGATTTATGCGTGATCTTCTAATTCTTTCACGTATCCTTTTTCGTCTATTAATAGTTTTGATTACAAATAGAATAACAATTCCTCCACCTAATAAAACTATAATAGTGGTGTAGTTTTCAAAAAAAGATGCTAGAGTCATTTTTGCATTAGAATCTCTTGAAATACCACTTGCTAACTCAATATCTTGAATTTCTTCCCCGTTTAAGATAACTTTTCCTTTAGTTAAGATTTCTCCTCGAGTAAGGGACTTGTTATCTAAATCAGTAGGGGCTTCATAATCCACAGATTTATCTAAGGTATCCTGATCACCCGTCTTCACAGTATAATAAATATCCTTAGAAGCAAGTAGAGGAAGAGAAGTACCATCACTTAATGAAATAGAATCAACAATATCACCTTGTGAATAAAGTGTAACCTTTGTAAAATTGTCAAAACCATAATTTAACAAATTAGTTGCATCTTCATAGGACTTATTAATATCTTCACCTTTCAATGAAGTAACAATTAAAGTACGACCATCTTTTGTAGCGGATATTACATTTGTGAATTTCGCATCTATAGTATACCCTTTCTTCGAAGCTATAGAGAATGGATAATAGTAATTTGAATTTTTAAGCAAAATGTAATTACGATTATTGAATATTCTTTGTTCCCCTAAATTGCTAGTAGGTAGCTGCAAATTAGTTGTCTTATCTATATCTAAGAAATCAGGGTTTTTAATAATTTCCTTCATTATTAAAGAATAATCATTAGATGTTGTAACATGTTCAGGATCTGGTAAACCACTAGGATTTTTAAAAGTTGAACTTTTAGTTCCAAGTTTCTTTGCACGCTCAGTCATAAGTTTGGCAAATTCTTCACAGGAGCCAGATACATGCTCTGCTAAAGCTTCAGCACAATCATTGCCTGATTCTAGCAAAAGTCCTAAAAGAAGCTGATGAACTGTAAATATCTCACCAGTTTTAATTCCAACAGATGTTCCATCTGCAAAGGGCGGCTTCTCACCTACAGTTACCTTATCATCTAATTTAGTGTTTTCTAAAACTACTAAAGCAGTAAGAACTTTTGTTATAGATGCAGGAAAATAGTTAGTGTCGCCATTTTTAGAATATAGAATTTGGCCAGTTGTAGCATCCATTAAGGTAGCACCTTCAGAATTTATTTGTGGAGGTTCTGCTGTTGCGTAAGACGCTATGGATGGAATTATTAAAGTAGTAACAATTAATATAACAACAAAACATATTAATATATTTAAATACATTTTTAGTTTATTCATAGATTACCTCTCAATTAAATTTATATTATTAATACATTCTATCAAAGTATTAGCGAAAATCCTAGATAAATATTAAAATTACCAAAATATTGGATAAATAAAATTCATTTGTCAATAATTAAGAAGTACTTTTAAGGAGGAAATTTATGAAAAAAAATTATAAAACTATTGGAATTGTAGTGTTGCTTATAATATTAGGATCATATATGCTTTTTTCATATCTCACTGGAGGACAGAAAGAGTTGAAAAAAAATGATAATGAAAGCATATTTGTTGAGGATGAAATAAAAGAAGTAGTTGCAATAGAGGATAATAAGATTGTAGTTGAGATAAAGGGGGAGATAATGAATCCTAATATATACTGGCTAAAAGAGGAAAGTATCATTGAGGATTTAATATCGGAGGCAGGTGGATTAAAGCCAGATGCTGATATGAACAAAATTAATAGAGCAGAAAAACTTAAAAATCATCAGTCAATAAATATAGCGAATAAAAATGAAGTGAAACAGGTAGTAGCAAATGAAAGTAATGAGGATGTGTCTCCAATTATAGATATAAATACAGCAAGTGAAGCTGAACTAGATACCTTGCCAGGGATAGGCCCTGCTAGAGCAAAGGATATAATAAGCTATAGAGAAGAAAAGGGCGGATTTGAGTCAATTGAGGATATTAAAAATATTAAGGGAATAGGGGAGGCTTCTTTTGAAAAGCTTAAGGATAAAATTACTATATAAGGATTACAGTTTTAAAATTATAGGTTTAATGATATAATTAAGTGGTGTTAGGAGAAATATAATATTTTAATGTAAAGACTTATAGGAGGAATAAATTTGATTAAGAAAATATTTGCTAATTTATTAGATGAAATGATATTATTTGGGGTTGCTGCAATTTTATTATTTGTAACAGAGTTTATACTTGGAGCAGCGGGCTTTAAAATAGTGCAGCCAGAAGTGTTTTTAACTGCATATTTATTTATAGGTAATGTATTCTATTTCCCTATTATGGAGAATTCAAGATATGGTACAACTTTAGGTAAAAGAATATTAAAGCTTGATGGAATAGCTAAAACAGAAGCTATTAAAGCAGAGTAAAAGTTAAAAAAGAACAAGAGATTAAAGATATAAATAGGAGTATATAATGAAAAAAGGTAATGAGATATTAGTTAAAATTGAAAAAACAGAATTTCCTTCAATGGGAATAGGCAGAGAAGGCGATAAGAAGATATACGTAAAAAACTCTTTCCCAGGGCAAGTAATAAGGGGAAGAATTAAAAAGAAAAAAGCTGATTATGCTGAAATAAAACCTTTAGAGGTTGTTGAAAGAGCAGAATACGAAATAGAAGCTAAATGTCCCCACTTTGGAATTTGTGGAGGATGTTCATCTCAAAATTTAACCTATGAAAAGCAACTAGAATTTTTAGGAAATGAAGTTCTAGATCTTTTTGAAAAAGCTGGCCTTAAACCTTTAGAATATGAAGGGGTAACGGGAAGTTATGAAGAATGGGAATACAGAAATAAGATGGAATTCACCTTTGGAGACCTGGAAAAAGGTGGAGAACTTACTCTTGGAATGCATATGAAAAATAGATCCTTTGCAGTTGTTAATGTGGATCAATGTAAGATAGTTGATGAAGATTTCAGAAAGATACTTACATTAACAGTAGATTACTTTAAAAAGCAGGAATTAACTTATTATAGAGTTATGAAAAGAGAAGGATACTTAAGACATCTGGTTATAAGGAAGGCAAAAAACACTGGAGAGTTAATGGTTAATTTAGTAACTACAACTCAAGTGGATTTTGATTTAACTGAGTATGTAAATATAATAAAAGAAACTAAATTTGATGGAAATCTAGTTTCTCTATTACACACAGAAAATGATTCCTTATCAGATGCAGTTATTCCTGAAAAAGTTAATGTGCTATATGGTATAGACCATATACAGGAGAATTTATTAGGACTAAGATTTAATATATCACCATTTTCCTTTTTCCAAACTAATACTAAAGGAGCAGAAAGTCTCTATAGTATAGTTAGGGAATATATGGGAAATTCTGATGACAAAACAGTATTTGATTTATATTGTGGAACTGGAAGCATAGGTCAAATAGTTGCACCGAATGCCAGGAAGGTTGTTGGAATTGAGCTTATTGAGGAGGCTGTTGAGGCAGCTAAGGAAAATGCTAAGCTAAATGGTCTTAATAACTGTGAATTCTTAGCTGGAGATGTAGCTGAAATAATTAAAACTGTTAAGTATAAGCCAGATATAATTATACTAGATCCACCTAGAAGCGGAGTTCATCCAAAGGCACTTGATTATGTAATTAAGTTTAATGCCAAGGAGATAATCTATGTATCTTGTAATCCTAAAACCTTAGTTAATGATCTAAAGGTATTAGTAGAGTCTGGATATGAGATAGTAAAGCTTAGGGTCAAAGATATGTTTGCACAAACTCCACATGGTGAAGTAGTTGTGAAGATAGTCAAAAAAGTGTAAGAGTAAACAGACAAAGAATTAGATAAATAAAATGACTAAGCATGATTTGCTTAGTCATTTTTTGCTACGTAGAAAAGAGTACAGTAGTTATACATCATATTGAGTTTAAGGTATATTAATCATCAGCACCACAAGCTTTATACTGTAAATAGTTATTTTATTGAATTGTTATGATACATTTTGTTATAATATAAAGTAAAGGCGGGTGTGCTTATGGAAAATCATAATTTTGTAAATGAACTATTCAATAAAATAATTGAAGAAGAAAAAAAAATTATACCGGCTAATATAATGTTAATTGGAAAAACAGGGGTTGGAAAAAGTACATTAATAAATAATATATTCAGAGAAAGTTTAGCTGAAACTGGGATAGGAAGACCAGTAACACAATACCTGAAAAAAATTACTAAAGAAGGTATTCCTATTAATTTATATGATAGTAGAGGCCTAGAATTAGATCAGGAAATTCAGAAGAAGGTAAGAAATGATATTAATGCTGAAATAGATAGAATACATAATAGTCGAGATATAAATACAGAAAATTTAATCCATGTTGTATGGTACTGTATTAATGCAGCGTCTAATAGAATTGAGGATTTTGAGATTGAGTGGATTAAAGAGTTAGCTCAAAAGATACCAGTAGTTATAGTATTAACTCAAAGCTTTAGTGATAATTCAAAGGAACTAGAAAAGTACATTGATAATTTGAATTTAGACATACGAGGCATACAAAGAGTATTGGCAGAACCTATTAAATTTGGAAGTGTAGAGTTACCTGAATTTGGTTTAGTGGAATTGGTGGAAAAAACATATCAAATTTTACCACAAGGTATAAGAAGAGCTTTTAATAATGCCCAGAAGGTAGATATAAAAAGAAAAGTAGACGAAGCTACTAAATGGGCATTGGGGTATATAACAACTTCATTTGGGGTTGGATTCTCACCAATTCCATTTTCAGATGCTACAATACTAGTTCCGGAACAAGTAGGAATGTTAGCTCACATAACAACAATTTTTGGTCTTAAGATTGATAAAAATTTACTTCTGGCAATATCAACAGGAGTTGGAGGCATTGCAGGGGCAACATTTGCAGGAAGGACTGTGGTTGCAAATTTAATAAAGTTTTTACCAGGAGCAGGAACAATAATTGGGGGCCTTATTAGTGGAGTTACAGCAAGTTTATTGACTACATCATTAGCATTTTCGTACATAGAGGTTATGAAAAAAGTAGTGACCAATCAATATGAAGGTAAGGTAACAAGAAATGAAGAAATATCAGAAATGATGTATAATGAACTGAAGAAGCATTTTAATACTAAAAAATAAAATTAATTAAAGGGGAATCAAATGAATATTTTTAATAAAAAGCCAATATTGTATGAAAAGTTATCTAATCGTGTTATTTTCGTTATTAGAGGCATAGAAATTTTTCTAGCAGTATTACTTATCATTTTAGTTTTGATTAGCGCTCTGGGACTGGTGATAACTTTATATAAAGATATGGGTTATTTAAAGGAATTAGTAAATTATGATACTTTTCAAGAATTGACATCATTTATGCTTTTATTGATAATTGCACTTGAATTATCAATGATGTTAGTAAAACATAATCCAAATAATGTGATAGGTGTAATGATATATGCTATGGCTAGAAAAATGCTTATTTATAATACTGCTGCTATAGATATGTTAATTGGTGTTATTACATTAGCAATATTATTTTTAGTGAAAATTTATCTTATAAAAGATAATCAAAAGCAAATTTTATCAGAATCACAATCAGATTCGGTAGTGTCATCTAGCTTAAAATCTAGTGAAGAATAGTAGATTGATATAAATTTTTCAAGACGATGGAAATATTTTAAAACACAAAATATGACGATTATTCCATAAATAAATGAACACAATATTGTCATATATAAGACTATTGTGTTAATATTTAATGTGAAACTACATAGTTTATGAATCACAATACTTAATTACAATAAAAATAAAGATTAAAAGGAGAAATAATATTGTTATTTGAAGATTTAAATATAATTGAGCCTATACAGAAGGCTTTAAAAACTGAAGGATATACTAAAGCTACACCTATACAGGTAAAAGCTATTCCATCATTACTTAAAGGAATGGATTTATTAGGTTGCGCTCAAACTGGTACTGGAAAGACAGCAGCATTTGCTATACCAATTTTACAAGGTCTTGCAGCTGAGCCAAAAAACCTAAAAGGAAATAGAAAAATAAAAGCATTGATAGTAGCTCCAACAAGAGAGCTTGCAATTCAAATAGGAGATAGCTTTGAATCTTATGGGGAACATCTAGATATTAAAACTCTAGTGATATTCGGTGGAGTATCCCAAAATCCTCAGACAAAGTCACTGGGCAGCGGAATTGATATCGTAGTGGCAACTCCAGGTAGATTATTAGATTTAATTAACCAAGGCTTTGTTCACTTAAATAGTATAAAATACTTTGTACTTGACGAGGCAGATCATATGCTTGATATGGGAATGATTCAAGATGTACGAAAAATTATTAAATTTATTCCTGATTTCAGACAAACCATGCTTTTTTCTGCTACTATGCCTAATGGAATTGCAAAGCTTGCAGATCACCTACTAAAGAATCCAGTAAAGGTAGAAATAACACCCGTATCTTCTACGGTTGATATCATAGAACAAGCAGTTTATTATGTGAATAAAAGCAATAAGATACACTTGCTAATTCATTTATTAAAAGATGAATCTATCGTGTCTGCATTAGTGTTTTCCAGAACAAAACATGGAGCAGATAAAATAGTAAAAGCTTTAGAAAAAGCTGGGCTTCAATCCCAAGCGATTCATGGAAATAAATCTCAAAATGCAAGGCAGTTAGCTTTAAGTAACTTTAAAGAAAAAAAGATAAGAATATTGGTTGCAACAGATATAGCAGCGCGTGGAATTGACGTGGCTGAATTATCTCATGTAATTAATTTAGATTTACCAGAAGTTCCAGAAACCTATGTTCATAGAATAGGTCGTACTGGACGAGCTGGACTTGGAGGAATGGCAATTTCTTTTTGTAATCAAGAAGAAAAGCTTCTACTACGTGATATTCAAAAACTAATATCTAAAACAATACCTGTAGTTGAAGATCATCCATTTCAATTAGTAGAAGAGCCTCTTAAATCAAAAGAAGTATCAACTCGAAAAGCTTCGACGTCAAGAACTACTTCTCCTGATAATAGGAGAGGCAAAGGAACAAGTTCATCAAAAAATAATGTAGCGAAAAATGATAAAAATCGCCATTATGCTAAAAGCAAGAAAAAAGAAAATTAAGGATAAGATAATTATTCAGGTATGAATTTTTCTTCTTAAAAAAGAAATACATAAAGGGATTAAGCAGGATTTGCTTAATCCTTTTTTTGTTGCCTCTAAAAGTAGAAAGATCAAATAAACATACAAAATTAGAACAATAAATAATATAAAAGTTAGAGTATAATTTTAGTAGGCAAAGGTAGCAAAAAAATAAAGGAGATGTAAAAACATCTCCCCAATACATAAATTATCCATTATAATTTTATTGCTAAGATAAAAAGAATGGAGTTGGATTTAT